>NZ_CATKQQ010000045.1:0-2016 GCF_949767605.1 Pseudomonas sp. IT-P218
TACCGACCAGATTGGTACGCCGTTGGAGATGACTGACGCGCACGGGAGCATAGTCTGGCAGGCGACGTACAAGGCTTGGGGGGCGGTTGAGCGTCTACACGTCAATGACGTCGAGCAGAACCTGCGGTTTCAGGGGCAGTATTTTGATGACGAGACGGGGCTGCACTACAACACGTTTCGGTATTACGATCCGGAGGTGGGGCGGTTTGTTACGCAGGATCCGATTGGGTTATACGGTGGAGAAAATCTTTACCAGTATGTGCCTAATCCCAATGCATGGATCGATTCTTTAGGCCTCGCTTGTGAAAAATGGGATGTGAACTCACATCAAGGTAATAAAAGTGCTGTAAAGGGTAAAAATCTAGGATTAGACTCTCACCATGTTGGCCAGAAAAATCTTATGAAAGATTTGGTTGAGGGCTACGATCCAGCAGCTGCTCCCGCAATGTTAGTGCCTCGTGTGGGGCATACTGTTTCTAAAGAGGGAGTAGGTATTTTGTCAAGGGGTGGGGTGAATGGAAAGACAGGCTTGCCATTTGCCAGTGCTCGTGATGTTGTGGCTCGCGACATAAGAGAACTCAGGCGTGTATATCCAGATGTACCCAATGCAAAGCTTCAAGAACTGATATCGCTAAATAAAGCAATGTACCCAGAAATGCGCTAATGAGGATGGCTTATGAAATCTGATCAAAAATTTGTATCTGCAATATTTAATGAGCTGTATACCAAAAATTTAGAACAATATAGGAATTCATTAAGTAAGCCGCTCAATAACGATAACGATCCGTATGCCAAGGCCAGAAATGCCATGGCTACGCTTAGCGACAACGATAGGGCTAATATTTTTGCTTTTTTTAACGTCATTATCGCTGACAGTGCTTCTGTGGTCTTGGGGACGCTGGATGGTGTTCATTTCCCTGATGGTGTAGACGGAGATTTTGTTGTTACGTGTGATGGAGAGGAAATTCAAGGTGATCTCCTTGATATCTTCATTGAGAAGGCCCAAGAGAGTAATGTTTACGGCTGACTAAAAAATACTTCAAGGAAATCGACGCCCTCGGCCACACCACCGAATACCTCAATGGCGACGACGGCCTGCCGCACACCGTCATCGGTGCAACCGGCAAGTCCAAATATCTGTGGTGGAACTCCCTGGCCCAGGTCGAGCGCTTCCAGGATTGCTCGGGTAAAATCACCACCTACCGCTTCGACGAGCGCCACCATCTGGCCGTCGTCACCGACGCGCTGGGCCAGACCACCACGCTGGAGCGGAAGCCAATCGTGGGCCGTTTAATACATGGAAGAAAGGCTATTGGAAGGAAAGATCACTGGACTTTGGGGTTTGAGGTATGAGTTATATGGATTTGATTAAGACTGCATCTGGTGAAGATCCGGCATATGCAGGTGGTGCTACCGACGCCTTGATAGCTGAGTTTGAAAACGAACTGGGTGTGAGTTTTCCGAGCTCGTATAAGTTATTCCTGAAGAAATTCGAAGCTTTATCATTTGCTGGAGAAACATATTATGGGATCACAAAGAGTGGGCTAAGCGCTACCGCGATACCTAGCGTACTGTTCGCTACAAAAAACAGCGCGATTGCTTGGTGATGCTGATAGCAGTATGGTTGTTATTAAGTCTTCAGGCTATGGTCCTATATATTCAATCGACACTTCCAATATCGGAGAGACAGGCGAGCCCGTAGTTGTGGAGACTGAGCTTTCATTTAAAAGGGATGGTGAAAAAAACGTGATTTTCAATAATTTTGAAGACTTTTTTTGTGAGTCTGTGAGGCAGTCTATTAAAGAGCTTTGAGTTGAGATTTACGCTTGGATTTTCAGGAGTGACCTTATGGTTTTGTTCAGGGTACCAAGGAAACTGAGATCAGGTAGTAGTTGATCAAGAACCTGCTGTAGAGAATGATTCCAACGATTTGCAAGAGCGTGACGACCTGCGCCGCGAAGTCCTGCGCACCCAGGGCACGCTCACCAGCTGCTTCGGCTACGACGCCATGGGCCG
>NZ_CATKQQ010000046.1:0-1855 GCF_949767605.1 Pseudomonas sp. IT-P218
CGAGCAATCCTGGAAGCGCTCGACCTGGGCCAGGGTGTTCCACTACAGGCATTCGAGCATGCGGCTGGCGTCGATTATTAATATAAAGAAAGTGACTGAGACAATGTTGGCAGCCACTTTTTCAATGAGTTTTGAAAGAGCGAACGACAGAAAGCGTTAGTGACCACATCAAAAACAAAAATAGCGTCGAAAAAATATCAATTACTCAAGGCCTGACAACCAAAAAACCATTAACCTCTTTTTGTGCAAAATCCATTTTTTCAAGCAGCGGGTTCTCATAATCACTATATATCTCTAAATACTCCCTAGGCGAAAACCTGATTAAATTATCGGTCAAAGCACCTCCAAGCAAGAGAGCTATAACCCTTTCGTAACTTTCAATAATAGAGTGAAGATCCGTCACTCCTCGCACTGCCTGAATTTGTTTAAGCTCATTCAATATTTCTTGCAATAAATCAATCAACTCAGTTTTTTTCATCTCACAACCCTTATATAGCGCTTATGTTTCTGATATCTACAATCCAACGAAAAAGGGGACCAACGAAAAAGGCGAAAAAGGGGCGAAAAAGGGGACAGATTTATTTAGGGAAAAACGAAAAACGGTCCAAAATAAATCTGTCCCCTTTTCCGCTTATTCACTCAACAACTCTGTGCAACCTCCTTAAAAGCGACCCCTCTCAGGCCCTGCGACTCTACAGCATCTTTGAACACTTGACTGACATATAGAACTTGCGGATTTTCAGGAATGCGAAAAATCTCACTCTTGTAATTCTCGGGAATATTTAACACCGCTTTGTAAACTACATACCCACCCTCCCCCTTATCATAATCGGATTGATCAATATCAAATGCATCTGATAGAACCTCGGCAACAAATACTGCGACATCCCCCGCACGCGGCCCGAGCAACTTAACCGTAGGAAAAACCTGCAAAAAACCAAGCGCCTCATATGCTTTTTCAGAGACAACCAAGATAGGCCTGAAAAATGTAAAAAAATCAGAAAGTGCCGGTTTGTTTTTATCATCACTATTATATACAACGCGATAACACTGGTTTTCAGACTCCAAAATTGCGTCACCATATGCAAGCTTTGTAGCGAACTCCTGCAGACTTTCCATTTGATCCGCATCGACCAATGTTTTATATTTGTCATTTTGCGTTATTGAATAAATTTTCATAAGTCACCCAAATAATCCGGACCACTGAGCGTCCCGTGGACTCGTTAGTAATGTATTTCGGATTCTATCGATTGTCTTCAAAACCATCGGCTTACCACCAGCCTTATCTGCACTAATTATAAGCTGGTTAACATTCTCAAAATAAGAATTTGGATGCTTACCATTATGCAGGATCCCTGGCACGCTCGAGTCAACGTTATTACGATTAGGCAAAAACACTCCGTTGATTGCATCATCCACATGAATATCATGCTTTGCCAGGACCGCTCTCGCAGGAGCTGCAAGCTTGGCAGTATCACCAACGATGTGATGAGCAGCGGAGTTTGCGGGGCGGGGAGTTCCACTTTTTGTCATATTGTTGCTTAGCGCTTTGGAGCAAAGCCCCAATGGATCGATCCAACCAATAGCGCTATTAGCATATTGATACAGATTGACTCCGCCAGCTAAACCAATCGGATCCTGCGCCACAAACCGCCCCACCTCCGGATCGTAATACCGAAACGTGTTGTAGTGCAGCCCCGTCTCGCCATCAAAATACTGCCCCTGAAACCGCAGGTTCTGCTCGACATCATTGACCGCCAGCCTTTCAACCGAACCCCACGCCTTGTACGTCGCCTGCCAGACAATGCTCCCGTGCGCGTCAGTCATCTCCAACGGCGTACCAATCTGATCAGTG
>NZ_CATKQQ010000047.1:0-1671 GCF_949767605.1 Pseudomonas sp. IT-P218
GGGTGTGCAGTGGGCAATTTGGCACTGGTCGTCGCCAGCGAAAACGCGCGCACCGAGCGCCAACCTCAACTTGTAATGATGCAGGACACTTCGCCGCAATGGTGCGTTGTGCGGCCCGCTGGATGATCGGGGATAAGGATTAATCATGAAACAAGTCAGTGTCTGGATTGTAGTGCTTTGTTTGGGAATTATCGGTGGGCTGCTGATCTGGGTGGAGAACCCGATCCTTTCTGTAAATAATGGGCTCGAAAGGGTGACTTTCTCCGCTTGGCTGCTCGCCGGATGTCTGGTGATCTTGTTTCTCGAAAGTCTGGGAGCGCTGGCTACCAGAAAGCTGGGGACACTGGAGTTCATAGCGTGGGCACGGGAAAAATTCGGTGCAGGAGCCCCTCGATCGAGCTGCGATAACGTTGAACGGGACGGTCTCGATTATTACCTGCGCGAACATCACGGCCATTTCTGGCGCCACAAAGTCCGCCTGCTACTGGTCGCCGGCGAACCCGATCAGATCAACGCCATCGCCCCCCATCTGAAAGATAAAAAATGGCTCGCAGGCCACGACACCATCCTGCTCTGGGGTGGCAGCACCCAAACCAAATTCGATGATGGCCGCGTCACCCCGTGGCAAGGCCTGAGCCGCTGGCGTGCCCTTGACGGCGTGATCTGGGCCCTGAACGCACAACAAAGCACCGACACTGAGGCGATGGACAACGGTGTGCGTCACCTGCAAGACCTGGCCCGCCAGCTGCGCTGGCAGTTGCCGCTGCACCTGTGGCAGGTCTGCGACAGTGGATGGGATCAGGACAAACGCCCCACCCAGGCGGTCGGTTGTCTGCTGCCGTCCGATGTGACGCCGCAGGCGCTGGAGAGCGGGTTGGAGAGCTTGGTGTTACCCCTGCGCGACAACGGTTGGGCGCAAATCCAGGGCACCATGCGTCATGACTTCCTGCTGCGTCTGTCCCGTGATTTGCAGGTCGAGGGCATAGCGCGTTGGCGGCAGGCGCTGGCGCCGTTGTTCCGGGTGTTCGCCCGGAGTCTGCCGCTGCGCGGGTTGTGGTTCAGCCTGCCGCTGCCGGGCAGTAAAGACACTGAAGTAAAAAAAGCTCACCTTTGGTACGCCATGCCGCCTTGGGACGGCGTGCTCGGTGACAAGACCGTGCTCCATCGCCGCCTCGGCTGGGGCGTCACGCGAGTGGGTTATTCACTGGCGCTGGGGCTGGCGCTGATTTGGAGCGCCGGCATGCTACTGTCCTTCGCCACCAACCGCGTGCACATCGCCCAGGTGCAGACATCGCTGGCGACCCTGCAACAATCATCAACCCCTGACGAACAATTCCTCGCCCTGAATGACCTGGCCCGCGAACTGGGCCGCCTGGAATACCGCGCCACCCACGGCACCCCCTGGTACCAGCGCTTCGGCCTGAACAAAAATCCGGAACTGCTGCAAATGCTCTGGCCCACCTACGTCGAGGCCAACCAGCGCCTGCTGCGCGACCCGGCGATGGCCAGCCTGCAGCAACAACTCACTACCCTGACCAAGCTCCCCGCCGACAGCCCCGAACGCCTCAAACGCGCACCCCAGGCCTACGAACAACTCAAGGCCTACCTGATGCTGGCGCGCCCGGAAAAAGCCGACGCGGCCTTTCTGGTCAAGGTCCTGGGCCCGCTCGA
>NZ_CATKQQ010000048.1:0-1527 GCF_949767605.1 Pseudomonas sp. IT-P218
CGAAGAGCGTCCGGGGCAGAGCAGTCTGTATATCTATGAGCCGGGGAGTTATGCGCCATTGGCTCGGGTGGATCAGGCGGAAGGTGAGGAGCAGAAGCTTTACTACTTCCATACTGATCAGATTGGTACGCCGCTGGAGATGACGGACGCGGGCGGGAGCATTGTCTGGCAGGCGACGTACAAGGCTTGGGGGGCGGTTGAAAAGCTGGCGGTCGATGAAGTCGAGCAGAATCTGCGGTTTCAGGGGCAGTATTTTGACGATGAGACGGGGCTGCACTACAACACGTTTCGGTATTACGATCCGGAGGTGGGGCGGTTTGTTACGCAGGATCCGATTGGGTTGATTGGCGGGGAAAACCTGTATCAATACGCTCCTAATTCCATAGGTTGGAGCGATCCGTGGGGGTGGAGTTGCAATCGTCCCGGTGGCTACAAAGCTGGTGATGTTGATGCCCACGGTAACCTGTCTCCTGGTGTTAATAGGGCATCGGGCCACAAAAATATTTCGGAAGATAAACTAGTTCAGTCACACCATTTTATCCAAGATGAGTGGGCGAAAAGAAATGTCACAGGGTATAAGAGAAACGAGGCGCCTGCTATTCTTCTAAAAAGCTCTTCGGGAGAACCTCATGCGATTATCTCATCGCTTCAGCGAACTAGACGGCGAATTTCTGGGTTTGGTGGAACGATTAAGGAAGAGTTTGGTGTCGCCTACAAAGAATTAATTGACGCTGGCGTTGATCCTGGCGCTGCGAAAAAGGCTGCCAGTAGATCGTATAAATATTTTGACTCATTAGGGGCGTTTCAATGACTCTAAGTTATACAGAAGTAAATCCGCCTGCGTCGGCAGCGATGATTAATGAAGCGGTCCGCTTGTTGGGGGTCGATGAGGATGTATGGGTTGCCAGGTTTTGGGCTCTCTATAATGGAGCCTTGCTTGATGATCAAGTGCTGATTTATTCGACGGAGGAAATAGCTGAGCGCAATAAAACATATGATATAGACAAGGACTTTCCAGGGCAGCTTTTGGTGGGTGATGACTCTGGTGGCAGGCTTGTTCTGATCGATAGATCTGCCGAAGATAAATTTTATCTCATAGGCTCTGGTGATCCATTTTTAGACGATGCGGAAATATTTTTCTCAGTTGAAGAATTGGTAGCGTATGTCCTTGAAGATGGCAACGAATTGCCGGACTCCGTAAGTATTTTGGCAATAGGTAAAGCTAAAGCCACTTTGCAAGAAATTCTGGAAATCAAGAAAGGATTAGGGTTGAGCCATTCGGTGAAAGATCTGAAAGAGAAACTCGAAAAAGAAAATGAGGTAGTTCTGAAAGAGGTAAAAGCTGCCAAATACGAGAGTGTTTTAGCTAGATATCGACATCTGATTCGGTTCGATAACTAGTTGGGGCGCTGATCTAGGGTTTGTGCTGATGAACTTCTAGAAAATACTCCTTGGCATCAGCCCAACACCTCAATCACCTGTACTACGGCAGCGGCCACCTGCACCAACTCAACCTCGATGGACAAT
>NZ_CATKQQ010000049.1:0-1442 GCF_949767605.1 Pseudomonas sp. IT-P218
GGAGCAATCCTGGAAGCGCTCGACTTGGGCCAGGGTGTTCCACCACAGGTAGGTGTGGCTTGCGGCGGGCGTCGATTATTACTATAGAGAAAGTGGCTGAGACAATGTTGACAGCCACTTATTTCGATGAATTTTGAAAGAGCGAGCGACAGATGGCGTTAGCTCACCTCACGTCCCGCCCCTATATCTGGTGGCCTATCAGGTCGTGGGTGAATTATTTTTTCTTAGACATTGCCAGATTGTTGTTAACCGGTTGATTTTCAGCAGCCGATTCGTATCGCCAAAAGCTAACAGGGAAATTCACCTTTGCGGTACAAATCAAGTAACCTCGCTACCCATTCACTCACATGTCCTTTTGCTATGGCCTCCCCAATCATTCCGATATCATCAGACACATAGCTTGCGGCTTCGGAATTTTGCGTTAGACGGAACACTTTCTTGAAAGAAAACTCTCTTAACGCTGAAATTTCCTTTTCATCAGTAGAGGTTTTATAGTCTAGTTTTTTCAAATACTCATTACTTTCAACCCACGACGCATCAAACTCCCCCCTATCTCTTTGGTCTAACGCCTCGTCCCAGTCTTTAACAGCCAAAGCAACCACTTCAAAAAAATCTTCTTCATGGATTAAAATCGATAGCTCTTTTATAGATTCACTAGTCATCTCAAGCCACTCTCTCTCAGCCAGTTCTCAATAAGGTCTACTGCCGTACGCGGTGTCACGTTTTCACCTAAGACATGCGTTCCATTAGGTGAAACCACATCAACCTTTATATGATCCATATTTTCATATGCTTTTCTGTAAGCCGCAAACAATTCATCATCTGTTCCTGAAAAATCACCTTGGCGGGGCCCGATATGAGGTCGCTCAGCTTCATGCAAAAGCCAATGTGAATGCTCTGGATTTTTTCCACGTGGAAATATGGTTGGTCTAGTCTTATCAGATCTTGCAATCTCAAATGGTCGACCTACTGACTTTCGCACAGCGGGGACATGGTGCCCCGATTTACTGACTCCCATACCCTTTGTTTCACACCACCCCCACGGGTCGATCCTAGAAAAAGGATTCGACAAATAACCATAAAGATTGTGCCCACCCAACAACCCTATCGGATCCTGCGTTACAAACCGCCCCACCTCCGGATCGTAATACCGAAACGTGTTGTAGTGCAGCCCCGTCTCGTCATCGAAATACTGCCCCTGAAACCGCAAATTCTGCTCGATGTCATTGACCGCCAGCTTTTCAACCGCCCCCCAAGCCTTGTACGTCGCCTGCCAGACAATGCTCCCGTCCGCGTCCGTCATCTCCAGCGGCGTACCAATCTGATCAGTATGGAAGTAATAAAGCTGCTGCTCTTCACCCTCTGCCTGATCCACCCGCGCCAAGGGCGCATAACTCCCCGGCTCATACAGGTACAGACTGCTCTGCCCCGGTCGCTCCTCA
>NZ_CATKQQ010000050.1:0-1252 GCF_949767605.1 Pseudomonas sp. IT-P218
CCTGGAAGCTCGGCCAGGAAAGCATGTGGCTCCGCCAGGCACGCCCCTACGCCGGCGACACCCATGGCCTGCACCTGCCGCTGATCTGCGGCACCGAAGTGGCCATCGCCTTCGAACAGGGCGACCCCGACCGCCCCTACATCGCCCACGCCCTGCACGACAGCGATCACCCGGACCACGTGACCCTGCGCAACTACAAACGCAACGTGCTGCGCACCCCGGCGAACAACAAGCTGCGGATGGAGGACAACCGCGGGGAAGAGCATGTCAAGCTCAGTACTGAGCACAGTGGCAAGAGTCAGTTGAACCTGGGGCATCTGGTGGATGCGCAGAAGAAAAAACGCGGGGAAGGGTTTGAGCTGAGGACGGATGGGCATGGCGCCATTCGTGGCGGCAAGGGGTTGTTCATCAGTGCGGATGTGCAGGCCAAGGCTCAAGGTCAGGTGCTTGAGATGAGTGCCGCATTGGCGCAGCTCAACAGTGCCTTGCAACTGGTGAATGCCTTGGCTCAAAGCGCCGCCGTATCGGGCGCCCTGCCAGCAGACGTGCAGTCGCAACAAGGGCTGCAAGAGGCATTGGCGCATCTCAAGCAAGCTGGACTGATTGCGTCGGCACCTGCGGGTATTGCTCTCACGACACCGGCAAATATTCAGATCTCAGCGGGAAAAACCCTTACCGCGACGGCAGGGGAGACCGTTGATGTCAGCGTACTCAAGCGCTTTAGCGTGACCGCCGGCGAAGCAATCAGCCTGTTCGCGCAGAAACTTGGGCTCAAGCTGTTTGCCGCCCGGGGGCCGGTGGAGATCCAGGCGCAAAGCGATGCGATGACACTGCAAGCGGACAAGGCGCTGACGCTTAACAGTATCAACGGCGAAATCATGCTCAACGCCGAACAAGGCATCACCCTGGTCAGTCGAGGCGCCTACATCAAGATCAAGGATGGCTCCATCGAAATCGGTGCGCCAGGTGAATTGCGCATCAAGAACGACCTTATCGCCTGGGGCGGTGGTGCCTCCCTCGAACAGGCGTTGTCAGCCATGGTCCTGCAAGACCCCCTCTACAAAAATCCAACGCAGGGTGGATTCCAGGTCAAGGACAAAGAGACAGGCGCGCCAAAATCCGATGTGCGCTATCGCATCGAAACCGCTGACGGCAGCGTGGTGCGAGGAGTGACAGACGGCAACGGCTTCACCCAGCGCCATCATGGCCTTGATCCGCAAGGCATCAAGCTGTTCTTTGAATAATCGTGGAG
>NZ_CATKQQ010000051.1:0-1248 GCF_949767605.1 Pseudomonas sp. IT-P218
CTGCGTAAGCCCACGCCGGTCGAAGATACCAGGCCGCTGCGACTGTTTATTAAAAACACAGCACTCTGCAAACACGAAAGTGGACGTATAGGGTGTGACGCCTGCCCGGTGCCGGAAGGTTAATTGATGGGGTTAGCTAACGCGAAGCTCTTGATCGAAGCCCCGGTAAACGGCGGCCGTAACTATAACGGTCCTAAGGTAGCGAAATTCCTTGTCGGGTAAGTTCCGACCTGCACGAATGGCGTAACGATGGCGGCGCTGTCTCCACCCGAGACTCAGTGAAATTGAAATCGCTGTGAAGATGCAGTGTATCCGCGGCTAGACGGAAAGACCCCGTGAACCTTTACTATAGCTTTGCACTGGACTTTGAATTTGCTTGTGTAGGATAGGTGGGAGGCTTTGAAGCGTGGACGCCAGTTCGCGTGGAGCCATCCTTGAAATACCACCCTGGCAACTTTGAGGTTCTAACTCAGGTCCGTTATCCGGATCGAGGACAGTGTATGGTGGGTAGTTTGACTGGGGCGGTCTCCTCCTAAAGAGTAACGGAGGAGTACGAAGGTGCGCTCAGACCGGTCGGAAATCGGTCGTAGAGTATAAAGGCAAAAGCGCGCTTGACTGCGAGACAGACACGTCGAGCAGGTACGAAAGTAGGTCTTAGTGATCCGGTGGTTCTGTATGGAAGGGCCATCGCTCAACGGATAAAAGGTACTCCGGGGATAACAGGCTGATACCGCCCAAGAGTTCATATCGACGGCGGTGTTTGGCACCTCGATGTCGGCTCATCACATCCTGGGGCTGAAGCCGGTCCCAAGGGTATGGCTGTTCGCCATTTAAAGTGGTACGCGAGCTGGGTTTAGAACGTCGTGAGACAGTTCGGTCCCTATCTGCCGTGGACGTTTGAGATTTGAGAGGGGCTGCTCCTAGTACGAGAGGACCGGAGTGGACGAACCTCTGGTGTTCCGGTTGTCACGCCAGTGGCATTGCCGGGTAGCTATGTTCGGAATAGATAACCGCTGAAAGCATCTAAGCGGGAAACTAGCCTCAAGATGAGATCTCACTGGGACCTTGAGTCCCCTGAAGGGCCGTCGAAGACTACGACGTTGATAGGTTGGGTGTGTAAGCGCTGTGAGGCGTTGAGCTAACCAATACTAATTGCCCGTGAGGCTTGACCATATAACACCCAAGCAATTTGCGAACTCGAGAGAGACCAGATTGCGGTGTGTGAAGACGAAAGAACCGAAAGTTCGA
>NZ_CATKQQ010000052.1:0-1242 GCF_949767605.1 Pseudomonas sp. IT-P218
TGAACTGGCCTAATTATTCCGGACACCTCTTAAGGGCGATATGATTTCGCCAACTTGGAGGTTCCATGAACGAAAGAAAGGTCTACACCCGCGAGTTCAAGCTTCAGGCTGCCAGCATGGTGCTTGATGATAACTGTTCGGTTCCAGATGTTTGTGCATCGCTGGATATCGGCCCCACCGCTTTACGGCGCTGGGTCGATCAGGTTCGCAAGGAACGCGAGGGCCAGGCCGTCAAAGGCACCAAGGCGATTACCGAAGATCAGCGCCAGATCCAGGAGCTAAAAGCCAAGATCAAGCGCATGGAGATGGAGGCCGAGATCTTAAAAAAGGCTACCGCTCTCTTGATGTCGGATCCCGATCGTTTTCGATGATTGCGGAGCTAAGAGAGTCATTCCCGACGGCTATCGTGTGTCGCGTTTTTGGTGTGAAGCGCAGCAGCTTTTATGAGTGGCTTCAGCGACGCGCCAAACCGCGGATCAGACGCGAAGAGCTCAAGCTGAAAGTGGTTGAACTGCACAGTGAAAGCCGGGAGGCCATGGGCTCCAGGATGATCAGCAAAGGCCTGAAGGCCCAAAATATTACAGTTGGAAGAAGTGTGGTCAGAGCGCTGATGAGGGAAGCCAACATTGTCAGTAAGCAACGCCAGCCGCATCCATTCAGATCCAAAGGCGTGGAGGCATTTGTCGCGCCCAACCGGCTTAAGCGCAACTTCAAACCGACTGCAATTGATCAGGTCTGGTGTGGCGACGTCACCAGCTTGATGGTGGGAAAACGTTGGGTTCACCTGGCCATCGTAATTGACCTGTTTGCTCGTCGAGTCATTGGCTGGGCATTTTCTCTGGTCAATGACGCCAACTTGGTGAGCAAGGCGCTACGCATGGCGACAGAGGTACGAACCTGCTCGCCGGGGCTGATGTTCCACTCGGATCAGGGCTGTCAGTACACCAGTCGTAAGTTTCAAGAAGAACTGGCCCGCCACGGCATTTTGCAGAGCATGAGTCATCGCGGACAGTGCTGGGACAACGCTCCAACAGAGCGTTTTTTCGGCACACTGAAATCAGAATGGGTTCCCCGCAGCGGCTACAGCATGGTCGAAGAAGCAAAAACCGACATGGTGCGCTTCTTCATGTATTACAACCGCACCAGGCTCCACAGCTACAACAACTACCTGTCGCCAATAGCTATGGAGCAAAAAGCGGCATAAACACCGTAATCGGTGTCCGGGATTACTTGACCAGTTCA
>NZ_CATKQQ010000054.1:0-1084 GCF_949767605.1 Pseudomonas sp. IT-P218
CAAGGCTAAATACTACTGACTGACCGATAGTGAACTAGTACCGTGAGGGAAAGGCGAAAAGAACCCCGGAGAGGGGAGTGAAATAGATCCTGAAACCGTATGCGTACAAGCAGTGGGAGCAGACTTTGTTCTGTGACTGCGTACCTTTTGTATAATGGGTCAGCGACTTATTTTCAGTGGCGAGCTTAACCGAATAGGGGAGGCGTAGCGAAAGCGAGTCTTAATAGGGCGTCTAGTCGCTGGGAATAGACCCGAAACCGGGCGATCTATCCATGGGCAGGTTGAAGGTTAGGTAACACTGACTGGAGGACCGAACCGACTACCGTTGAAAAGTTAGCGGATGACCTGTGGATCGGAGTGAAAGGCTAATCAAGCTCGGAGATAGCTGGTTCTCCTCGAAAGCTATTTAGGTAGCGCCTCATGTATCACTGTAGGGGGTAGAGCACTGTTTCGGCTAGGGGGTCATCCCGACTTACCAAACCGATGCAAACTCCGAATACCTACAAGTGCCGAGCATGGGAGACACACGGCGGGTGCTAACGTCCGTCGTGAAAAGGGAAACAACCCAGACCGTCAGCTAAGGTCCCAAAGTTATGGTTAAGTGGGAAACGATGTGGGAAGGCTTAGACAGCTAGGAGGTTGGCTTAGAAGCAGCCACCCTTTAAAGAAAGCGTAATAGCTCACTAGTCGAGTCGGCCTGCGCGGAAGATGTAACGGGGCTCAAACCATACACCGAAGCTACGGGTATCACCTTCGGGTGATGCGGTAGAGGAGCGTTCTGTAAGCCTGTGAAGGTGAGTTGAGAAGCTTGCTGGAGGTATCAGAAGTGCGAATGCTGACATGAGTAACGACAATGGGTGTGAAAAACACCCACGCCGAAAGACCAAGGTTTCCTGCGCAACGTTAATCGACGCAGGGTTAGTCGGTCCCTAAGGCGAGGCTGAAAAGCGTAGTCGATGGAAAACAGGTTAATATTCCTGTACTTCTGGTTATTGCGATGGAGGGACGGAGAAGGCTAGGCCAGCTTGGCGTTGGTTGTCCAAGTTTAAGGTGGTAGGCTGGAATCTTAGGTAAATCCGGGATT
>NZ_CATKQQ010000055.1:0-383034 GCF_949767605.1 Pseudomonas sp. IT-P218
CCCGGCTCCTACAAATCCCTGGCCCGGTAAGCCCCCGGCGTCAGCCCGGTCCACTTCTTGAATGCCCGGTGAAACGCCGAGGGCTCGGAAAACCCCAATTGCTCGGCGATCTGTTGCAAGGGCAAGTCGTTGCGGCCCAGGTGATAAATGGCAATGTCGCGGCGTAGCTGGTCCTTGAGTTCCTGAAAACTGGTGTTTTCTTCACGCAGATGCCGACGTAGCGTTTGCGGGCTGATATGCAGGTGCTCAGCCACGGCCTCCAGGTCCGGCCAGGGGGAGCGGTCGCGACTGAGCAGGCGTCGCAACTGGCTGCTCAGGCTATGGCCGTCGTCCGGGCGCGATAACAGATCGGCAGGCGAGCGTTCAAGGAACTGCTTGAGCGTGCGTTCGTCCTGTAGCAGTGGCATGTTCAGGTAGCGGCCGTGGAACAGCAGGCTGCTTTGATGTGCCGAAAACTCGAGCGGGCACGAGAACAGCAGCTCGTATTCGGCGCCATGTTCCGGTCGCGGGTAGCTGAACGTGGCGTGCTCCAGTCGAATACGCTGGCCGATCAACCAACTGGCGAAGCGATGCCAGATCACCAATAGACATTCGCTGAGGAAATGTTCCGGGTCCCAGAGTTGCGAATCGTCCAGACTCAGTCGAATCATTTCGTCTTCGCGGGTCAGCGTCAGGCGCGGGGCGTCCGGGAAAAGGCTATAAAACAATAATCCGCGATGCAGTGCCTTATCCAGATTGCGGCAATGGATCACGGCATGACACATCATCGCGAAGCTGCCGGGTTTGCTGATGCCTCGGCCGAAACCCAGGTACTCGTCGTCCAGCGCGAGCCATAGTGCCTGTATCAGCCGGGTGAACTGTTCTGGAGGAATGCGCGCTCGAGGCTCGTCGAGCAGCTCGGGGCTGATCCCCACTTGCTGCAGCAGTATCGAATAATCGTAGCCACGCCGTTGCGCGCCACCGAGGGCGGCACGGGCGAAATGACTGGCAATGGTGCGTTCGCGCATAGAGGCAAGTCCGTCCATAGAACGACGGATGGTAGCCGCGCTGCATGGGCATGAACAAGGCGGATATCCGCCAGATTACAGGATGTGATTCGACGACTGGGCGGAAATCCGCCACTGCGCAGTTGTCGTGTGTTGACCCGCACCAACCTGCAACCCTTGATGCCAAAAGGCTTTCAGGCTTTTCCTACAAGGTGGCACGAGCCTTGCGATAGAACCCGTAGATGCCTGCCGTCGCGCAGCTCGAAAAAACAAATCCCTCCAGTGCAGGAGGGTTCGCAATTGAGTTGGGGTGGGCAACAGTCGGATGTTGTCGCCGCGCACTCTTGAGGAACTTTGCAATGACGACTCGTCAGCCACTGTACAAATCCCTGTATTTCCAGGTGATCGTTGCAATTGTCATCGGTATTTTGCTCGGTCACTTCTATCCACAGCTCGGTGTGGCCGTAAAACCGCTGGGTGACGGGTTCATCAAGCTGATCAAGATGATCATCGCGCCGATCATCTTCTGTACCGTCGTCAGCGGTATCGCTGGCATGCAGGACATGAAGTCGGTCGGCAAGACCGGCGGTTACGCATTGCTGTACTTCGAGATCGTTTCGACCATCGCGCTGCTGGTGGGCCTGGTGGTGGTCAACATCGTCCAGCCGGGTAACGGCATGCACATCGACGTGACCACCCTGGATGCCTCCAAGGTTGCCCAGTATGTCGCTGCTGGCGCTGACCAAAGCGTCATCGGCTTCCTGCTCAATGTGATTCCGTCCACCATCGTCGGCGCATTCGCCACGGGTGACATCCTGCAAGTGCTGATGTTCTCGGTGATCTTCGGTTTCGCCCTGCATCGCCTGGGTGCCTACGGCAAGCCGCTGCTGGACTTCATCGATCGTTTCGCCCACGTGATGTTCAACATCATCAACATGATCATGAAGCTCGCGCCGATCGGTGCCTTCGGTGCCATGGCCTTCACCATTGGTGCCTACGGTGTCGGCTCGCTGGTGCAACTGGGCCAGCTGATGGCCTGCTTCTACATCACTTGCCTGCTGTTCATCCTGATCGTGCTGGGTTCGATTGCCCGCCTGCACGGCTTCAGCGTGCTGAAGATGATCCGCTACATCCGTGAAGAACTGTTGATCGTGCTGGGTACTTCCTCTTCGGAGTCGGTGCTGCCGCGCATGCTGATCAAGATGGAGCGTCTGGGGGCGCAGAAGTCCGTGGTTGGCCTGGTGATCCCGACCGGCTACTCGTTCAACCTCGACGGTACGGCGATCTACCTGACCATGGCGGCTGTGTTCATTGCCCAGGCCACCGACACCCACATGGACATCACCCACCAGATCACCTTGCTGGTGGTGTTGCTGCTGTCTTCCAAGGGCGCTGCGGGCGTTACCGGTTCGGGCTTCATCGTACTGGCGGCGACCCTGTCCGCCGTCGGCCACCTGCCGGTTGCCGGCCTGGCGCTGATCCTGGGTATCGACCGCTTCATGTCCGAAGCCCGTGCACTGACCAACCTGGTCGGTAACGCCGTTGCCACCATCGTCGTGGCGAAGTGGGTCAAGGAGCTGGACACCGACGTTCTGCAATCCGAGCTGGCGTCTGGCGGTCGCGGCATTGCCGACGAGCCTAAAGACGATGTTCTGGGCCACGTCGAAGAGGTAGCCCCGACCAACGCCAGGTAAGTCTTGTTGAATGAAAAACCCGCTTCGGCGGGTTTTTTCATGCCCGGGATTTGAGCACAACGGTCATTGCATGTGGCGCATAAGGTGATTGCTGCAAAGCGCTTGGCTGCCTAGGCTGGGGCATCATCCAGGGAGAATTCTCATGCTCGGTCCACTGGCATCACTCAAGGTACTGGATTTCTCGACACTGCTGCCGGGTCCGTTCGCTTCGCTATTGCTGGCGGACATGGGCGCCGAGGTGCTGCGCATCGAATCACCCACCCGCATGGACCTGCTGCGCGTGCTGCCGCCCCACGATCAGGGCGTTTCGGCCAGCCATGCCTACCTCAATCGCAACAAACGCAGCCTGGCCCTGGATCTCAAGCAGCCCGAAGCGCTGGAAGTGATCACGCAATTGCTGCAGGACTACGACATCGTGCTGGAGCAGTTCCGCCCCGGCGTCATGGAGCGATTGGGGCTGGGCTATGAGGCCCTGAAAGCGATCAATCCCCGGCTGATCTATGTTTCGATCACCGGTTACGGTCAGACCGGCCCCTACAAGGACCGCGCCGGCCATGACATCAACTACCTTGCCCTGGCCGGGCTTGCGAGCTACAGCGGACGCGCCGACAGTGGCCCGCTGCCGCTGGGCATGCAGGTGGCAGACATCGCCGGTGGCTCGCTGCACGGGGTCATCGGCCTGCTGGCGGCCGTGATCGCACGCCAGTACAGCGGGCAGGGCCAGCATCTGGACGTGAGCATGACCGATTGCGCGTTCAGCCTGAACGCCATGGCGGGTGCCGGGTACCTGGCTTGTGGGATCGAACCGGGTCGGGAAGACCAGGTGCTCAATGGCGGCAGCTTCTATGACTATTACCGCTCCCAGGATGGGCGCTGGTTGTCGGTGGGCAGCCTGGAACCGGGGTTCATGAAACAGTTGTGTGTGGCGCTCGGGCTGGAGGAGTGGGCGAGCCTGGGGTTATCTGCGCAGCCTGCACAGCAACGCCAGCTCAAGGAGGCGTTGAAGACTGAGTTCGAAAAGCATGACTTCGCCGAGTTGTGCGCACTGTTCGCCGAGCTCGATGCGTGTGTCGAGCCGGTCTTGAGCCTGGGTGAGGCGGTGCGGCATCCGCAGTTGCAGGCGCGGGAACTGGTGGCTGAAGTGCCGCGGGGGGATGGTTCGAGTCAGGCGCAGATGGCTTGTCCATTGAAGTTTTCAAGCGGGTTGCCGGAGCCCAGGCATATTGGCGCGGCGCTGGGGCAGCATACCGATCAGGTGTTGGGGGAGTTGGGGTTTGGTGTAGAGCGGATTGAGGAACTTCGGCGTGCCAAGGTAATTCTCTAGCGCCTGTCAGGCCGCCATCGCCAGCAGGCTGGCTCCCACAATGGATCTTCCCCTGTGGGAGCCAGCCTGCTGGCGAAGAGGTCGACCCAGACACCACAAATCTCACTACTCGATGCGCATTTCCCCACTGAACACCAAGGTGTTGCGACACCGCCGACACAAATACCGCCGCCCCTGCCGCACCAAACCATGACGCTGCGCCGAGAACGGGAAATCGCTGTCGGCGCACGGGCACTTGTAGATGTAGCGGGTGACGCTGCGGCGTTTGACGTCGTAGGTGTGGCAACGGTTGGGGGGCAATTCGTACACGCCGCGCATGATCAGTTGCCACTCTTCGCCATGGGGCTGGATGCGGTCACCGAACAGTTGATGGGCGATCAGGTGCGCGACCTCGTGGGCGACGGTCTGCTTGAGAAAATCTTCGGTGTTTTCCCGGTACAGCTGCGGATTGAAACGCAGCAGGTTCTCGTGCAGGTGCGCGACACCGGCTTTTTGCCCGCGCAGCTTGAAGCTCACCACAGGACGTTTGAAAGGTCGTTTGAAAAAGGATTCGGCTTGTTGAAAACAGTCTTCGACGCGGGTATTGAGTTGCTCGGGCATGCTTGATGGATCTCCAGAGCAGTCCAGTATGCCGCAAGCCCGGTGCCTTGCGAATCTGCGAAGCGCCGAATGGTCTTCGGCGCTCTTGTGGCGCGGGCATTAAAAGGCCGCCTTGCGGCGGCCTGTGTCGGCAGATCTGATTTTTTTGTGGTGAGTGTTAATTGGTATAGACCGGCCCCACGCCGAGTCCCCAGACAATCACGGTGAACGCCATGATGGCGACCAGCACCACCAGGCCTACGGCGAGCACCGAACTTGAAAACAGAAAGCCCTCGTCAGATGGAATGTTCATGAAGGTTGGCAGCCCCACATACAGCAGGTAGACCGTGTAGCAGATGGCCGCAGTGCCAACGACCATCCCCAGCCACAGGTGGGGGTACAGGGCCGCCAGGCCGCCGATGAACAGCGGTGTAGCGGTATAGGTTGCGAACGCGATGCAGCGTGCCAGGCTCGGATTGGCGTCATAGGTGCGGGCCATCCAGTGGATGAACGCACCCATTACCGCTACGCCGCCAAGCATCGCCAGGTACGACATGACTGTCATCCATAGTGCGCTTTCCACGGTCAGCATCACCGGGGGGCGATTGCCGATGACCCAGCCCACCTGCGTAGTCCCGATAAAGGCCGATACCGCCGGTATCGCCGCCAGGATCAGCGTGTGGGTCAGGTACATGTGGCTGATACTTTCTTCCTGATCGCCACGAATCTCTTTCCATTCTTGGTCAGGGTGGGTGAAGAGCCCCACTACGTGATGGATCATGCCAGTCACTCCTCTTGTTTTTACCGTCGCCCCCCAGTGGAGCGCCCTACGGGCCAATGTGGCCAAGTAAGTAATAGGTCTGTATGTGATTGCGACCTTATGACGCAGTATAGGAAGGTCTTAACCCCACAGGGGGTAGGGCTTAGAGCAAATTGCGCTGTAAAGCACCCGGGTAATCGCTGTTGCATCTGTAGGGCACGCGATCCGTCGGGGTACTTCGTTCCTGATGGGTTTTTGCGTAAAATGCGCGCCTTTCGTCACACCTCACGGATTTCGCGTCATGGGCACTCTTACGGTCAACCAGAACAAACTGCAAAAGCGCCTTCGCCGACAGGCCGGTGAGGCGGTCGCCGATTTCAACATGATTGAAGACGGTGACAAGGTCATGGTCTGCCTGTCCGGCGGCAAGGACAGCTACACCATGCTTGATGTGCTGATGCACTTGCAGAAGGTCGCGCCGATCAAGTTCGAGATCGTGGCCGTGAACATGGACCAGAAACAGCCGGGTTTCCCCGAGCATGTGCTGCCGGCCTACCTCAAGGAACTGGGGATCGAGTACCACATCGTCGAGAAAGACACCTACTCGGTGGTCAAGGAGCTGATCCCGGAAGGCAAGACCACCTGCTCCCTGTGCTCGCGCCTGCGTCGCGGTACGCTCTACACCTTTGCCGACGAAATTGGCGCGACCAAGATGGCTCTCGGCCATCACCGCGACGACATCGTCGAGACGTTCTTCCTGAACATGTTCTTCAACGGTTCGCTCAAGGCCATGCCGCCGAAATTGCGCGCCGATGACGGGCGCAACGTGGTGATCCGCCCGTTGGCCTACTGCAACGAGAAGGACATCCAGGCCTACTCGGACCTCAAGCAGTTCCCGATCATCCCGTGCAACCTCTGTGGCTCCCAGGAAAACCTGCAGCGCCAGGTGGTCAAGGAAATGCTGCAGGATTGGGAGCGCAAGACCCCCGGCCGTACCGAAAGCATTTTCCGCAGCCTGCAGAACGTGATCCCGTCGCAACTGGCGGACCGCAACCTGTTCGACTTCACCAGCCTCAAGATCGACGAAAGCGCCGCTTCGCGTTTCGTCAATGTGGTCAACCTCTAAACCCGATTACTGTGGGAGCCAGCCTGCTGGCGATGGCGGAGTGTCAGGCGCTTCATTGTTGTCTGACACCGCTTCATCGCCAGCAGGCTGGCTCCCACAGGTTTTGTCACCAGTTGGCAGTTCATTTTTCAATCCTCAGGAGAGGGCATGCGCGATTACAAGTGGCTGAACGAATACTGTCTGAACCGCTTCGGTTCGGCCGCTGAACTGGAAGCCCATCTGCCCCTGCCCAAGACCCCGGCGCAATTGCGCAAGATCAGCGATGACCGCTACCTCTCGACCATGGCATTGCGGGTCTTCCGCGCCGGGCTCAAGCACAGCCTGGTGGACGCCAAGTGGCCAGCCTTCGAAGAAGTGTTTTTCAGATTCGACCCGGAAAAAGTCGTGCTGATGAGCGCCGAACACCTGGAACGGCTGATGCAGGACACGCGGATCATCCGCCATCTGGGCAAGCTCAAGAGCGTGCCGCGCAATGCGCAGTTCATTCTCGACGTGGCCCATGAAAAGGGCAGCTTCGGCGCGCTGATTGCCGATTGGCCAGTGACCGATATCGTCGGGCTCTGGACCTTCCTGAAAAAACGCGGCCATCAGTTGGGCGGCCTGTCAGCGCCGCGATTCTTGCGCATGGTCGGCAAGGACACCTTTGTGCCGAGCTATGACGTGGTGGCGGCGTTGAATGCGCAGAAGATCGTCGACAAGGTGCCGACCAGCTTGCGCGACCTGGCGTTGGTGCAGGAAGTGTTCAACCAGTGGCATGAGGAAAGTGGCGGGCGGCCGATGAGCCAGATCTCGATGATGCTGGCTTACACCGTCAATCATTGAGACCGCGTGGCTCCAATCGCCAGCAGGCTGGCTCCCACATTGGATCTGTGCAGGACACAAGTCCCCTGTGGGAGCCAGCCTGCTGGCGATTGCATTCTGTCAGGCGACGGAGATCTCGCCCTCGCCAGCCAACTTGCGGTTCAACTGATACCGCCACCGCACATACAACAGTGCCGAACAGAACACCGCCAGGCTTGCGGCCATCTCCAGCACACCGAAGAACTGCCGGTTCGGGTCATAGGCGGCCAATGCGCCCTTGATGAAATACAGGTTCACCACAAAGCACATCCATGAATGCCCCCGGGCATTGCCGACAATCATCCCCGGCGCGAGCAGCAACAACGGCACCAGCTCGATCAGCAGAATCACCCACGGCCGCGCACCGTGCAGGTCAGCGACCATCAGGTAGTAAACGCAGAGCAATCCCACCAGGCCAAGGAAACACAGCAGGCTGATGACGCGCATGACCCGAACCCGTGGCTCAAGCCATTCGATAGCGGGCAGGACCTTCGGCTTCTTGGCCACCCTCAACCCTCCAGTTTCTGAGCAGTCTTGGCCAAGCGCATACCGAGTGCACGACACAACGCCACTTCGTGGGTATCCAGGCCGCTTTTGCCATCGGCACCGGCATGATGGCTGGCGCCGTACGGCGTGCCGCCGCCCTGGGTTTCCAGGAGTGCCGACTCGCTGTAGGGCAGGCCGGTGATCAGCATGCCGTGGTGCAACAACGGCAGCATCATCGACAGCAGGGTGGTTTCCTGCCCGCCATGCAGGCTTGCGGTGGAGGTGAACACACCGGCAGGCTTGCCGACCAGGGCGCCGGTCAGCCACAGGTTGCTGGTGCCGTCGAGGAAGTACTTGAGCGGCGCCGCCATGTTGCCGAAGCGGGTCGGACTGCCCAGCGCCAGGCCTGCGCAGTTCTTCAGGTCATCGAGGCTGGCGTAGAGCGCGCCTTCGTCCGGGATATCCGGGGACACGGCTTCGCATTCGGTGGAAATCGCCGGTACCGTGCGCAGTCGGGCTTCAAGGCCGGCCTGTTCGACGCCACGGGCAATCTGCCGGGCCATTTCATTGGTCGAACCGCTGCGGCTGTAATACAGCACCAGAATGTACGGCGCACTCACGGCAACAGCTCCAGGACCTGCTCTGGCGGACGGCCGATGATGGCCTTGTCGCCGACTTCGAGGATCGGTCGCTCCATCAGTTTCGGGTGGGCGGCGATGGCGGCGATCAACTGCGCCTCGCTCAGGCTGCTGTCGGCCAGGTTCAGGGTCTTGTATTCGTCTTCGCCGGTGCGCAGCAGTTGCCGCGCACTGATCCCGAGTTTGCCCAGCAGGCTCTGGATTTGCGCGGCGTCCAGCGGCGTTTCCAGGTAGCGGAACACCGTCGGGGTCAGGCCGCGGGCTTGCAGCAGTTCGAGCGCACCGCGGGATTTCGAGCAGCGCGGGTTGTGATAAAGCGTCAGATCGGTCATGAGCGGGTCGCATCTTGCGTAAGGTGGCGGCTATTCTAACTGGGCAGCGCCTAATCCTGAACCTTGGCAGGCGACGGGTCGCAGGCGCTTTCAATTTTTGACAAGGAACACGACATGACAAGGCGACTGGCAGCGGCATTGACGATTATCGGGGCGTTGATGCTGGGGGGCTGCGGTAACGACTACGGGATCGATCAGAACGGACAGAAGGTCGCCGCCGAGCGTCTGGACGGCAAATGGCTGGTGATCAATTACTGGGCGGAATGGTGCGGCCCGTGCCGCACCGAGATTCCGGAGCTGAACACCCTGGCCGAGCAGCTCAAGGACAGGAAGATCGGCGTGTTCGGGGTCAACTTCGACAACGTGCAGGGCGAAGAGCTGAAAAGTGCCAGCGAGAAACTCGGGATCAAGTTCACCGTGCTGGCGCAGGACCCTTCCGAGTTGTTCGAATTGCCGCGCAGCGAGGCGTTGCCGGTGACCTACATCATCGATAACAAGGGCAAGGTGCGGGAGCAGTTGATGGGCGAGCAGACGGCGGCGGGGGTGGTGGCCAAGCTCGAAGCATTACAGGCGAAAAATTAGGCGGGTGGCAACGACAAACCGTGTAGGAGCTGGCTTGCCAGCGAAGAGGTCCGACAGTCCAGCGAAATGGTCAAAGACGCCTTCGCCGGCAAGCCGGCTCCTACAGGTTTAGAGGGGATCAACCCTCTTCCAGCCACCAGCGCAGCGGCTTGCCTTCGGCAGGCCAGAAACGCATCTGGTCGATGGACGAGACATCCCAGCGCTGCACGCCTTCCAGTGCCTGGAGGAAGCGTTTTTCCTGCTCCATCAGGGCCGGCGCACAGAGTTTGCGGGTGCTGCCGATCTTGCCGAAGCTCAGCTTGTGGCCTTCCAGGGTGTACGGCGCGAACCAGTGGTTGCAGCCGCCGTTACCGTAGGCGCGACCGTCCTCACCCAGGGTGATGGTCAGGTGGCTGTAATCCATCAACGGACGCTCGCCGATCCACTCCAGGATGTAACTGCGGTTTTGTTCAAGTTGCACTGGTTCGGCGGCGCAGCCCACCAGGCTGGCACCGACCATCGCGGTCAGGGCGAGGCGTTTCATCACGCAGGCTCCTGGCATTTGGGGCACAGGTGCTTTTCGCCAACGGTGGTCCAGCCCAACTCGGCAATCCGCGCGGTGGCGGCAGGCTTTTCAGCCTTGTTGCCAAGCTTGGCGTCCACGGCGAACTCGAAACTCAGTTCTTTGGCGCAGCTGTCGCAATTCACCTGCCAGGTATGGATCGCCAGTTCGCCGAACACCGGGCCACTGGCCACCGCGACCCATTGGCCAGGAGGGTTGATCAGGTGGCGAACCGTTTCGACGGTCAGGCGCATGGACAAGTCCTTGGCGCCCTTGAGGGTCACGACCAGCACGTCGTTATTACGAATCGAGCCGCCGTTGCCGGTGACTTGATAACGCCCCGGCACCAGGGCGCGGCATTCGGTGAGGGTGTGTTGCGGGTTCATCAGGGTGTAGCGGAAATCGTGTTCGACCATGGGTCCTCCAAATATGCGCGATATGCTAGCACGGGCTTACGCGAAGCATGCCGCAGGCATATGACCTTCGATCAGGTTCAATCACCATCGACCTGATTCTCTGGCGACCCGGCCGCCCACGCCGCGATGTTCTGCAAGGTGGTCGCGGCAATCGCCCCCAGGGCTTCGCGGGTCAGGAAGGCCTGGTGGGCCGTGACGATCACGTTGGGGAAGGTCAGCAACCGCGCCAGTACATCGTCCTGCAACGGCAGGTCGGAACGGTCCTCGAAGAACAGTTGGGCTTCCTCTTCATACACATCCAGTCCCAAATAACCCAGTTGGCCGCTCTTCAAGGCATCGATCAGCGCCGGGGTGTCCACCAGGCCGCCGCGGCCGGTGTTGATCAACATGGCGCCTGGCTGCATGTGCGCCAGGGTCTGGCGGTTGATCAAATGCTTGCTCTGGGCATTGAGCGGACAGTGCAGGCTGATGATCTGCGACTCGGCCAGCAACTGCGGCAAGTCCAGGTAGCGGGCGCCAAGGGCTTCGACCTGGGGATTGGGGAACGGGTCGTAGGCCAGCAACTGGCAGCCGAACCCGTGCATGATTTTCGCGAAAGTCGCGCCGATCTGCCCGGTGCCGACCACGCCGACGGTCTTGCCCACCAGGTCGAACCCCGTCAGCCCGTGCAGGCTGAAATCGCCTTCGCGGGTGCGGTTGTAGGCGCGGTGCAGGCGGCGGTTGAGTGCCAGGATCAGGGCGACGGCATGCTCGGCCACGGCGTGGGGCGAATAGGCCGGGACGCGCACGATCGCCAGCCCCAGGCGCTTCGCCGCCGCGAGGTCGACATGGTTGTAGCCGGCCGAGCGCAGGGCGATCAGGCGTGTGCCGCCTGCGGCCAGGCGTTCGAGCACCGGGGCGCCGAGGTCATCATTGATGAAGGCGCAGACCACCTCGTGATGCTCTGCCAGCGCCACGGTGTCGAGGCTCAGGCGTGCCGGCTGAAAGTGCAGCTCGATACCGGGCGGCAGGTGGGCGGCAAGAAAGCTGTCGCGGTCGTAGGTCTGGCTGCTGAAAAGTATCGTGCGCATGTGGTCCTCCTGGAATGTGCATCAGGCGTTGATGCGCGCCTGGGCCGCCAGGCGATTGATCGCCCGGTCGAGGTCTTCAAGTGCGCCAAAGGCCTTCGGGTCTTTCTGCTTGAGCAGGGTTTCACTGCGTTGGCAGGCGGCGCGCAGTTGCGGTACGCCGCAATAACGGGTCGCGCCGTGCAGGCGATGAACCCGCTCGATCAGGGCGTTGTGGTCGTTGCTTTGCTGGGCCTGGCGGATGGCTTCACGGTCGGCTTCCAGCGACGCCAGCAGCATTGCCAGCATGTCGGCGGCCAGATCGGCCTTGCCGGCAGCCAGGCGCAAGCCTTCTTCGTGATCGAGCACCTGCAACTCGTAGGTGCTGCCGTGGCTGTCGCCTGCGCGGTCCGGTGTGTGGTTGCGCAGTGCCAGCCCGCTCCATTTGAGGACCACCTGCGCCAATTGCCGCTCGCTGATCGGCTTGGTCAGGTAATCGTCCATGCCGCTTTGCAGCAAGGCGCGTTTTTCGTTGGCCATGGCATGCGCCGTGAGGGCTACGATCGGCAGCGGCGTGCAATGCCGCTCGCTTTCCCATTGGCGGATCGCCTCGGTACTTTGGCGCCCATCCATGCCGGGCATTTGCACGTCCATCAGCACCAGGTCGAACGTCTCGTTCTGCACCGCCTTGATCGCCGCATAACCGCTTTCCACGGCGAGCACCTTGGCGCCCATGTCTTCGAGCAGGGTTTGCACCAGCAGCAGATTGGCCGGGTTGTCGTCGACGCACAGCACCTTCGGCGCGCGGCTGGACACCGGCTCGCTGGCTTCGCTGCGCAACTGCCGCGGGTTGACCAGGTCGGACAGCGCACGCCGCAGCTTGCGGGTGCAAGCCGGTTTGGCCTGGAGCTGGCTGTGGGGGTTCGGCACCGACAGGTGGAACAGCGTCTGTTCGGTGGTGGGACACAACACCAGCACTTTGCAGCCCAGGTGCTCGAGGTCCCAGATGTGCTGGTTGAGGCGTTCCGGTGGCATGTCGTTGCTGGTGATTCCGAGCACCGCGAGTTCGATCGCCTGATCGGTCTGATGCGCGCCGGTGACGCCGTTCGCCAGGCTTTCCAGGGTAGTGAACGGGGTGACGTCCAGGCCGCAGTCTTCCAGTTGATGCTGCAACGCCTGGCGCGCCAGCTCATGGTTTTCCAGCACGGCGATCCGCCGACCGAGCAGCGGCGCGCTCGGCAGGTCTTCGGCATCGTCGCGGGCCTTGGGCAGGTTCAGGCTGATCCAGAACTCCGATCCCTCGCCCGGGGTGCTATCGACACCAATCTCGCCCCCCATTTGTTCGATCAGGCGCTTGGAGATCACCAGCCCCAGGCCGGTGCCGCCGGGTTGCCGCGACAGCGAGTTATCGGCCTGGCTGAAGGCCTGGAACAACGCGCGCACATCCTGGCTCGACAGGCCGATGCCGGTGTCCTGGATGCTGATGCGCAGTTGCACGCTGTCTTCGTGTTCTTCCTCGAGCATGGCCCGGGCGACGATGGTGCCCTCGCGGGTGAACTTGATCGCGTTGCTGACCAGGTTGGTCAGGATCTGCTTGAGCCGCAACGGATCGCCCACCAGCGACAGGGGCGTGTCGCGATACACCAGGCTGATCAGCTCCAGCTGTTTGGCGTGGGCTGCGGGGGCGAGAATGGTCAATGTGTCCTGCAGCAGGTCGCGCAGATTGAACGGAATATGGTCGAGCACTAGCTTGCCGGCCTCGATCTTCGAAAAGTCGAGGATCTCGTTGATGATGCCCAGCAGGCTGTCGGCAGACTTTTCGATGGTGCCCAGGTAATCGAGCTGGCGCGGGGTCAGTTCACTTTTCTGCAGCAGATGGGTGAAGCCAAGGATGCCGTTGAGCGGCGTGCGAATTTCATGGCTCATGTTGGCCAGGAACTCGGACTTGATCCGGCTCGCCTCCAGGGCTTCCATGCGCGCCAGGTCGAGTTCGATGTTCTGGATCTCGATGGTCTCGAGGTTCTGGCGCACGTCCTCGGTGGCCTGGTCGATGCTGTGTTGCAGTTCTTCCTGGGCATTCTGCAGGGTGCCGGCCATGCGATTGATGCCGGAGGCCAATTCATCCAGCTCCTGGCTGCCCAGGGGCGGCAGGCGGGTTTCCAGGTGACCGTCCTTGAGTTGGGCCACGGCCTGTTTGATCTGGGTCAGCGGCCGATTGATCGTGCGGCCCATGCGCAAGGCCAGTAGCGCCGCGCCCCCGAGGCCGGCGCCGATCATCAGCAGGCTGGCGAACAGGCTGCGGTAGCCACGCAACAGCATGCCATTGTGGGACAGCTCGAGTTCGACCCAGCCCAGCAGGCGGTCGGCTTCATCGGGAATCACGTCGCCGGCCAGGTTGCGGTGTTTGCCGAACACCGGCAGCAGGTAACGCGTGGCTTCACTGCCACTGCGGCGCAGCATTTGCGAACCTTCGCCCATGGGCGCCTGGGTCAGCATGATCGGCCCGGCGTGGGCCAGCGGCGTGCGGTCCGGGGCCAGGAAGGTCACGGCGCGCACGTCCGGCTGTTCCAGGGACTGGGTGGCGATACGTTCCAGCAGTTCGTTGTTGTTGTGGCCCATGGCGGGCGCCACCAGCGGCGCCAGTTGCTCGGCGATCATTTCGCCGCGCTGCAGGAGTTGGGTCTGCAGGTCCGATTGCTGCATCCAGGTGAAATAGCCGCCCAGGACCAATGCCATCAGGCTGGTCGGCAGCAGCGTCAGCAACAGCACGCGGCCTTTGATTCCCAGTTTCGTCAGCACGCCTCTCTCCTGCAACCGGCTATTTATAGGGCAGCGCATGCGTCCGGCACGCGCCACTTGCGCAGTGTAGCGATTTGCACGCGGGCGATCCTCGGTAATTGATGTCGTCACTCGTCGGTTGTTCGTGGGCTTTTGCGTCTTGCGCAAGCCCTCGGGTTGCCCCGGGCGAGGCAATCTTGAATAATTAACAACTGAGAATTATTTGCAGATAATAATGACGACCATCAGCGCTGGCCATCCCCGTATCCTCGCCATCGAAGACGATCTCGTACTCGGTGCCTATGTCCATGAACATCTGGGCCGTAGCGGCTTTCAGGTAACCTGGTGCCAGAATGGCCAGGAAGGCCTGGACATGGCCCGCGAGCAAGCCTTCGATGTGGTGTTGATGGACATCCTGTTGCCGGGGCTGGACGGGCTGGCGGCGCTGACGCAACTGCGCCGCAGCCATTCCACCCCGGTGTTGCTGATGTCGGCACTCGGCGCCGAGGCCGATCGCATCAGCGGCTTTCAACTGGGGGCCGATGATTACCTGCCCAAACCCTTCAGCATGGCCGAGTTGCGCGTACGTATCGAAGCCATCCTGCGCCGGGTAGCGCTCGATCGCCGGCCGACGCCGGTGGCGCTGGTGGCCGAGGTGGACAGCCTGCGTTTCGACGACGAGCGCTGCGACGTATTTTATCGGCAGCAGCCTGCCGGCCTGACCCGCAGTGAATATCGCCTGCTGGAAACCCTGAGCCGCAGCGCCGATGAAGTATTGAGCAAGGCCTTCCTTTATCAGCAGGTCCTGCAACGAGGTTATGCCGCCCACGATCGCAGCCTGGACATGCACATCAGCCAGATTCGCCGCAAACTCAAGGCCATCGGCTATACCGAGCGGGAAGTGCGCACGGTCTGGGGCAAGGGCTACATCCTGAGTGCCGGCGATGAAATGTAACTTGCCGGGCCGGCATTCGCTGTTCTGGAAACTGGCCTGCCTGTTGGTGGCGTTCTGCCTGCTGATGATCTGGTTGAGCTGGTCCTGGGGCCGCTACATGGAGCAGCGCAACCAGTTCCTCTCGGACGAGGCCCGAGGCACCTTGACGCGTTATGCCGCCGAGGCGGAACAGGCGTGGCAACAGCGCCGGACCGAGGGGGTCGATGACTGGCTGCAGACCATGCATCAAAGGGAAAAGAGCTGGGTTGGCGTCATCGGCGGTGACCTGCAGTCCTTGAGCAGCTTTGCGCTGACGGACGATGAAATTGAACACCTGACGTTTCTGCGCGGCCTGGATTGGCCTATTCACAAGAAAGGCCGGCCGTGGATGCGGGTGCCGTTTCCCGGCGACCCTTCCGTCGGCAGCCTGGTGATCGAACTGCCCCAACGCTTTGTGCCGGGACGCTATCGGGTGTTCTGGCGGGTGATCACCAACGGCGTCATTCCCGGGTTGTTCACCTTGCTGTTGTGCGTCGGCCTGTACCGCTTGCTGGTGGTGCCGCTCAATCACCTGCGCGAACAAGCCAACGCCTGGCGTGCCGATCAGCTCAACGTGCGACTGTCGCGCCGCACCACCAATCGCGCCGACGAACTGGGAGAACTGGGCAGGGCGTTCGATCACATGTCCGAACGTCTGCAAAGCACCGTGGCGCTGCAGCAACAACTATTACGCGACCTGTCCCATGAATTGCGCACGCCGTTGAGCCGCCTGCGGGTGGCCAGTGAAAGCGAGCAGGGCCTGGAGCAGTTGCGCGAGCGCATCGGCCGCGAGGTCGACGGCATGCAACGGCTGGTGGAAGACACGCTGCAATTGGCCTGGCTCGACACGGAACGCACGCGATTGCCCGACGAAGCGATTCAGGTCCAGGCCTTGTGGGAAATGCTCACGGAAAACGCCTGCTACGAAAGTTGCTGGCCGGATGGGCAATTGCAATGTTCGGTGGACGCCTCCTGCTGGGTGCGCGGCCACCTCAATACCCTGGCCCAGGCCCTGGAGAACATGCTGCGTAATGCGATTCGACATTCGCCCAAGGGTGGCATTGTCCATCTGGGCGGGCAACGCGATGGTGATTTCTGGCACCTATGGCTGGAGGATCAGGGCGGCGGCGTGGCGGAAAACGATCTTGAGCGAATCTTCTTGCCCTTCACCCGCCTCGACGGCTCGCGGCCGGGGGACGGTGGATTTGGCCTGGGCTTGAGTATTGCCCGGAATGCAGTGCGGCGTCAGGGCGGAAAGCTCTGGGCGCAGAACACCGGGAGCGGCTTGCGGATTAATATGCGGTTGGTGGCGGATGATGGAGCTGTCAGTGATGACTCCTACGCGAGCAGGCTCTCCCTTCCTACAACGCTCTGATTTTGCGGGAGCGTTCCCGAGTTTCTGTACGACATTTCCCAAAGGGTATCACCGGTCATTTCAAGCATCCCTGGCGGTTTAAGCTCACGCTTTTACTCGTGTACAAGGATCCAGGCATGACCGTACCCTTCGCTCCCGCAAGCAAAACCGACGATCGTTTCAACGAAGTGCTTGCGCTGATTCAAAGTGCCAGGCGCCAGGCTATGCAGGCGGTGAATACCCAGCTGATCGAGTTGTACTGGCAGGTGGGTGCCTATATCAGCCGCAAGCTGGAGAATGCCGAATGGGGTGATTCCGTGGTCGGTCAACTGGCTGTGCATCTGGCTCAGACTCAGCCCGGTTTGCGTGGCTTCACTCGCTCGAATTTGTTCCGCATGCGCCAGTTTTATGAGATTTACTGCGCAGAAGAAAAAGTCGCACCACTGGCGCGACAATTGTCCTGGTCCCACAACGTGATCATCTTCGGCCAGAGCAAACGCCCGGAAGAGCGCGAGTTTTACCTGCGAATGGCCGTTCAGGAAAAATGGTCAAAGCGCGAGCTGGAGCGTCAGTTCAAGACAGCGCTGTTTGAACGCAGCGTGACCCAGCCGGCCAAAGTTTCCGCGGTTCTGAAACAAACCCACCCCTGCGCGTTAGAGATATTCCGCGACGCCTACATGGTCGAATTTCTCGACTTGCCCGGCGCCCACGCCGAAACCGATCTGCATCGGGGCTTGCTGGGGCGCCTCAAGCAGTTCTTGAGTGAGCTTGGCCGCGATTTCTGCTTTGTCGGCTCCGAATACACCGCAAGGAGAGGACGGAGAAGCGGCTTCAAGTTTTGCGTTGTAAGCCACCCTTATTCCCACAAGCCATAAGCACCGCACTTTGCGTGATATGGCCTTGGATGGTTTGCCGGTATGATAGGCGCCCCCGCAGTCTGGATTGCGAATACGCCATGACCTTGCAGTACCCAACCATCGCCGATTGCGTCGGCAACACTCCGCTGGTCCGTTTGCAGCGCCTGCCCGGCGCCACCAGCAATACCCTTTTGCTCAAGCTCGAAGGGAATAACCCGGCGGGTTCGGTCAAGGACCGTCCGGCGCTGTCGATGATCACCCGCGCCGAGTTGCGCGGGCAGATCCATGCCGGCGATACGCTGATCGAAGCGACTTCCGGTAATACCGGGATTGCGCTGGCCATGGCCGCCGCGATCAAGGGTTACAAGATGATCCTGATCATGCCGGACAACTCCAGCGCCGAACGCAAGGCGGCGATGACTGCCTATGGCGCCGAGCTTATCCTGGTCAGCCAGGAGGAGGGCATGGAAGGTGCCCGCGACCTCGCCCAGCGCATGGAGGCCGAAGGCCGTGGCAAGGTGCTGGATCAGTTCGCCAACGGTGACAACCCCGAGGCGCACTACACCACCACCGGTCCGGAAATCTGGCGCCAGACCCAGGGCACCATCACCCATTTCGTCAGCTCCATGGGCACCACCGGCACGATCATGGGCGTCTCGCGCTACTTGAAAGAGCAGAGCGACAGCGTGCAGATCATCGGCCTGCAACCGATGGAAGGCTCAGCCATTCCCGGCATCCGCCGTTGGCCGCAGGAATACCTGCCGAAAATTTATCAAGCCGAGCGCGTCGACCGTATCGTCGACATGGCGCAAAGCGAAGCCGAAGACGTCACCCGGCGCCTGGCCCGCGAAGAAGGCATCTTCTGTGGCGTGTCCTCGGGCGGGGCGGTGGCAGCGATGCTGCGCCTGTCCAAAGAAGTTGAAAACGCGGTGATCGTCGCGATCATCTGCGACCGTGGCGACCGTTATCTGTCGACCGGCATTTTCGACGCGCCCAACTGATGGCCAAGCACGAGAGAGGCCTGCGCTTCCAGCCCACCGGCGGCAGCAAGGCCCCGCAAGTCCCGACCGGCAAAAAGCAGCGCCTGAGCATCGAGCGCCTGGCCAATGACGGTCGTGGTATCGCGTTTTTCGAAGGGCGTACCTGGTTCGTCATCGGCGCACTGGCCGGTGAAGAGATCGAGGCGCGGGTGCTCGGCGCCCACGGCAAAGTGGTCGAAGCGCGTACCGAGCGGGTGTTCAAGGCCAGCGAACTGCGTCGGCCCGCACCCTGTGCCCACGCCGGTCGCTGCGGCGGCTGCAGCGTGCAGCATCTGCCCCATAACGAACAACTCGCCCTGAAACAGCGCATGCTCGCCGAGCAATTGTCCAAGGTCGCAGGCGTCGAGCCCGAAGAGTGGGCCGCGCCATTGAGCGGTCCGGAATTCGCCTACCGCCGTCGCGCCCGGGTGGCGGTGCGTTGGGACATGAAGGCGAAAAAACTCGAAGTCGGTTTCCGTGCCGCTGGCAGCCAGGACATTGTCGGCATCGATGATTGCCCGGTGCTGGTACAGCCCTTGCAACCGATCATGGCCCGCTTGCCGGAAATGCTGCGGCGCTTGAGTAAACCTCAAGCACTGGGTCACGTGGAATTGTTCAGCGGTTCATCGTTGGCGGTATTGCTGCGCCACATGGCGCCGTTGTCCGAAAGCGACATGACCATCCTCAAGGATTTCTGCGCGTTCCATCACGCCCAGTTGTGGTTGCACGGTGACGGCGAGCCGCATCCGGTCGAGGCCGAGCAGTCCCTGGGCTATCGTCTTGAACAGTGGGACCTGAATCTGGCGTACCGACCGGGGGATTTCATCCAGGTCAATGCCGGGGTCAACGAAGCGATGGTCGCCCAGGCGCTGGAATGGCTGAAACCGCAAGCCGATGAACGCGTTCTCGATCTATTCTGTGGGTTGGGTAACTTTGCCTTGCCGTTGGCCAAAGCCGTTCGCGAAGTCGTGGCGGTGGAGGGGGTGCAGGTGATGGTCGATCGCGCCGCCGCGAATGCGATCAGCAACAATCTGCATAACGCGAAATTTTTTCAGGCCGATTTATCCCAGCCTTTGACCGATGCCGAATGGGCCGGCGAAGGCTTTTGTGCGGTACTCTTGGACCCACCGCGTGACGGCGCTTTCGAGGTCGTGCGCAAGCTCAAGTCCCTGGGGGCCGAGCGGTTGGTGTATGTGTCGTGCAACCCTGCGACCCTGGCGCGCGACACGGTCGAATTGATCAAGCAGGGCTACCGGTTAAAACGTGCCGGGATTCTCGATATGTTTCCTCAGACGGCACATGTCGAGGCCATGGCGTTATTTGAAGCGAGCTAGGACGCTCGTCTGGTCCGACTGGCCCGCCCGTGCAGCCGCGTACCAGCCCGATGTGGGCTCATGGGCAACGAAGGTCAGCGATTTGACGCATTGAATCTGCGTCGTAGGGAAGGTAAGCAAGATGGTACAGGTGAGAGCACACCAGCCGATCAACACCGACGGCAGTATCAATCTCGAGGCTTGGCTCGATCACGCGGTCAGTGTCGATCTGGCACTGGATCGCGAAGCCTTGAAAGAAGCCTGCGAGTTCGCTCGCGAGGCCGAACAACAAGCCAATGCGGCTAAGAATCTGTGGACCGAAGGCAACTCGAGTTTCCGCACGGGCCTGGAGATCGCCGAGATCCTCGCCGACCTCAAGCTCGATCAGGATTCGCTGGTGGCCGCGGTCTTGTACCGGGGCGTACGCGAAGGCCAGATCCCGTTGCCCACGGTCAGCCAGCGCTTCGGCCCGGTGGTCGCCAAACTGATCGACGGCGTGCAGCGCATGGCGGCGATCAGTGACAGCTTGAGCCCGCGCAAATCCATGGTGATGGGCACCCAGGGCCAGGTGGAAAACCTGCGCAAGATGCTCGTGGCCATGGTCGACGACGTGCGCGTGGCCCTGATCAAGCTGGCCGAGCGCACCTGCGCGATCCGTGCGGTGAAGACCGCCGACGACGAGAAGCGCAACCGCGTGGCTCGCGAGGTGTTCGACATCTACGCGCCACTGGCCCACCGCCTGGGTATCGGCCACATCAAGTGGGAGCTGGAGGACTTGTCCTTCCGTTACCTCGAGCCTGACCAATACAAGCAGATCGCCAAGTTGCTGCACGAGCGGCGTCTGGATCGCGAGCGCTTCATCAGCGACGTGATGAGTCAGCTGAAGAACGAATTGCAGGCCACCGGCGTCGATGCCGACATCAGCGGTCGGGCCAAGCACATCTATTCGATCTGGCGCAAAATGCAGCGCAAGGGCCTGGAGTTCAGCCAGATCTACGACGTGCGCGCCGTGCGGGTACTCGTGCCGGAAATGCGCGACTGCTACACCGCGCTCGGCATTGTCCACACCCTGTGGCGGCACATCCCGAAAGAGTTCGACGACTACATCGCCAACCCGAAAGAGAACGGCTATCGCTCATTGCATACCGCGGTGATCGGGCCCGAGGGCAAGGTGCTGGAGGTGCAGATCCGCACCCACGCCATGCATGAAGAGGCCGAGCTTGGCGTTTGCGCGCACTGGCGCTACAAGGGCACCGACGTCAAGTCCGGCTCCAATCACTACGAAGAGAAAATCTCCTGGCTGCGTCAGGTGCTCGAGTGGCACGAAGAGCTGGGCGACATTGGCGGGTTGGCCGAACAGCTGCGGGTCGATATCGAACCCGACCGGGTCTACATCTTTACCCCGGACGGTCACGCCATCGACTTGCCCAAGGGCGCGACGCCACTGGACTTCGCCTACCGCGTCCACACCGAGATCGGTCACAACTGCCGCGGCGCCAAGATCAACGGGCGCATCGTGCCGCTCAACTACAGCCTGCAAACCGGTGAACAGGTCGAGATCATCACCAGCAAGCACGGCACGCCGAGCCGCGACTGGCTGAACCCGAACCTGGGTTACATCACCACCTCGCGGGCGCGGGCGAAGATCGTTCACTGGTTCAAGCTGCAGGCGCGCGACCAGAACGTCGCCGCCGGTAAAACCCTGCTCGAGCGCGAACTCAATCGCCTCGGCCTGCCGCAGGTGGACTTCGACAAGCTGGCCGACAAGGCCAACATGAAGACCGCCGAGGACATGTTCGCTGCCCTCGGTGCCGGCGATTTGCGCCTGGCGCAACTGGTCAACCTGGCGCAGCAACTGGTCGAGCCGGAACGCGGCAACGAACAGCTGGAACTGATTCCACGCAAGGCTACCGGCTACAAGCCAGGCAAGCGTGGCGACATTCAGATCCAGGGCGTGGGCAACCTGATGACCCAGATGGCCGGTTGCTGCCAGCCGCTGCCGGGGGATGCAATCGTCGGCTACATCACCCAGGGCCGCGGCGTGAGCATCCACCGTCAGGATTGTGCCTCGGTGCTGCAGTTAGGCGGGCGCGAGCCGGAGCGGATCATTCAGGTCAGCTGGGGGCCGGTGCCGGTGCTCACCTATCCGGTGGACATCGTCATCCGTGCCTACGACCGTTCCGGATTGCTGCGTGACGTCTCGCAGGTGCTGCTCAACGAGCGGATCAACGTGCTGGCGGTCAATACCCGCTCGAACAAGGAGGACAACACCGCGCTGATGTCCCTGACCATCGAGATTCCGGGGCTGGACGCGCTTGGGCGGTTGCTTGGGCGGATTTCCCAGCTGCCGAACATCATCGAAACCCGGCGTAACCGAACCCCTTGAGATCAGCGCCAATCCAATGTGGGAGCGGGCTTGCTCGCGAAAGCGATTTGCCATACGCATCAATTTTGAATGTGCCGGCCTCTTCGCGAGCAAGCCCGCTCCCACAGGGGAGCTTTATCATGAGAGGGATTGATGTACAGCCTTGAAGATTTATTGCACCTGATGAACCGCCTGCGCGACCCGCAGTACGGTTGCCCGTGGGACATCAGGCAAACCTACGCCACCATCGTCCCGCACACCCTCGAGGAAGCCTATGAAGTCGCCGACGCCATCGAGCGCGGTGACTTCGATCACCTGCAGGGTGAGTTGGGCGACCTGCTGTTCCAGGTGGTTTATTACAGCCAGCTGGCCCGGGAGGAAGGACGCTTCGAGTTCGCTGGCGTGGTCGATGGCATCACGCGCAAGTTGATTCGCCGTCATCCACACGTATTCCCCACGGGTGATCTGTACGCGCCTATGGATGTCCCGCGCCTGAGTGAGGAACAGGTCAAGCAGCGCTGGGAAGAGATCAAGGCCGAGGAGCGCGCAGAGAGCTCCAGCGCACCGCAACAGCTGTCCTTGCTCGATGATGTCCCGGCAGCATTGCCGGCGTTGTCCCGCTCGGCAAAATTGCAGAAGCGAGCAGGGCAGGTCGGTTTCGACTGGCCCGATGCATTGCCGGTGCTTGATAAAGTCCGTGAAGAACTCGATGAAGTCCTCGAGGCCATGTCGGAAAACGATCCAGAGGCCGTGGCCGACGAGATCGGCGACCTGCTGTTTTCCGTGGTCAATCTGGCCAGGCATCTCAAGGTCGACCCGGAAACCGCGCTGCGTGGCGCCAACGGCAAGTTCGAACGACGCTTCCGTTTTATCGAACAGGCATTGCGCGACACCCACCGTCCCATGGAAGATTGCACCCTCGAAGAGTTGGACGCCCTGTGGGGTGAAGCCAAACGCCAGGAAAAGAATGTGCCCAGCTGCGGTTGAGCAGTTGCCTAAGTGAGTAATAAGCACCATGAGCATTTCCCTTCGCGACCAGTTGCTCAAAGCAGGGCTGGTCAACCAGAAGCAGGCCAAGCAGGTCAGCAAAGACAAACAGAAGCAGCAGCGCCTGGCCCACAAAGGCCAGATCGAACTGGACGACTCCCAGCAGCGTGCGGCTCAGGAAGCGATGGCCGAGAAGGTCAAGCGCGATCAGGAGCTCAACCGTCAGCAGCAGGAAAAGGCCGAGGCGAAAGCCCGCGTAGCACAGGTCAAGCAATTGATCGAAGCCACGCGCCTGCCGAAACTGACGACCGAGGACTACTACAACTTCGTCGACGACAAGAAGGTCAAGCGTCTCTCGGTCAACAGCCTGATGCGCAACAAGCTGAGCAACGGTTCGCTGGCCATCGTGCATCACGCCGGCGGTTATGAAGTGATCCCCCGGGAAGCGGCCCTGAAGATCCAGGAGCGCGATCCGCAACGTATCGTGCAGCTGAATGTGCAGACCGAAGAAGTCGCCGCCGAGGACGATCCGTACGCGGCCTATCAGATCCCTGACGATCTGATGTGGTAAGCGATGTAGGAGCGAGCTTGCTCGCGATGGTCGTTAACGATAACGCGTGTTTACTGGCTAAACGCGGCGCTCTTTAGTCCATCGCGAGCAAGCTCGCTCCTACAATTGCTCAGGCGGAGCGTAGTTCTCGTTGCTGCTCCAGGGTTTCCAGTTCGGCCTTGTAACTGTGGGCGTCAGTTTCGGAGTGGAACATCCCGACCAGCAGGTCTTGTTGGTACACATCCCAGATCCGCACACCGGCGGCTACGCCTTCGTGGGACATACGTGAATCGTCGCGTTCAGTTACTTTTACAGTCATCTGCTAGCTCCAATCTCTGTTATCTGCAGCAAGGCATGTGCAGGACTCTGTTATAGAGTTTGGTAGCTTGCTAAGTAAACGACTGAGTTTGGAAAGGGTTTCTTGCAAAAACGGCAACAGTCCTGCAGCCCACGGAAACCGCGACATTCAGTCGCAGGGCCTTAAGTTTCATGACAAAAGCTTCATCTCCATGCCCAAGCCTTGTGGGCAAAACGCTGACCCGCTCCCACATGGAGCGCAGAGTTGCTCCAATTACCTAAGGCAAAAAAAACGCCCCGAACCAGTCGGGGCGTTTTCATGTGCGGCTCAGCAGCGGGGAATTACTTGCCTTCCCAGCGCTTCAGTACCAGCGTGGCGTTGGTGCCGCCGAAACCGAAGCTGTTGCTCATCACGGTGTTGATGGTGGCGTTTTCGCGGGTCTTGGTCAGCACCGGCAGGTCAGCCACTTCAGGGTCCAGCTCGTCGATGTTGGCGGAGCCGGCAATGAAGTTGCCTTCCATCATCAGCATGCAGTAGATCGCTTCGTGAACGCCGGCGGCGCCCAGGGAGTGACCCGACAGGCTCTTGGTGGAGCTGATGGCCGGAGCCTTGTCGCCGAACACTTCACGCACACCTTTCATTTCCGCGACGTCGCCGACCGGAGTCGAAGTGCCGTGGGTGTTCAGGTAGTCGATCGGGGTGTCGACGGTGGACAGCGCCTGCTGCATGCAGCGGATCGCGCCTTCGCCGCTTGGGGCAACCATGTCGTAGCCGTCGGAGGTCGCGCCGTAGCCAACGATTTCCGCGTAGATTTTTGCGCCGCGGGCCAGGGCGTGTTCCAGCTCTTCAACCACGACCATGCCGCCACCGCCAGCGATGACAAAACCGTCACGGTCGGCGTCGTAGGCGCGGGAGGCTTGTTCCGGGGTGTCGTTGCGCTTGCTGGACAGGGCGCCCATGGCGTCGAACAGGAACGACTGGCTCCAGTGTTCTTCTTCACCGCCGCCGGCGAAAACGATGTCCTGCTTGCCCATCTGGATCTGTTCCATGGCGGTACCGATGCAGTGAGCACTGGTGGCGCAGGCAGACGCGATGGAGTAGTTCAGGCCCTTGATCTTGAACGGCGTGGCCAGGCAGGCGGATACGGTGCTGCTCATGGTCCGCGTTACGCGGTATGGGCCGACGCGCTTGACGCCTTTCTCGCGCAGGATGTCCAGCGCTTCCATCTGGTTCAGGGTCGATGCGCCACCGGAACCGGCGATCAGGCCGGTACGCGGGTTGGACACCTGCTCTTCGGTCAGGCCGGAGTCAGTGATGGCGTCTTTCATGGCCAGGTAGGCATAAGCTGCCGCGTGGCCGACGAAGCGATAGATCTTGCGATCGATCAGTTCTTCAAGGTTGAGGTCAATGGAGCCGGAAACCTGGCTACGCAGACCCATTTCGGCATATTCCGGGTTGAACCGGATGCCAGGGCGGCTTGCACGCAGGTTAGCGGAGACGGTCTCTTTGTCATTGCCCAGGCACGAAACAATGCCCAGACCAGTGATAACGACGCGGCGCATGCGGATAACCCTTAGAAGTTGTCAGTGGAGGTGAACACGCCGACCCGGAGGCCTTCGGCGGTATAGATTTCGCGACCGTCGACAGTCACCGAACCGTCGGCGATGGCCAGGTTCAGCTTGCCTTTGAGGACACGCTTGATATGAATGTTATAGGTGACTTTCTTGGCGGTCGGCAGGACCTGGCCGAAGAATTTCACTTCGCCCGATCCCAGGGCGCGACCACGGCCCGGCAGGCCTTGCCAGCCCAGGAAGAAGCCGACCAGTTGCCACATGGCGTCGAGGCCCAGGCAGCCCGGCATCACCGGATCGCCTTCGAAGTGGCAGGCGAAGAACCACAGGTCCGGAGTGATATCCAGCTCGGCGACCAATTCACCTTTGCCGTACTTGCCACCTTCTTCGCTGATCAGGGTGATGCGATCGACCATCAGCATGTTCGGGGCGGGCAGTTGCGCGTTACCTGGGCCGAACAGCTCACCGCGACTGCAGCGCAGCAGGTCTTCCCGGGTAAAGGCGTTTTGTTTGGTCATGCGAGCTCCTCAATAGTCCCATGCGGCAGGTGGGGCAAATCTTCCCGGCCGATCGAAGCATTCATGCCTCGAACCGGCAGCCTACTCATAGACTATTGCGTTGTAGTGAAAGTCACAGTACCAAGGACATGAATGTACACTTGTGCACTGAAATTTTTAATCAAGCCCAATTTCGGACTTGTACGGGTGCCTAAGACTGCCGCACTTTCGCCTTTCACGCCAGTCGCAGATGCTCGAAAGGCCTGTACTACTGCACCCATCGCTGCAGAATTTGCTGAAGATCAGTTCGTTTGAAGGGCTTGGCCAGGTAATCGTTCATTCCTGCCGACAAGCAGGCTTCACGATCTCCCTGCAAGGCGTTGGCGGTCAGGGCAATGATCGGCAAGTCGGTGCAGCCGGGCAGTTCACGGATCTGGCGGGTGGCCTCATAGCCGTCGATGATCGGCAATCGGCAGTCCATCAATATGGCTTCGAAAATCAGGCTCTCGGCACTGCGCACCGCCTGTGCGCCATCGGCGGCGACGCTGACAGTAAAGCCCAGGCTGCGCAACATGGCTTCGATCACCGTCTGGTTGACCGGATTGTCCTCGACCAGCAGCACATTGCGCCCTTCGCCGTCGCCCTTGTGGGTCGATACGCGCGGTACCCGCGCCGGCAAGGCCTGTTGAGACAACGCCAGCGGAATTTCCAGGGTGAACATCGAACCACGGCCTTGTTCGCTCTGGGCGCGCAAGGTGCCGCCCATGCGTTCGGCGAGTGTTCGCGCAATCGGCAGGCCAAGGCCAGTGCCACCGTAGCGTCTTGAAATGGAACTGTCGGCTTGCTGAAACGCGTCGAACATCAATTCCAGGCTCTCGGGGGGAATGCCAATGCCGCTGTCGCGTACCGTGCAGGTGAACCACAGCAGTTCGTGATCCAGGGACTGCCACTGCGGCTCGATGGAGACCCGGCCCTGCTCGGTAAACTTCAGTGCATTGCCGACCAGATTGACCAGTATTTGCCGGATGCGCGTCGGATCGCCCTGAACCTGCAGCGCGCGCATGTCCACCGGAATCTGCAACTGCAGGTCGAGCCCGCGTTGCACGGCGCTGTGCTGGAATGACTGGGCGCAACTGGCGATCAGGTCCGCGAGGTTGAAGGGAATATGTTCCAGTTCCAGTTCCGAACGTTCGATACGGGAAAAATCCAGGATGTCATTGATGACTTTAAGCAGGTGCTCGGTGGATTCCGAAGCCAGCGCGGCGTATTCGAACTGCTCTTCGGTCATCTCGGTGGTTTCCAGCAACTGCAGCATGCCCAGCACACCATTCATCGGCGTGCGCAGTTCGTGGCTCATCATGGCGAGGAAATCCGACTTGGCGTTGTTGGCTTTTTCCGCTTCCTCGCGGGTCTGGATCAGCTGCGCCATGGCCTGATGTTGTTCGTGACTGGCTTGCTCAAGGCCCCTGGCAAGGTTGTTGATGTGTTGCGACAGGGCGCCGAGTTCAGTGTCGTCGACGATAGGCAGCGGCGTTTTATAGTCGCCGGCCTGGATCGCCTTGACTGCATTGCCGATATCGCGCAGCGGTTGCGACAGGCTCGAGGCCAGGCGTCGGGCGACCAGGAAGGTAAACAGCAAGGCGAACAGCGCCAGGATGCCGGCCTTGAGCAGGATCTCCTGCTGGCGCTGGCTGAATGCATCATTGGACAGGCCGACGATCACCCGGCCCAGGTAATCCTCGGCGGGAGTCGTTGGGGCCGCTTTGCGGTCCTGGAAAAAATCATTGTGCAGGGCGATCCGTTGCAGCCGCACGGGGGCCTGGAACACTTCGACCTGATGCGGCTGCTGGTAGCTGGCCGAGGGTTGTTCGACGTACACCAGAATCCGGTTGGCGCTGTCCTGCACCTCCAGGAACCGCACGTTGGGCGTGGCCAGTGTGGCCTTGAGCAGGCTTTCGAGGACCTCGTTATTGCCCGAAATCACCCCGTATTCGGTGGCCGGTGCCAATTGGTTGGCAATCAACTGGCCGGTATGGTTGAGCTCCTGGCGCAGGTCCTGGATCCGCACGAAGGTGAAGAAGCTGATCAACAGCAACGTCAGCAGCAGGGCAGGGCCGAGGCTGATGATCTGGGTGCGGGTACTGATGTCCCAGCGGCGACGGAAGGTCATGGATGGCGTTCTCCTTCTGCCAGCAGCATTGCGACAGACGCATCGTTGACCTGTTCAAGATCCAGGGAACGAGACACCTGCGCATTGCTCGCGACTTTGAAGCGCTGTGGGTACTGCGAGCGGGGCCACGTGGCGGGCGGCTGGTCGAGCAGTTCATCGAGAGTCGCCAGCCAGTCGCCGTGATCGCTGTAGGTACTGGCCAGGCTCCCGGCCTTGACGAACCCTGCATTCGGGCCGATCAAGGCCCGTTGTCGAGCATAGCTGCTGAGCAACAGGTTCTTCGCGGTTTTCGAGTTGTACAGGCCAGGGTCGTCCAGACCCAGTAATGCATCGCTGTTGTCCAGCAACGCCTGCAAAGGGCGACTGTCCTCGGTGTTGTCCCAGCGCTCGGTGACTACCTCAAGCCCGAGGGGGTGGGCGGCCTGGCGCAGTTCCCGCAACAGGAACTCGCTATGGCCGTCGTACAGCACGCCAATCCGTTTGGCCTGGGGCAGCAGCACGCGGGTGAGGCGCAATTGCCGGTCCAGTGGCGGATCACTCCAAAGCAGGCTGAGGTGCGCGGGCAGGGCGTGCCCCAGATGTTGCCGTGCCTGCACGCGGCTGATGCACAGCACCAGTGTCGCCGGGCCTCGGCTGTCCTGCAGGCGCCAGTCGAGGCTGGGCAGGTCGAGCAGGATCAAGCGGGTGTCCGCTGGCAGCTTGCCCGGTGGCGGCAGGCTGGCCAGCGGCTGGAAGCGCACGCTGTCGGCCGGACGCAATTGCCTTAGGGCCTGGGCAAAAGAGTGCATGCCGGGGCTGTCGTCGACACCGATCAGGAGAATGTCCGCGGCGTGGGCCGACAGGCTGTTGAGCCAGCCACCGAATATCAGGCAGACCATGGCCAGCAGATGGCCAAGGGGTGGCGTCTTCCGTGACGGACGATGGGGCATGTTAAAACGCCAGCTCTGCGCTGAAATACATCATCTGACGCTCTTTATAGTTATTGTTGATAATTGCCGCATTCTTGTTAACGAATGATGGCGCGCATGTTAACCGAGCCCGATGAGTTTTCCAGTCGCGATGTAGGCATTTTCTTCGGTTTTGCCGGACTTCTTCCCCTGCACGTCGGTAATTGAAGCAGGGACTGGTCGACACGGGGGCGCGCCGTATAATGCCGGCATCGCCACTGGTATTGGATTAATGGATTGCATATGACTGAACAGCGCCCGATCGCGGTCTTGGGAGGCGGAAGTTTTGGTACCGCCGTGGCTAACCTGCTGGCAGAAAATGGTCATCAAGTCCTGCAATGGATGCGGGACCCCGAACAGGCCGAGGCCATCCGGGTCAATCGCGAGAACCCGCGTTACCTCAAAGGCATCAAGATTCTGCCCGGCGTGACACCGGTCAACGATCTGCTGGCCACCCTGGAGGCCTGCGAACTGAGTTTCGTTGCACTCCCTTCCAGCGCATTGCGCTCGGTGCTGGCCCCGCACGCCGATCGCTTGAGCGGCAAGATGCTGGTGAGCCTGACCAAGGGCATCGAAGCCCACACGTTCAAGCTGATGAGCCAGATTCTCGAAGAAATCGCGCCACTGGCACGCATTGGTGTGTTGTCCGGTCCGAACCTGGCCCGTGAAATCGCCGAGCACGCGTTGACCGCCACGGTGGTTGCCAGTGAAGACGAAGAGCTCTGCCAGGAGGTCCAGGAGGTGTTGCACGGCCGCACCTTTCGTGTGTATGCCAGCGCCGACCGTTTTGGCGTGGAACTGGGCGGGGCGTTGAAAAACGTCTACGCGATCATCGCCGGCATGGCGGTGGCGATGGGCATGGGCGAAAACACCAAGAGCATGCTGATTACCCGGGCGCTGGCGGAAATGACGCGCTTCGCGGTGAATCAGGGCGCCAACCCGATGACGTTCCTTGGCCTCGCGGGCGTGGGCGACCTGATCGTGACCTGCTCGTCGCCAAAAAGCCGCAACTATCAGGTCGGGTTCGCCCTCGGCCAGGGCTTGAGCCTCGACGAGGCGGTCAATCGCCTGGGCGAAGTCGCCGAAGGCGTGAATACGCTCAAGGTGCTCAAGGCCAAGTCCCAGGAGGTTGGCGTGTACATGCCGTTGGTCGCCGGGCTGCACGCCATTCTGTTCGAAGGGCGCACGCTGGAGCAGGTGATCGGGCTGCTGATGCGCGGCGAGCCAAAGACCGATGTCGACTTTATCTCTACCAGCGGCTTCAACTGAAAAACTACTTCACAGGAACGGAGCGAGACATGAGTGATCAAAAAGTAGAAGCCAGATACGAGTCCATTCTGCTTCGAGTGCTGTGGATGGTGGTGTTCCTGCTGGTGTGGCAGGTGGCGCAGTTCATGCTTGGCGCTGTGGTGCTGGTGCAGTTGATCTATCGTTTGATTTATGGCGCCCCGAGCGCCAGCCTGATGAACTTCGGCGACAGTCTGAGCCAGTTCCTGGCACAGATCGGTCGTTTCGGCAGTTTTCATAGCGACCAGAAACCCTGGCCGTTCGCCGATTGGCCGACGCCGCGTACGCCGGAAGGTGAAGCGCCCCACGCCGTGGCGCCTGCGCCACATCCGGCCCGGGATGAGGAACCCAAACTATGAAACTCTGGGTATTGCGTCATGGGGAAGCCGTGCCACACGGTTCCAAGCCCCACGATTCGGAGCGGGAATTGACGGAGCACGGACGTGAGGAAGTGCTGCGCACCGCTGCAAATTTGATCGGCCAGCCGCTGACCGCCATCTACGCCAGTCCGTACCTGCGAGCGCAGCAAACCGCGCAACTGGTGCGAGACGCGTTGGGTTTCGAACCGGAAATCCGCACTGTTGAATGGCTGACACCTGACACGGAACCGGACAAAGTGGCCGAACAGATGGTCGCGGTCAGCGACGTGCTGCTGGTCAGTCACAACCCCTTGGTGGGGAATCTGCTGAGTTACCTGCAACATGGTGCCGGGCACCCGCCGGAGAGAGTCGGCACTGCCGGCCTGGCGGAACTCAAGGGCGATGAACTGTTGGTCGGCTCCATGAAGCTCAACGGTATCAAGCACCCGTAAAAGCAATGGATCGCAGCCTTTTGCAGGAGCTGCCGCAGGCTGCGATCTTTTGCTCTTGATTCTCTAAAAAAGTTAACCAAGCACTTGCTTGGTTGACTACGCTTGCTCCAGACCAAAATAAAGGAGCGAGTCCCATGCCTGCTGCTTCTCGTTTGCCCCTGGACATCTTCTACGAGCGCGAGGCCCGTCATCCCCGCCAGCGCTTTCTTGTCCAGCCAGTGGGCGGTGGGCAGGTCGAGACCCTGACCTGGGAGGACGTCGGTCACCAGGCTCGTTGCGCGGCCCATTGGCTGCGGTCGCGGGAACTGCCTCAAGGCAGTCACATCGCCCTCATCTCTAAAAATTGCGCACACTGGATCATTGCCGATCTGGCGATCTGGATGGCCGGGCATGTCTCGGTGCCGTTGTACCCCAACCTCACCGCCGAATCGTTGGCCCAGGTGCTCGAACACTCTGAAGCGACGCTGGCCTTCATCGGCAAGCTCGACGACTGGCCTGGCATGTCGCGGGGCGTCAATCCCGATCTGCCGACCATCAGCCTGCCACTGCACCCGCCTGGCACCTTCGATTTCAGCTGGACCGACCTGCAACGCAGCTCGCCGATCCAGGACGATCCCAAGCCCGCCGCTAATCAACTGGCGACCATCATCTACACGTCCGGTACCACCGGCATGCCCAAGGGCGTGATGCACAGCTTCGGCAATCTGGGGTTCGCCACCACGCGCGGCACGCAACTGTTCGGCCTGAATGAGTCGGATCGATTGTTGTCGTATTTGCCGTTGTGCCACGTTGCCGAACGGATGTTCGTTGAATTGGCTTCGATCTATACGGGGCAAAGCGTTTTTTTTGCCGAAAGTCTCGATACCTTCCTGACTGATCTTCGGCGTGCCCGGCCAACGGCGCTGTTTGGCGTGCCGCGCATCTGGACCAAATTCCAGATGGGCGTGTACAGCAAGATTCCGGCAAAGCGCCTGGATTTCCTGCTCGGCCTGCCGATTATCGGCAAGCGGGTCGGGCACAAAGTCCTCGCCGGGTTGGGGCTCGATGCCTTGCGCGTAGCCCTGTCCGGTGCCGCCCCGGTGCCGCTGAGCTTGCTGCTGTGGTACCGCAAACTCGGACTGGACGTGCTGGAGGTCTACGGCATGACGGAAAGCTGCGGTTACTCGCATATTTGCCTGCCGGGACAGAACAAACCGGGCTGGATCGGCAAGCCTTGCCCGGGCGTCGAGGTGCGCATCGACGAATCGGGTGAGGTCATGGTGCGCAGCGGCGCGACCATGCTCGGCTATTTCAAGGAGCCGCAGAAAACCGCCGACACCCTCACCGAGGACGGCTTCCTGCGCACCGGCGACAAGGGCGAGGAAGACGCCGAAGGCAACCTGCGCCTGACCGGGCGCCTGAAGGAGATCTTCAAGACCAGCAAAGGCAAGTACGTGGCCCCGGCCCCCATCGAAAACCGCCTGGCGGTGCATTCGCGCATCGAGCAGGTGTGCGTGGTCGGTGATGGCTTGAGTGCGCCGCTGGGCCTGTGCGTGCTCTCGGCCGTCGGGCAACAGGAGGCGCGGGCCGGATTGCATTCAAGCCTGGAAAGACTGCTGGAAGAGGTCAACAACGCCCTCGACAAGCACGAACGCTTGCGCCGACTGGTAGTGGTCAAGGACAGCTGGGCGGTGGAAAACGGCTTTCTCACGCCGACCCTGAAGATCAAGCGCAACGTGATCGAAGCCGCTTACGGCGCCCGCTTCGAAGAATGGAGCGAGCACAGCGAAGCGGTGCTGTGGCAGGATTGAGTCACGAACAAAATCAACAAGGAAAATCTGCTATGAGTCTGTGGCGTACCGCTCCGAACATCGAACAGTTGAATGCCATCCAGAAAAACACTATCGGCGAAGTGCTGGACATTCGTTTCGAAGCCTTCGATGAAGAGTCCCTGACGGCGAGCATGGTCGTCGATCATCGCACCCACCAGCCTTATGGCTTGCTGCATGGCGGCGCTTCCGTCGTGCTGGCTGAATCCGTCGGTTCCATGGCCAGCTACCTGTGCATCGATACCAGCAAATTCTATTGTGTGGGCCTGGAAATCAACGCCAACCATTTGCGCGGTCTGCGCAGCGGGCGGGTGACGGCGGTGGCCAAGGCGATTCACATCGGGCGAACGACCCATGTCTGGGATATCCGTCTGACCAGTGATGAAGGCAAAGCCAGTTGCGTGTCGCGGCTGACCATGGCGGTGGTGCCTTTGGGCGAGAATCCGCCAGCGCGTTGATCGCCAGCCATGGCTTTGACCGGACTGTCATCATTCCTGTCAGTTACGGTCATTGCTGCGGGACGTGGTCTTGCGGACAATCGACCTCTGTTTTCGTTGATGGATCGACCCGTATGTCGCAACAGATATTTTTCGCCCACGCCAACGGGTTTCCTTCGGGTACCTATGGCAAATTGTTCGCGGCACTGGCGCCCGAATATCAGGTGACGCATCTGGAGCAGCACGCCCACGACCCGCGTTTCCCGGCGGACGACAACTGGTACAACCTGGTGGATGAACTGATCCACCACCTGCAGCAACAGCCGGAGCCGGTGTGGGGCGTCGGTCATTCCTTCGGCGGCGTACTGCATCTGCACGCGGCGTTGCGTTGCCCGGAGTTGTATCGCGGTGTGGTGATGCTCGATTCGCCGGTGCTGACCCGCACCGATCAATGGGTCATCCGCGCGGCCAAGCGTTTCGGTTTCATCGACCGCCTGACCCCTGCCGGTCGCACCCTGGGACGTCGTGAAGAATTCGCCGACCTCGACAGCGCCCGCCGTTATTTCGCCGGCAAGACCCTGTTTCGCAGCTTCGACCCGGAATGCTTCGACGCTTATCTGCAACACGGTTTGCACAAGGTTGGCGACAAGCTGCGCCTGCGTTTCGACCCGGCCACGGAAATCTGCATCTACCGTGGCGTGCCGCACACCAGTCCTGGCAGCACCCGGCAGCTGAAAGTGCCACTGGCGGTGGTGCGCGGGCGTAACAGTCGTGTGGTGATGCGCCATCATGCCAGTTCGGTCGGGCGCATGCCCCAGGGCGAATCACTGTGCATGCCTGGCGGTCACATGTTTCCCCTGGAACGCCCGCAGGACACGGCCACGCTGCTGAAAAACCTGTTCAGCCGCTGGGACGGTCGCCAACAGCAGGATTGCGCATGAGCCATGTCGTCGAAGAAGTCCGCCTGAGCCTGCCGCATATCGAGCTGGCGGCGCACTTGTTTGGTCCCGAAGACGGTTTGCCGGTGATTGCCCTGCATGGCTGGCTGGACAACGCCAACAGCTTCGCCCGCCTGGCACCGAAGCTCAAAGGCCTGCGCATCATCGCCCTGGACATGGCCGGTCACGGGCACTCGGGGCACCGCCCGCCGGGCGCCGGTTACGCCATGTGGGACTATGCCCACGATGTGTTGCAAGTGGCAGAGCAGCTTGGGCTGAAGCGGTTTGCGTTGCTTGGGCATTCGATGGGCGCCATCGCATCGTTGATCATTGCCGGCTCGTTTCCGGAGCGTGTCACCCACCTGGCGTTGATTGACGGCGTCATTCCTCCCACGGACAAAGGCGAAAACGCTGCCGAACGCATGGGCATGGCCCTGCAGGCGCAGCTGGACCTGCGGGAAAAGCGCAAGCCGGTCTACAGCACCCTCGACCGCGCCATCGAAGCACGCATGAAAGGCCTGGTGGCGGTCAGTCGCGAAGCCGCCGAGCTGCTGGCCCAGCGTGGCCTGATGCCGGTGCCGGGCGGCTACACCTGGCGCACCGACAATCGCCTCACGCTGCCGTCGCCACTGCGCCTGACCACCGAGCAGGCCATGGCCTTCGTCCAGCGGATCGCCTGCCCGGCGAAACTGGTGGTCGCCGCGGACGGCATGCTCGCCAAGCACCACGAGTTGCTGGAGCGTCTACCCTTTAGCCGTGAACAGCTGCCAGGCGGCCATCATTTGCACCTGAATGATGAAGCCGGCGCGGATCTTGTCGCAGACTGTTTCAATCGGTTCTTCGTCATTCCTTGACTTGCGCCGGGCAACTGTCGAGGCTGGGCGGGTTGAAAAGGGAGACAACCATGATAGACCTCTACACCGCTGCGCCCCCGATTGGCCACAAGGTCGTGCTGATCCGATGAGTCTATCCATGCGCTCATTCAGTTTGCTGATGCTCTGTTGTTTCAGTCCTCTATCGTTAGCCGCCGATCTGCCCGGCAGTCAGGACCTGCCGATCGTGCCGCGCATGACCGATGCGCAGATCGTCGACTATCGCCCTGCGGCAGAGCTGGAGCGGATCTACCCCCTCGGCTCGATTCGCAAGATCAGCGGCCAGTTGCGCTTTGACGGCCAGGTCAGTGCCCGTGGGAATGTCACGTCGGTGACCTACGAGTTGCCGGCGGAGCATTCGTCGACCGAGGCCTTCACCGCAGCGCGCGAAGCGCTGCAGCAGCAGGACGCGCAGTTGCTGTTCTGGTGCCAGGCTCGCGATTGCGGCGAAAGCAGCCTGTGGGCCAACGAAGTGTTCAGCAACGCCAAGCTCTATGGCGCCGATAATGAGCAGGCGTACCTGCTGTTACGCCTGGCCGCTCCTCGGGACAATACCCTGGTGGCGCTTTACAGCATCACCCGGGGTAATCGCAAAGCTTATCTGCACGTCGAACAATTCGACGCCGTCGCCCCGCTGGGGGATTTGCTGCCGACCTCCGCGACCTTGCTGCGCGAGCTCAAGAGCACCGGCGAACTCGACTTCCCCAAGCTCACTGAAACACCCGATGACACCTGGCTGCGTTTGATCTCCCGGGGACTGAACCTGGACACCACCTTGCGAGTCAGTGTCTCCGGCCCCAATGCCGAAGCCTGGCGTCAGTCGCTGATCGAGCAGGGCGTACGTGCGGCACGGATGGAAACCGGTGCTGTCGCCGGTTCCGGCCTGCATATCAAACTGCTGCGCTAGGCGTTATACGGCGAACACGCGGGGCGTGTTCGCCTACTCTTTTTGCTGACATGATTTTTTCGAGACTGTGATGATCAATAACGATCGGCTGTTGGTGCAGATCCTGCTCCTGGTGCTGTTTGGCGCGAGCTTCTGGGTGATGGCGCCGTTCTGGTCGGCCCTGTTCTGGGGCGCAGTACTGGCCTTTGCCAGTTGGCCACTGATGCGCCTGCTGACCCGCTGGCTCAATGGCCGCGAATCCCTGGCGGCAGCCTTGCTGACCGTGGGCTGGATGGTGCTGGTGGCGGCACCCCTGGTGTGGCTCGGGTTCAACCTGGCGGACCATGTGCGCGACGCCACGGCGTTCATCAAGGATGTGCAGGTCGACGGCCTGCCTGAAGCGCCGACCTGGCTGGGCAGCATTCCCCTGGTGGGCGAGCGGCTGGTGGTGATCTGGAACAGCATCGATCAGCAGGGCGCGGCGATGATGGTGTCGCTCAAGCCTTATCTGGGGCAGGTCGGCAACTGGTTGCTGGCGCGTAGCGCGCAGATTGGCAGCGGCATTCTCGAACTGACCCTGAGCATTGTCTTCGTGTTTTTTTTCTACCGCGACGGCCCGCGGTTGGCGGCCTTTGTCCATGGTTTGCTGGAGCGCCTGATCGGCCACCGTGCCGGGTATTACATCGAGCTGGTGGCGGGCACGGTGCAACGGGTGGTGAACGGTGTGATCGGCACCGCCGCGGCCCAGGCCGTGCTGGCGCTGATCGGCTTCCTGATTGCCGGCGTTCCCGGGGCGTTGGTGCTCGGTATCGTGACCTTCATGCTCAGCCTGATTCCCATGGGGCCGCCGCTGGTATGGATTCCGGCCACTGCCTGGCTGGTTTGGAAGGGCGACTACGGAATGGCGGTGTTCCTCGGCATCTGGGGCATGTTCATCATCAGTGGCGTGGACAACGTGCTCAAGCCTTACCTGATCAGCCGGGGCGGGAATCTACCGCTGGTGATCGTGTTGCTTGGGGTGTTTGGCGGCTTGATCGCGTTTGGATTCATTGGCCTGTTTATCGGCCCGACCTTGCTGGCCGTGGCTTATAGCCTGTTGACCGATTGGAGCAAGAGCCAGGCGCGGGTCGATGACCGTCGCTGAGCAGTGGACTGTATCGAACTCGACACAATTGCCGCAGAGACTAGTCTTGCCTGAGCGTTCTCGACGATTTACCGATCATCGGGTCCCGCAGGGCCGTTGCTTCCGCTACAATGCGCGCCGATTTCGACTTGCCTGAGAGCCCACTCATGTCCGCCTGCCAGACTCCCATCATCGTCGCCCTGGATTTCCCTACCCGTGACGCCGCACTGAAGCTGGCCGATCAGTTGGACCCGAAACTGTGCCGGGTCAAAGTCGGTAAGGAACTGTTTACCAGCTGTGCTTCGGAAATCGTCGGCACCCTGCGTGACAAGGGTTTCGAAGTGTTCCTCGACCTCAAGTTCCATGACATCCCCAACACCACCGCGATGGCCGTGAAAGCGGCAGCGGAGATGGGCGTGTGGATGGTCAACGTGCATTGCTCCGGTGGCCTGCGCATGATGGCGGCTTGCCGTGAAGTGCTGGACAAGCGCAGCGGCCCGCAGCCATTGCTGATCGGCGTGACCGTGCTGACCAGCATGGAGCGTGAGGACCTGGCAGGGATCGGTCTGGACATCGAGCCGCAAGAGCAGGTGTTGCGCCTGGCCGCACTGGCGGAAAAAGCCGGGATGGATGGGCTGGTGTGCTCGGCCCTGGAAGCCCAGGCGCTGAAAGCGGCGCACCCGTCGCTGCAACTGGTGACCCCGGGGATTCGTCCGGCGGGCAGCGCCCAGGACGATCAACGCCGCATCTTGACCCCACGCCAGGCGCTGGTTGCCGGTTCCGATTACCTGGTGATCGGCCGTCCGATCAGCCAGGCGGCGGATCCGGCCAAGGCGTTGGCTTCGGTAGTGTCCGAACTCGCCTAAATGCCAAACCTGTAGGAGCCGGCTTGCTGGCGATGCAGGCGCCGCGGTTTATCTGAATGACCGCGGCGCCCGCATCGCCAGCAAGCCGGCTCCTACAGAACAGCTTCAGATTTTCAGGACCAACTTCCCAAAATTCTCCCCGCTGAACAATTTCATCAGCGTCTCCGGGAACGTCTCCAGTCCCTCCACAATATCTTCCTTGCTCTTGAGCTGCCCCTTGGCCATCCAGCCGGCCATTTCCTGTCCGGCGGCGGCGAACTGCGCGGCGTAGTCCATCACCACAAAACCTTCCATGCGCGCACGGTTGACCAGCAACGACAGGTAGTTGGCCGGGCCCTTGACCGCTTCCTTGTTGTTGTACTGGCTGATGGCGCCACAGATCACCACCCGGGCTTTCATGTTCAGGCGGCTCAACACCGCGTCGAGGATATCGCCGCCCACGTTATCGAAATACACATCGACGCCTTTCGGGCATTCGCGCTTGAGGCCGGCAACGACATCCTCATTCTTGTAGTCGATGACGCCGTCAAACCCCAGTTCGTCGATGAGGAACCGGCACTTGTCCGCGCCGCCGGCGATGCCGACGACCCGACAGCCCTTGATCTTGGCAATCTGCCCGGCAATGCTGCCCACCGCCCCCGCAGCGCCCGACAGTACGACCGTATCGCCGGCCTTGGGCGCACCCACGTCGAGCAACGCGAAATACGCGGTCATGCCGGTCATGCCCAGCGCGGACAGGTAGCGCGGCAGCGGCGCCAGTTGCGGATCAACCTTGTAGAACCCGCGCGGCTCGCCGAGGAAATAATCCTGCACGCCGAGGGCGCCGTTGACGTAGTCACCGACTGCGAACCCGGGGTTGTTCGAGGCCACGACCCTGCCCACTCCCAACGCGCGCATCACTTCGCCAAGACCGACCGGCGGGATGTAGGACTTGCCTTCGTTCATCCAGCCGCGCATGGCCGGGTCCAGGGACAGGTATTCGTTCTTGACCAGGATCTGGCCTGCAGCCGGTTCGCCGACCGGTACTTCCTGATAGGTGAAGGTTTCCCGGGTCGCGGCCCCCACCGGGCGTTTGGCGAGGAGAAATTGGCGATTGGTCTGGGACGTCATGGCAGGCACTCAGGATGAATGAAACCTTGTTGATAGACCCTCAGGGTCGATGTCGCAAGTTCGGCTGATGCGGCGAATACGCTCTGATCCAGTGCAGTGATAGTTGGTACGGTAGTTCCATCACTGCGATGCATGGGGACTCAACCGGCCTTCTGATAGTGCTGCCTGGCGGCGGGGGCTCTGGCTATGCTGGAAAAACGCGACCCCCGCAAACTTCTCTTCGAGGACAGAACAATGAGCATGACGTTTTCCGGCCAGGTGGCCGTAGTGACAGGCGCGGCAGCCGGCATCGGCCGGGCCACGGCCCAGGCGTTTGCCGCCGAAGGCCTGAAGGTGGTGGTGGCCGACATGGACACCGCGGGCGGTGAGGGCACGGTAGCGCTGATCCGCACGGCAGGCGGCGAAGCGACGTTCGTGCGTTGCAACGTGACGCTGGAAAGCGATGTAAAAAATCTGATGGATGAAGTGGTCAATACCTACGGCCGTCTCGACTATGCCTTCAACAACGCCGGCATCGAGATCGAGAAGGGCAAACTGGCCGAGGGTACGGTCGACGAGTTCGACGCGATCATGGGCGTCAACGTCAAAGGCGTGTGGTTGTGCATGAAGTATCAACTGCCTTTGTTGCTGGCCCAGGGCGGCGGTGCAATCGTCAACACGGCTTCTGTGGCCGGTCTCGGGGCTGCACCGAAGATGAGCATCTACGCGGCGTCCAAGCACGCGGTCATCGGCCTGACCAAATCGGCCGCGATTGAATACGCCAAGAAAAAAATCCGCGTCAATGCCGTGTGCCCGGCGGTGATCGACACCGACATGTTCCGCCGCGCTTACGAAGCAGACCCGAAGAAAGGCGAGTTCGCCAATGCCATGCACCCGGTGGGTCGCATCGGCAAGGTCGAGGAAATCGCCAGCGCGGTGCTGTACCTGTGCAGCGATGGCGCGGCGTTCACCACGGGGCACTCATTGGCCGTGGATGGCGGGGTTACGGCGTTTTGATTGCGGATCGACCTCCAGTGTTCTGAAAACGACGGGGGCGTAGCTTTTTGCCATTATTGCGACGCCAGAGACTTGTGTTGCCAAAGGCCCGTTGCGACTCTGCCGCTATTGATAATGGCGGGGGACTGAGTGCAATGATTTCGGCCGTGCAAGGACGTTTTGCCAACCTCGGTATGGCAAAAAAACTGGGTGTCGGGTTTGTGCTGGTGCTGTTGCTGACGGCCCTGGTGGCGGCCATCGGTGTATGGTCGCTGCACACCATCAGCCAACGCTTCGACGGGCTCAAGCAGATGTCTTCGCTCAACAGCGGCTTGCTCAAGGTGCGGCTGCTGGAGCAGGAATATGCCTTGCACGGCAGCCCGAAAACCGTCGACGCCCTGCACGCAGGCGTTGACGGCCTGATCGACCTGGCAAAGCAGCTCAAGGCGGCGTCGGCGGCCAACGTACCGGTGATGAATGACGTCGAGCAGTCCCTGGGGGCCTACCGCAAGGCGTTTGACGAATTTGTCTCGCTCAGCCAGGCCAAGGACCTGGCGCTGGAAATGGCCAGTTGGTCGGTGTCCAGCGTGGCCAACAACCTCGACGTCCTGCAGGCCGGGCTCGCCGACGACGGCGCTTATACGCTGAAGGAATCCGAAGGCAAGGACGGCGCGCAATTCATCGAGCAAGCCAGCCAGGTCAGCCAGGTTTCGCGGTTGATGCTGCAAGCCATGAACGAAGCGCGCGTGCGCCTGGACCAGAGCCGCAAGGGCGACGACAGCGCCTCACAGGGCAAGATCGAGCAGGCCAGTCAGGCGCTGACCCAGGCCGAACAACTCAAGAACACGGTCAAGGATGAGGGCTACCAGACCGTCCTCAATGAAGTGACCGGCCATATCGCCAGTTTCAGCGACAAGCTCGCCGAGTACACCGGCCTGCTGGAACAGGAAAAAACCGTCTACCAGCAATTGTATCAACGCGCTGCCCAAGTGGTTGAGCGGGTGGATCAGGCCTATGTCGCCGAAGACCAGTCGATGCAGACGCAGCTGAAGAACAACTCGCTGCTGATCCTCGGTTCTTCCGTGCTGGCCTTGCTGGTCGGCCTGATTGCGGCGTGGGTGATCACCCGCTTGATCGTCGCGCCGCTGCGCACCGTGATTGGTGTGGCGCAGCAGATCGCTGCCGGGGACCTGAGTGCCAAGGTTGAAGTGACCCGCCGAGACGAGATTGGCCAGTTGATGCAAGCCATGCAGCAGATGGGCGAAGGGCTGAGCCAGATCGTCAGCGGTTTGCAGGCGGGCATCGAGCAGTTGGCCACGTCAGCGCAATCCTTGTCCGCCGTGACCGAACAGACCAACCTCGAAGTCAGCAGCCAGAAGGAAGAAACCGAGCAGGTGGCGACGGCCATGAACCAGATGACCGCCACCGTGCATGACGTGGCGCGTAATGCGGAGGAGGCCGCCCAGGCGGCGCAAACGGCGGACGGCAAGGTTGAAAGTGGGCAACGGGTGGTGCGCCAGAGCATGTCGCGAATCGAACAACTGGCGGATTCCGCCACTTCGGCCAGTTCAAGCATCGAAAGCCTGAGCGCGGAAATCCAGAATATCGGCACGGTGCTCGGCGTGATCAAGAGCGTGGCGGAACAGACCAACCTGTTAGCCCTCAACGCGGCCATCGAAGCGGCCCGGGCCGGCGAACAGGGCAGGGGGTTTGCGGTGGTGGCCGATGAAGTGCGGGCCCTGGCCAAGCGGACCCAGCAATCAACCGAAGAGATCGAGCGACTGGTCAGCGCCTTGCGCTCGGCGGCGCAGGCGTCGGTGCAGCAGATACAGAGCAGCGGCGAGTTGGTGAAACTGGCCGTCAGTGATGCACTGCAGACCGAGAGTGCGCTGGGGAGTATTGCGGCGGCCGTGTCCTTGATTCAGCAGATGAACCAGCAGATCGCGGCGGCTGCCGAAGAGCAGAGCTCGGTGGCCGAGGAAATCAATCGCAGCGTCACGAGTATTCGTGCGAGTGCGGACCAGTCTTCGCTGGCGATGCAGGGCAATGCGGCGTCGAGTATCGAGCTGGCGCAGTTGGGGGTTGAGTTGAAGGGGATGGTGGGGCATTTCAGGCTCTGATGCAGGCCTGACTGCCACTAAAAGATCGCAGCCTGCGGCAGCTCCTACAGGGATCGCATTCCACTGTAGGAGCTGCCGCAGGCTGCGATCTTTTGATCTTGTTTCTACGTTCGCTCGGTGATCAGTCGTAGATCACTTTCTTCTTCCAGTCCGCATCCGCCTCGACGTCCTTGAGGCCTTCGGTCAATTGGTTGACATCGCCCTCCACCGGAGCGATGCGGTCCATGACCTGGTCGTTGGCGCGGGCCAGGAGTTTTTCCAGGTATTGCAATTGTTCGGCGTAGACCTGGGGGTCCTGCTGCTTGCGCAGGTACTGCACGCCACGCTCGAACGCCAACCGCGCCTGGCCGGGCTGGTTCTGCTGCAGGGAGTGCTGGCCGAGGTTGTTGAAAAACTCGATGTGCAGCAGCACAAGGATATGGCGCACTTCACGGATCCAGCCCTTGGCTTCGTTGGGGGGAAGGAAACCATCCTGTGCCGCGCGGGTGATCTGGCCATGCAGGGCTTCGAGCAGGAAACGCACGTCCTTGGCCTTGGCTTCAGTCTGGATCGGTGCCGGCGGGTTGTTGACCGGAATCGATTGGCCCTGGGCAACCAGGGCCTCCAGTTCGGTTATCCGTGCCTTGAGGTTGGCGCTGGTCTTTTCCAGGTTCAACAGGCGTTGGCAAACATTCAGCTCCAGGCGGGTCAGCAGCAGCTTGAGCGCTGGCGTCATCAACTGGCCGGGAAACGTCTCGGTGATCTCACCACAGCGACGCAAACGGTCATTGAGTTCCACCTTGGTACGGGCCCTTTCCAGCTTATTGTTTTCCACCACATGGTTGATGTAGCCAATGGCGATCAAGAGTGCAATCCCGGCTACGACGAGCAGGGTGATCATGAGTGGTGTCACCGGTAAGACCTCTTCTATAGGGTTTGCATGCGAGTGTAGTGGCTTGGTCTCCAGCTGCCTGGAGCCGCTCGACTGCTTGACTCGGCGTGGCCAAGGTTTTATCGGCCGCAGCCCGCTTATATAAATGCTGGCACCTCAGGAGCATATTGCCATCACTCATGGCGTCGACTATAACGTCTTGGCGAGTGTCAGAATATAGGCGCCAGACCCCGGGCGACGGAAAACCGCAAGGGGCCTTAAAAGCAGTCCGAAGTCATTGATTTAAATAAATTTATAACAGGGGGTTGACGACCTCTCAATCCATCCATAGAATGCGCGCCACTTGCAGCGTAAAGCACACAGCGAAACGAAGCAGGCAGTGAATGTTGTAGTGTGTCCCCTTCGTCTAGTGGCCTAGGACACCGCCCTTTCACGGCGGTAACAGGGGTTCGAGTCCCCTAGGGGACGCCATTGCGGGAATAGCTCAGTTGGTAGAGCACGACCTTGCCAAGGTCGGGGTCGCGAGTTCGAGTCTCGTTTCCCGCTCCATTTTTAAACGGTCTTGCTTTCGGGCAGGGCTGAGTGAAACCAGAACCAAGTCTTCGGATGCGGATCTGGGCACCGAAACACACACCATGTGTTCCGGGCAGCGTGTCCCCTTCGTCTAGTGGCCTAGGACACCGCCCTTTCACGGCGGTAACAGGGGTTCGAGTCCCCTAGGGGACGCCATTTGCGGGAATAGCTCAGTTGGTAGAGCACGACCTTGCCAAGGTCGGGGTCGCGAGTTCGAGTCTCGTTTCCCGCTCCATATTTGACGAAAACGCCGCTCACCGAGTGGCGTTTTTGTTTGTAACAGATGTTTGAGTCCCCCCAGGGGATGCTTTTTGCGGGAATAGCTCAGTTGGTAGAGCACGACCTTGCCAAGGTCGGGGTCGCGAGTTCGAGTCTCGTTTCCCGCTCCATATTTAACAAAAACGCCGCTCATTGAGCGGCGTTTTTGTTTGTGCGCGATTTATGTCCATCGCAGAAAAAAGGCCCGCCAGTCAGACTGAGCGGGCCTTTATAGGCGCGTCGCAGGTTCAGTCCACGTGGTAGTGGACGGACAACGTGCCTTTCTTTTGCGAAAGGGACGAGATCGTGACCGTGCCCAGGTCTTTCAGGCTACGTACATGGGTGCCGCCACAGCCATAGGCCGGCAGTTCACCGAAACTGATTTCCCGGGCGCCTTCGCGCAGCGATGTCAGGCGCGGCAGATCATGGGCGATCCACTGTTCGAGGCCGTCCTGAACGGTCTGCGGGTCAACGTCCTGGGCCGAGTCTGCCGGTTTGAATTGCACACGTCCTTCGCCGGGCCAGTGATGCGCCTTGATCGGCATCCAGCCCATGGCCTGGACGAAGTGGCCAATCAGGTGGCCGGCCGAATGCATGCGGGTATTGAACTGGCGACGTTGCTCGTCGATGCGGATCTGGGTCATGCCGGGGTTGACCGGCTGATCGACGAAATGGACGATCCGGTCAGGATCCTGGACTACGCGCAGTACCCGGCTGTCGCCGATCCACCCCGTATCGCAAGGTTGTCCGCCGCCCTGAGGGTGAAACAAGGTTGCGCGCAGCACCACGGCGAATTCGTTCTCGTGAGGTGCGCAGTCCAGGACTTCCACATTGGCCTTGAGGTCATCACTGTGGAAAAAGAGGCGAAGCGTCATATTCCAAGCTCGTAATCAAATTTCTATTTTTTATTATATGAAGCGTGGATTAGCGTGATAATCCGTTCAAACATCAAAGGACTGTTGCGTTGTGAGCATAAATCTTCCACTGCCATTGCTGGGTGAAATGGCGATTTTCGTCAAGGTCGTCGAAACCGGCAGCTTCTCCGAAGCCGCTCGGCAATTGGGCTCTTCGCCCTCGGCGGTGAGTCGCAGCATCTCGCGACTGGAGAAGGCCCTGGCCACCCGTTTGCTGCAACGGACTACACGAAAGCTGCGTTTGAGCGATGGTGGCGAGGAGGTCTTCAAGCGGTGCCAGGAGATGGTCAACGCGGCCCGGTCCGTGATGGAAATCAGTGGTCAGTTCACTGATGAGCCCGAGGGAGTGGTGCGCATCAGCGTCCCTAAAGCGGTAGGCCGAATCGTGATTCACCCGCATATGCCGGAGTTTTTGCGCCGTTATCCCAAGGTGGATGTGGAGTTGTTGCTTGAGGATCGTCAGGTGGATCTGATCGACGATCACGTCGACCTGGCGATTCGCATCACCGACCGGCCACCAGCGGGATTGGTGGGGCGACAGCTGCTGAGCATCGACCATCTGCTCTGCGCCACACCCGAGTATCTGGCCGAGCACGGGACGCCGACTCACCCCCATGACCTGCTCAACCACAGTTGCCTTTACCTGGGCGAAACCCCGAGCGATGCGCGGTGGAAGTTCAAGAAAGGCAGCAAAACCGTAACCGTCGGAGTGCGCGGACGGTATGCCGCCAATCACACCGGTGTACGTTTTGGCGCGGTGTTGCAGCACATCGGCATTGGCAGCCTGCCGTATTTCACCGCGCGTCGTGCCTTGGAGAAGGGGTTGATGGTGCAGGTGCTGCCGGACTGGACGTTCCTGGCGTCCTACCACGGAGGCGCCTGGTTGCTGTATTCGCCAACCCGATACCTGCCGCCCAAGCTACGGGTATTGATTGATTACCTGGTTGAGTGTCTGGAGAAGGAGCCGACGTTGGGCAAGCCAGGCAAGTCGAGCACGCTGAGTACGCCGGTTTCGGAGTATGAGTTGCCCGAGAGTGAAGGGTTGTTCTGAGGCAAAAGCAAAGATCGCAGCCTGCGGCAGCTCCTACAGGTGGTACGCAATTCCCCTGTAGGAGCTGCCGCAGGCTGCGATCTTTTGTATCAGTGCTTGCTGTCCTGATTCGACAACGCCAGCAGCTGTTTCTCCTGGTTCCAGTCGAAAGGTTCGTCATTCTGTTCGGCTTCGAAACGACGCTCTTCCAGTGCCTGGTACAGGTCGATTTCTTCATCGGACAAGTAGTGCAGGCAGTCACCGGCGAAATACCACAGCAGATCCCGTGGGATCAGGTGGGCGATTTGCGGATAACGGGAAATGACTTGAGTCAGGATGTCCTGGCCCAGGTATTGGCTTTCGATCGGATCGATCGGCAGCGACGCCAGCAGTTCGTCGAAGCGCTCCAGGAACAAGGCATGGCTTTCTTCGGGAACCTGTTCGGCCTCACCTACGGCGACCAGGATGCTGCGCAAGTGGTCGAGCAAAACGAGATGATCGGCAACGATGTTGGACACGAGATAAGTCCTCAAGAGCAAAACGGGCGCGGGAGTATAAAGCTCCCGCGCGCATTTTCCCATGATCGAGAGCTGGATGGATCAGCGCACGCTACCCTCGGTCAGGGCTATTTCCTCTTTATCGAAAGCATCGACATCGATCACTTTGCGTCGCGATGCTTCGGCCTCACGCAGTGTCTGGGCTTCCACCGGTTGCAACACGCCGGCTTCCAGTGCGGCCTCGATGACATTTTCCCCGGCGACCGGTTTGACCTGACCGCTCTTGAGCGCCACGTGCAGTTTCTTGCGCAAGGGTTGCGCAGCGTCCAACAGATTGCAGGTGTGCTGCAGGACGCCAACAGGGTCTTCGACCGATTGCGGGCGGTAGCAACCCAACAGCACTTCTTCCAGGGCCGGATCGCCCTTGGCGCGGCCAATCACCGCCGCCACTTCGGCGCCGAGTTTGTCCGACGGCCCTTTGTGGCGACGGCCGAACGGGAACACGATCACTCGCAACAGACAGCCCAGCACCTTGTTCGGAAAGTTGTTGAGCAGTTCATCCATGGCCCGCTCGCCGTGCCCGAGACTTTCCTCCATGGCCCAGGTAAACAGCGGCTTCATATACTCAGGCGAGTCGAGGTCGTTGTAGCGCTTGAGCGCGGCGCTGGCCAGGTACATGTTGCTCAGCACATCGCCCAGCCGTGCCGACAGGCGTTCGCGCCGTTTCAGTTCGCCGCCGAGCAGCATCATGCTGAGGTCGGCGAGCAGGGCGAAGGCGGCAGCCTGACGGTTCAGCGCGCGGAAATAACCCTGGCTGAGCTTGTCGCCCGGCATGTGCTCCAGGTGCCCGAAACCCAGGTTCAACACCAGCGTGCTGGCGGCGTTGCCCACGGCAAAGCCGATGTGCTTGAGCAGCAGGCCATCGAACTCGGTGAGTGCCTGGTCCTTGTCCTCCCGTGTGGCCAGGGCCATTTCCTTGAGTACGAAGGGGTGGCAGCGAATCGCGCCCTGGCCGAAGATCATCAGGTTGCGCGAAAGAATGTTCGCGCCTTCCACGGTGATGAAGATCGGCGCGCCGTTCCATTTGCGCCCCAGGTAATTGTTCGGCCCCATGATGATCGCCTTGCCGCCATGCACATCCATCGCCTGGCTGATGCACTCGCGGCCGCGCTCGGTGAGGTGGTACTTGAGGATCGCCGACAGCACCGACGGTTTTTCGCCGAGGTCCACCGCGTTGGCGGTCAGCATCCGTGCGGCGTCCATCATCCAGGCATTGCCGCCGATGCGCGCCATGGCTTCCTGGATGCCTTCGAAAGCGGCAATCGGCACGTTGAACTGCTCGCGAATCTGCGCGTACTGGCCGGTCACCAGGCTGGTGAACTTGGCCATGCCGGTGCCCACCGCCGGCAGGGAGATCGAACGCCCGACGGACAGGCAATTCATCAGCATCATCCAGCCCTTGCCGAGCATTTCCTGGCCGCCGATCAGGAACTCCAGCGGCACGAACACATCCTTGCCGGAGTTCGGGCCGTTCATGAACGCCGCCCCCAGGGGCAGGTGACGACGGCCGATGTCCACGCCGGGCAGGTCGGTTGGAATCAGCGCCAGACTGATACCCAGGTCCTCCTCTTCGCCCAGCAGGTGGTCCGGGTCATAGGCCTTGAACGCCAGGCCGAGCAGGGTAGCGACCGGGCCCAGGGTGATGTAGCGTTTTTCCCAGTTCAGGCGCAGGCCGAGGGTTTCCTTGCCTTCCCATTCGCCTTTGCAGATCACCCCGGTGTCGGGCATGGCGCCGGCGTCCGAACCGGCGAGGGGACCGGTCAGGGCAAAGCAGGGGATTTCGTCGCCGCGCGCCAGGCGTGGCAGGTAATGGTTGCGCTGTTCGTCGGTGCCGTAATGCAGCAACAGCTCGGCCGGGCCGAGGGAGTTGGGGACCATCACGGTGGAGGCGAGATCGCCGCTGTGACTGGCCAGTTTCATCGCCACTTGCGAATGGGCGTAGGCCGAGAAACCCTTGCCGCCAAACTCCTTGGGGATGATCAGGGCAAAGAAACCCTGGTCCTTGATGTAAGCCCAGGCCTCGGCCGGCAAGTCCATGGTTTGACCGAGCTGCCAGTCACTGACCATGGCGCAGAGTTCTTCGGTCGGGCCGTCGATGAAGGCCTGTTCTTCTTCGTTCAGTTGCACCTTGGGATAGGACAACAGTTTGTTCCAGTCCGGACGACCGCTGAACAGTTCGCCGTCCCACCACACGGTGCCAGCTTCGATGGCATCGCGTTCGGTTTCCGACATCGGCGGCAGGGTTTTCTGGAACCAGTTGAACATCGGTGCGCTGAAGAACTTGCGGCGCAGGTCAGGCAAAAGCAGGGGCGCCGCCACGGCGGCGGTCAGCACCCAGAAAATCAACAGCAGCCAACCCGGCGCGCGACTGAACGCGCCCATTGCCAGCAGATAGACAGCCACGATGCCCAGGGCAGGCAGCGGCGCGATGCGACGGTGGGCTAAATAAGCTATCCCGACAACCAGAACCAGTATCCACAACAGCAGCATATTTAATCCTCCGTGAACCCAGGGCGTACCAACCCACAGAGCTTAGACGGCATCCGTAAAACCGGGTGGTCAGAGCGAGGGGATGGAAATCGTGGGAAACCCTGGATGATTGTGTAGGCCTTAGGCGCGACAGACCGTGAAAAATCGTTCATTGAGCGGGCGACAAAGCGCCCATGTTTGGCCGAAACGTCGTTATCTCTGTGCTGAACCTCTCGATAGACTCGAGACTTCTCAAGGAGATTGCCCGCATGCACGAGTACCTGAGCCCCGGCCGCTTCATCGATAGTGACCACCCCTGTGTGGTGGAGTTCGCCGAAAAACACCGCGGTGCCAGTCGCGACCCGCTCGAGCAGGCGGTCCATCTCTATTACGCGGTGCGAGAGGCAGTGCGCTACAACCCCTATACCTTCAGCCGTGATCCGCAGACCTTGTGCGGCAGTCATGCGCTGGCGGCCGGGGAAAGTTATTGCGTGCCGAAAGCCACACTGCTGGCCGGTGCAGCGCGGCATTGCGGCATACCCGCGCGGATCGGTTTGGCGGACGTGCGCAATCATCTGTCGACGCCGCGCTTGCTCGAATTGCTCAAGAGCGACGTGTTCGCCATGCACGGCTACACCGAGCTTTATCTGAATGGTCGTTGGGTCAAGGCCACCCCTGCGTTCAACCAGGCCTTGTGTGACCTGTTCAATGTGGCGCCACTGGAATTCGACGGGATCAACGACAGCGTTTTCCATCCCTTCAATCGCGACGGCGAGAAGTTGATGGAGTACATGATCGATCACGGCCAGTTCAGCGACGTGCCGGAAAAGTTCTTCTTCGAACACCTCGAAAAGTGTTATCCGCACCTGTTCGACGAGCAACTGCCGGCGCTGCTGGGGGACATGCAGAGCGATTTGAGTCGCGCCTGATCCGGCGTATGCTGCCTGCGCATTCATCCATAAAGAGGCGGTCATGCTGAAGATCTGGGGTCGGAAGAATTCATCGAATGTCAGGAAACCATTGTGGGCCGCCGAGGAACTGGGCCTGGCCTATGAGGCCATCGACGCCGGCGGTGCCTTTGGTGTGGTCGATACGCCCGAGTACCGCGCCATGAACCCCAATGGCCGCGTGCCGGTGATTGAAGACGATGGCTTCGTGCTGTGGGAATCAAACGCCATCGTGCGTTACCTGATGGCCAGGCATGCAGCGAATACGTCGTGGTATCCGGCGGACCTGCAAGCGCGGGCCAGCGCCGAGAAGTGGATGGACTGGACCACGTCCAGTATTGCCGGACCATTCCGCACGGTGTTCTGGGGCGTCGTGCGCACCCCAGCCGAGCAACAGGACTGGCCCGCAATCAAGGCGGCGATCAAGGAATGCGAGACGCTGCTGGCGATGGCCGACCAGGCGCTGGCGACCCAGCCCTACCTGTCCGGTGACGAGATCGGCATGGGCGACATTCCCCTGGGCAGTTTCATTTATGCCTGGTTCGAGATGCCGATCGAACGTTCGCCCAAGCCCCATCTGGAGGCCTGGTACGCACGATTGCAAGAGCGTCCGGCGTATCGCAAGGCGGTCATGACCGCGTTGACTTAATACTCACTATCGACACACTTGACTGTACTTGTGCGGCGGCGACAAGCACCATTGCGTCCATGCGCCGCGGTTGTTTTGCTTGCCGCCCGCCCATATCTGTCCCTTTCTTCCCCTTCTTGGTGCGTAATCCGATATGAGTTCCGCTCTGTCCATCCGGCAGCTAACCAAAACCTACGGCAACGGTTTCCAGGCCTTGAGTGGTATCGATCTGGATGTCGCCGAAGGTGACTTCTTCGCCTTGCTCGGCCCCAACGGCGCCGGCAAATCCACGACCATCGGCATTCTGTCGACCCTGGTGAACAAGACCAGCGGCACGGTGAATATCTTCGGTCACGACCTGGACAAGAACCCGGCGGCGCTCAAGCGCTCCATTGGCGTCGTGCCCCAGGAATTCAACTTCAACCAGTTCGAAAAGACCTTCGACATTGTCGTGACCCAGGCCGGTTACTACGGCATCCCGGCGAAAGTCGCCAAGGAACGCGCCGAGCAGTACCTGACCCAGCTTGGTCTGTGGGACAAGCGCGATGTGCCGTCGCGTTCGCTGTCCGGCGGCATGAAGCGTCGCCTGATGATTGCCCGTGCACTGGTCCACGAACCGCGCCTGTTGATCCTCGACGAACCGACTGCTGGCGTGGACATTGAACTGCGTCGCTCGATGTGGACCTTCCTCACCGAGCTGAACAAGAAAGGCATCACCATCATCCTCACCACGCACTACCTGGAGGAGGCTGAGCAGCTGTGCCGCAACATCGGCATCATCGACCACGGCGTTATCGTCGAAAACACCAGCATGAAGCAGTTGCTCGGCCAACTGCATGTCGAGACCTTCCTGCTGGATTTGAAGAGCAGCGTGAGCGCACCGCCGCAGCTGCTTGGTTATCCGTCACGCTTGCTCGATGCCCACACCCTGGAAGTCCAGGTGGACAAGTCCATGGGCATCACCGCGCTGTTCACTCAGCTGGCGCAGCAGAACATCGAAGTGCTGAGCCTGCGCAACAAAACCAATCGCCTCGAGGAGTTGTTCGTGTCCCTGGTGGAGAAAAATCTGTCGAAGGTGGCGGTATGAGTTCCGAGCTGCAACCCAACCTCGTTGCCCTCAACACCATCGTTTACCGTGAGGTCCGGCGCTTTACCCGGATCTGGCCGCAGACGCTGCTACCGCCAGCGATCACCATGGTTCTGTACTTCGTGATCTTCGGCAATCTGATCGGTCGGCAGATCGGCGACATGGGTGGCTTCACCTACATGGAGTACATCGTGCCGGGCCTGATCATGATGTCGGTGATCACCAACTCCTACGGCAACGTGGTGTCGAGTTTCTTCGGCAGCAAGTTCCAGCGTTCCATCGAAGAACTGATGGTGTCGCCGGTGTCACCGCACACCATCCTGATCGGCTACACCCTCGGTGGCGTGCTGCGCGGCCTGATGGTCGGGATCATCGTGACGCTGCTGTCGCTGTTCTTCACTGATTTGCAGGTGCATCACCTGGGCGTGACCGTTCTGGTGGTGGTGCTGACGGCGACGATCTTCTCGCTGCTGGGCTTCATCAACGCCGTATTCGCGCGCAACTTCGATGACATCTCGATCATCCCGACCTTTGTGCTGACGCCGTTGACCTACCTGGGCGGGGTGTTCTACTCGATTTCGTTGCTGCCGCCGTTCTGGCAGACCGTATCCTTGGCCAACCCGGTATTGCACATGGTCAATGCGTTCCGTTACGGCATTCTTGGCGTTTCGGATATTCGGATCAGTATCGCGATCACGTTCATGTTGGTGGCGACTGTGATTCTGTACCTGGGATGTGCGCGGTTGCTGGTGAGTGGGCGCGGAATGCGTACCTGATCATTGTCTCGCGGATGTACCCGATCTACTGTAGGAGCTGGCTTGCCAGCGATGGCGGCTTGACTGAGTACATATCCATTGCTGCGGTAACGGCCACTTATGGTTTCGCCCTTACGGCGAGTCACTTGGAAAAACGGAACGCCGCCCGGCCCCAAGTAACCAAGGGCTCTTGCCCCTGACGTTCGGTGCCTCGCTGTGGCTCGACATGTCCTCCTTCCGGTCCTGCTCCGTGGGCCCGCCGCCATCGGCCATCCATGGCCGAGACTGTGTAAAAACGTTTTTCAGCGCGACAGGTACTCAAAACCGGACTGGAAATCGCGCTTCTATGCGAAATCCACATCTGCTGACGGGCCAATAAATTTCAGATTGAACGTAGACGCGCACAGTTAAATTTTGGCGAAGCGTTTTTACACACTCTGGGCCGAGGGCGGCTAAACCGGCATCCATGCCGGTTTGCCCACTGCGCAGAACCTCCACTCGGCCTCTCGACGGGGCAAGAAAATCAAGATCAAAAGCCAAAGCAAAAGCGAGGCGAGCTAACGCTCGACCTTGTTGTTTGGTGGTACGCGTTGCATTCCAAATCAAAACGGCGCCTTATGGCGCCGTTTTGCATTGTCACAGCCGACTTTGCTTGCGCCGACGCCACTGTCGCGCCACCCACCAGCGCCAATACATCATCACCAGGCAATAGGCCAACGCCCCCAGCACCAACCCGGTCACCACCGACCCCAGCAAAAACGGTTGCCACAAGGTCGAGAGCTCGCCGCTGATCCATTCCCAGGTCAGCTCGTCCGGCAGATGGCGCGGCGGAACGTCCATCAGCCAGGCACCGGTCTGGTAGGTGCAGAAGAACACGGCCGGCATGGTGATCGGGTTGGTCAGCCAGACCAGGCTGACCGCAATCGGCATGTTGCCGCGCACGATGATCGCAAGAATCGCCGCCACCAGCATCTGCAATGGAATCGGCAGGAATGCCGCGAACAGGCCGACCGCCATGGCCCGGGCCACGGAATGGCGATTGAGGTGCCAGAGGTTCGGGTCATGCAGCAGGGTGCCGAGAAAGCGTAAGGACTTGTGTTCCCTGATGCTGGTCGGGTCTGGCATGTAACGTTTGAATAATCGCCGGGGCATAAGGCTTCTCGGTCGGTCAGGTCGGCAAGTATGTCTGGATTCCATGAGGCGCCCATTCAGACTTTGTGACAATTGTTAACGACGGACGTGCCCTGCGCGGGCTATGCCTAGGGACGGGACTCTCAAGGACGGGCTTATGCGCACAGGGATGATGGCGCTGGCGTTGGGTCTGTTGGCCTTGCGTTTTTTACCGGTGTTACCGCCGGTCTGGTTGTGGTTGTTGATGCCGGTGGCAGGTTTGATTTTGCTGCCGTTCAGGACGTATCCGGCGGCGTTTTTCCTGTTCGGCCTGAGTTGGGCTTGCGCCCATGCGCAATGGGCCCTGGACGATCGGCTGGCGCCGACCCTCGACGGGGAAACGCGCTGGCTTGAAGGGCGGGTGACCGGGTTGCCGCAGAACGCCGAAGGGGTGGTGCGTTTCGAACTGACCGACAGCCGGTCACGCCGCAGCGACCTGCCGCGACATTTGCGCCTGGCCTGGTACGACGGCCCGCCGGTCAACAGCGGCGAACAGTGGCGGCTGGCGGTCAAGCTGAAGCGACCTGGGGGTTTGCTCAATCCCCACGCGTTCGACTATGAGGCCTGGCTACTGGCGCAACGCATCGGTGCGACCGGGACCGTCAAGGCCGGGGAGCGACTTGCGCCGGCCCAGTGGGCCTTGCGCGACGGTGTGCGGCAGCGGCTGCAGGCTGTGGACGCCCAGGGGCGAACGGGCGTGCTGACAGCGTTGGTGCTGGGCGACGGCGCGGGCCTCAGTCGCGAAGACTGGCAGGTGTTGCAAGACACCGGCACCGTGCATCTGCTGGTGATTTCCGGGCAACACGTCGGCTTGTTGGCTGGGATGGTTTATCTGTTGATCGCCGGGCTTGCCCGTTTTGGCTTGTGGCCAGGCCGTCTGCCTTGGTTGCCCTGGGCCTGCGGCCTGGCTTTTGCGGCCGCCCTTGGCTATGGGCTGCTGGCCGGCTTCGAAGTGCCGGTTCGCCGAGCTTGTCTGATGATTGGCCTGGTACTGCTGTGGCGCCTGCGCTTTCGTCACCTGGGTGCGTGGTGGCCGCTGTTGCTGGCACTCAATGGCGTCTTGCTGATGGACCCGTTGGCGAGTCTGCAGCCGGGCTTCTGGCTGTCCTTCGCGGCGGTGGCGGTGTTGATCTTCACCTTCGGTGGTCGCTTGGGCCCTTGGCCATGGTGGCAAACCTGGACCCGTGCCCAGTGGCTGATCGCAATCGGCCTTGGCCCGTTCTTGCTGGTCCTGGGATTGCCGATCAGCCTCAGCGGCCCACTGGTCAATCTGCTGGCGGTGCCCTGGATCAGCCTGGTGGTGCTGCCTCCGGCATTGCTCGGGACTTTGTTATTGCCGGTGCCCCATGTCGGCGAGTGGTTACTGTGGCTGGCGGGCGGTTTGATCGATTGGCTGTTCACCGCGCTGGCACTGGTCGCCGGCAAGGTGCCCGCGTGGCTGCCCGCGGCCATCCCGTTGTGGGTCTGGGGCCTCGGCACTCTGGGTGCCTTTCTGTTGTTGCTGCCGCGAGGCGTGCCCCTGCGTCCGCTAGGGTGGCCTTTGCTGCTGCTCCTGGTTTTTCCACCGCGGCCGCTGCTGCCCGAAGGCATTGCCGAGGTTTGGCAACTGGATGTGGGCCAAGGGTTGGCGATCATGGTGCGTACTCGCCATCACACGCTGCTGTATGACGCTGGCCCGCGTTTTCGAGATCTCGACCAGGGCGCGCGGGTGGTACTGCCAGCGTTACGCAAACTGGGGGTGAAGGAGCTTGACCTGATGTTGATCAGCCATGCCCATGCCGATCACGCCGGTGGCGCCCGGGCCGTTGCCAATGGGTTGCCGGTGAAACGGGTGGTCAGTGGCGAACCTGCCGACCTGCCTGCCGGGTTGCAGGCCGAGGGCTGTGAGAGCGGCCGGCAATGGACGTGGGACGGGGTCGAGTTCCGGCTTTGGCATTGGCCACAGGCCAGGGACAGCAATCAGAATTCCTGCGTCTTGCAGATAACAGCCAATGGCGAGCGCTTGCTGCTCAGCGGCGACATCGACAGCAGCGCCGAGCGCGCGTTGCTCGACAGCCCATTGGCCGTGCCCACCGACTGGTTGCAGGCCCCGCACCACGGCAGCCGCAGTTCGTCGTCGATGGCGCTGCTCAATGTCTTGCAGCCCAAGGCGGTGCTGATCTCCCGTGGCCAGGGCAACTCGTTCGGTCATCCGCATGCGGTGGTGATTGCCCGCTATCGAAATCGCGGCACGGCGATCTACGACAGCGCGCAGCAAGGCGCCGTTCATCTGCAACTGGGGCGTTTCGAGCCGCCACGCGCGATGCGTCAAGAACGGCGCTTCTGGCGCGATCCACCACCCCCGGGCAAATAACCGGGCGTTAGCAAAGGCCGACCGGATGCGACATCACAGTCTTCGGTGCGCCCACCCCCTATGTTAGAGTGGCGCACTTTTTCGAGGGGACTGTCACTGTGTGGGAATTGGTCAAATCCGGCGGCTGGATGATGCTGCCGATCATCCTGAGTTCCATCGCGGCAATGGCGATCGTTGCCGAACGTCTGTGGACCCTGCGAGCCAGTCGCGTGACCCCGGAGCATTTGCTCGGGCAGGTCTGGGTCTGGATCAAGGACAAGCAACTGAACAAGGAAAAGCTCAAGGAACTGCGCGCCAATTCGCCCCTGGGTGAAATCCTGGCCGCGGGCCTGGCCAACTCCCGGCATGGTCGCGAGATCATGAAGGAATGTATCGAAGAGGCTGCCGCGCGGGTCATCCACGAGCTGGAACGCTACATCAATGCCCTCGGCACCATCGCCGCCATGGCCCCGTTGCTGGGGCTTTTGGGTACGGTGCTGGGCATGATCGACATTTTTAGTGCGTTCATGGGCACGGGCATGACCACCAACGCCGCAGTGCTCGCCGGGGGTATCTCCAAGGCGCTGATCACCACGGCTGCCGGCTTGATGGTCGGTATCCCGTCGGTATTCTTCCACCGTTTCCTGCAACGCCGGATCGATGAGCTGGTGGTGGGCATGGAGCAGGAAGCGATCAAGCTGGTCGAAGTGGTGCAGGGTGATCGTGACGTGGATCTGGCGGGGGTCAAAGCGTGAAATTCCGCCGCAAGCAACGGGAGAATGTGGACATCAACCTCGCGTCGCTGATCGACGTGGTGTTTATCCTGCTGCTGTTTTTTGTCGTGACCACGACCTTCACCCGTGAAACCCAGTTGCGCGTCGATCTGCCCGAAGCGGTCAGCGGCGCGCCTTCCGACGACCAGACCCGGCAGCTGGATATCGCGATCAGCGCCGACGGAGTGTTTTCGGTGAACAACCAGGTATTGCCGAAAAGCGACCTGGCGACGCTGATGGATGCCCTGCAGAAACAATCCAATGGCGACACCAGCCGGCCGCTGTCCATCAGCGCCGACGGAAAATCCCAGCATCAGTCGGTCATCACCGCCATGGACGCCGCCGGCAAGCTTGGCTTCAGCCATTTGCGCATGACCACAGTCGAGGCGGCGCCGCCCGCGCCCTGATGGCCATGTCCGATCGCCTGCTCGCCGCGTGGTACCGAGGCCATCCGGCCCTTAAACTGCTGCAGCCGCTGGAGTGGTTGTACCGGCGCGTGGTCAACAACAAGCGCCAGCGCTTTCTGGCGGGCGAGGGTGAGATCTATCAGCCACCGGTACCGCTGATCGTGGTGGGCAACATCACCGTCGGCGGCACCGGCAAGACCCCGCTGATCCTGTGGATGATCCAGCACTGTCAACGCAGCGGCTTGCGGGTCGGCGTGGTCAGCCGCGGTTACGGCGCTAAGCCTGCGCAATTGCCATGGCGGGTCGAGGCGGATCAAGGGGCCGAGATCGCTGGCGATGAGCCGCTGTTGATCGTGCAGCGTACCGGCGTGCCCTTGATGATCGATCCAGATCGCAGCGCGGCGGTCAAAGCCTTGCTGGCCAGTGAACCGCTGGACCTGATCCTGTCCGATGACGGCATGCAGCATTACCGCCTGGCCCGGGACCTGGAGCTGGTGCTGATCGATGCCGCCCGTGGCCTGGGCAACCGCCGTTGCCTGCCGGCCGGGCCATTGCGTGAACCGGTCGAGCGTCTGCAAAGTGTCGACGCGGTGCTCTACAACGGCGCCACGGCTGACAGCGGCGACGGCTTTGCCTTCCAGTTGCAACCGACCGCACTGGTCAACCTGCAAAGCGGCGAACGGCGCCCGCTCGATCACTTTCCCGCGGGCCAGGCGCTGCATGCCGTGGCCGGGATCGGTAACCCGCAGCGTTTCTTCAAGACCCTCGAGACGTTACACTGGCAGCCAATCCCGCACGCGTTCGCCGACCACGCCGAATACAGCGTGCAGGCCTTGAATTTCAATCCGCCATTGCCATTGGTGATGACCGAAAAGGACGCGGTGAAGTGCCGTGCCTTCGCCGCCGCCGACTGGTGGTACCTGGCGGTCGACGCTGTGCCGTCGCCAGCCTTCACGGCCTGGTTCGATACACAGTTGATGCGCCTGTTGCCGGCTCGTCTTTTGCCTTAACTCCGTTTCTATCCAGGGAATGTTCATGGACACCAAATTGCTCGACATCCTCGCTTGCCCGGTCTGCAAAGGTCCGCTCAAGCTCAGCGCCGACAAGACCGAGCTGATCAGCAAGGGCGCTGGCCTTGCATACCCGATTCGCGACGGCATCCCGGTCATGCTCGAAAGCGAAGCCCGCACCCTGACCACCGACGAGCGTCTGGATAAATGACTACAGCCTTTACCGTTGTTATTCCTGCGCGCTATGCCTCGACCCGTCTGCCGGGCAAACCGCTGCTGTTGATCGCCGGCAAGCCGATGATCCAGCACGTGTGGGAACAGGCGTGCAAAAGCAGCGCCGAGCGTGTGGTAGTGGCCACGGACGACGTACGCATCGCCCAGGCCTGCGAAGGGTTCGGTGCGCAAGTGGTGATGACTCGCGTGGATCACAACTCCGGCACCGATCGCCTGGCCGAAGTCGCAGCGAAGCTGGGCCTGGCGCCTGACGCGATCGTGGTCAACGTCCAGGGTGACGAGCCGCTGATCCCGCCAAGTGTCATCGATCAGGTGGCCGTCAACCTGGCGGCCCACCCAGAAGCGCGCATGGCCACCCTGGCCGAGCCGATCGAAGACGTCGAGAGTCTGTTCAATACCAACGTGGTCAAGGTCGTCAGCGACCTCAATGGCCTGGCACTGACCTTCAGTCGCGCGACCTTGCCATGGGCCCGGGACACCTTCGCCAAGAGCCTCGAGCAGTTGCCGGAAGGTGTGCCGTATCGCCGCCACATCGGCATCTATGCCTACCGCGCCGGTTTCCTGCATGACTTCGTTAGCTGGGGCCCGTGCTGGCTGGAAAACACCGAATGCCTGGAACAGCTGCGTGCCTTGTGGCACGGGGTGCGGATTCACGTCGCCGATGCGCTGGTCGCGCCGCCGGCCGGTGTCGATACCGTTGAAGACCTTGAGCGCGTTCGTCGCCTGCTGGAGGCCTGATGCGGGTTCTGTTTGTCTGCCTGGGCAATATCTGCCGTTCACCCACGGCCGAAGGTGTACTGCGGCATAAACTGCGCGAAGCGGGGCTGGCCGATCAAGTCGAAGTGGCCTCCGCCGGTACCGGCGACTGGCACGTGGGCAGTGCACCGGACAAACGCAGCCAGGCGGCGGCGAAAAAGCGCGGTTATGATTTGTCCGCCCAGCGCGCCCAGCAGGTCACCCGCGCCGATTTCGCCGAGTACGACCTGATCCTCGCGATGGACAACAGCAACCTGCGCAACCTCATGGACCTGCAACCGGCCAAGGGCAGGGCGGAGCTGGACCTGTTCCTGCGTCGCTACCCGTCGGAGATCGATGAAGTCCCGGACCCGTACAACGACAGTGAGCATGGGTTTGAAATTGTGTTGGACCTGATCGAGCGCGCCAGTGACCTGCTGGTGATCGAACTGAAGGAACGGTTATGAGTTTGCAGGTGCGATCAGGGGTTTCACTCAAGCCGTTCAACAGCTTTGGCGTGGATGTCCAGGCCCGTCTGTTTGCCGAGGCCCACAGCGACGCTGATGTGCGTGAGGCCCTGGCTTATGCACGGGAGCACCATGTGCCCTTGCTGGTGATCGGCGGTGGCAGCAACTTGCTGCTGACGGCCGATGTTGAATCACTGGTACTGCGCATGGCCAGCCGCGGAATCCGCGTGATCAGCGACGATGGCAGCAAAGTCGTGATCGAGGCCGAGGCGGGCGAGCCCTGGCATCCGTTCGTGCAACACACCCTGGTGCAGGGCTTGTCGGGCCTGGAAAACCTCAGCCTGATTCCCGGCACGGTTGGCGCCGCGCCCATGCAGAACATCGGCGCCTATGGCGTGGAGATCAAGGATGTGTTCGCCGGCCTGACCGCTCTTGATCGCCAGAGTGGCGAGTTGCGCGACTTCAGCCTGCAAGAATGCAACTTCGCTTACCGCGACAGTGTGTTCAAGCAGGAACCTGGGCGCTGGTTGATCCTGCGCGTGCGTTTCATCCTCGATCGCGCTGCACAGCTGCACCTGGAATATGGTCCGGTGCGTCAGCGCCTGACCGAGCAGGGCATCGATCATCCGACCGCCACGGACGTCAGCCAGGCCATCTGCAGCATTCGCAACGAGAAACTCCCGGACCCGGCGGTGCTCGGCAATGCCGGCAGCTTTTTCAAGAATCCCCTGGTGCCAGCGGCGCTGGTCGCCCGGCTCAAGGGCGAATACCCGGACCTGGTGGCCTACGCGCAACCCGACGGGCAGATGAAGCTGGCGGCGGGCTGGCTGATCGAGCGGGCAGGGTGGAAAGGTTTCCGCGAGGCCGATGCCGGCGTGCACAAGATGCAGGCACTGGTGCTGGTCAATTACGGCAGCGCGACGGGACTGCAACTGCTGGACCTGGCACAGCGTATCCAGAAAGACATCTCAGAGCGTTTTCATGTCGACCTGGAAATGGAGCCCAACCGTTATTGAAGCTAAGCTTTCATGACGGATTGCCAAAGCCCTGTACAACTCACGTTGTGCAGGGCTTTTTTGTTAATGCAGGCTTAACCTGGTCTGCTGACGATGCAAGCATTTGCTCCACCAAAGGCCCGGTGCAGACGTGTCCGTTCGCACAAGAGAGCCCATTAGCCTGAGTCGATCTGCGTTACCCACCCAAGATCCATCGGCAGATTGCTCGACCCCATAACCCAAGCACTATGCGGGCGTGCCCATGATTACCCTGAAACTCAACGGTCAAGACCATCCGCTCGACGTCACCGAGGATATGCCCTTGCTCTGGGCGATCCGCGACGTGGCCGGTTACAACGGCACTAAATTCGGCTGTGGCATGGGCCTTTGCGGCGCCTGCACGATTCATATCGAAGGTGCCCCGGCGCGCAGCTGCATCACGCCGATCGGCTCGGTCGTCGGCCAGAACGTCACCACCATCGACAACCTGCATGCCGACCCGGTGGGCAAAGTCGTGCAGCAAGCCTGGCTCGATTCGGCCGTGGCCCAATGCGGTTACTGCCAAGGCGGGCAGATCATGTCCGCCACCGCGCTGCTCAAGACCAACCCGAACCCGAGCGACGAACAGATCGAAGAGGCAATGGTCGGCAACATCTGCCGCTGCGGCACCTACAACCGCATCACGACCGCCATCCGCCAGGCATCCACTCACCTGAAGGAGGCCAAGGCATGAGCCGGTTACCCGATGATTTCGCCCTGAGCAACCTCAGTCGGCGTGGTTTTCTCAAGGGTGTGGGCGCCGCCAGTGCACTGGTGGTCGCCGCGAGCTGGGGCTGGCAGGACGCATTTGCCGAAGAAGCGCAGAAAAAGTTCGGTGCCGACGGCATGCCCCACGGCTGGGTCGACGATCCCAAGGTTTATGTGAGCATCGGCACTGATGGCACGGTGACGGTGGTGTGCAACCGTTCGGAAATGGGCCAGGGCGTACGGACCAGCCTGACCATGGTGGTGGCCGATGAACTGGAAGCCGATTGGGCGCGGGTCAAGGTGCAGCAGGCGCCGGGCGATGAAGTGCGCTTCGGCAACCAGGACACCGATGGTTCGCGCAGCATGCGTCACTGGTACGAGCCGATGCGCCGCTGCGGTGCCGCCGCGCGGACCATGCTCGAACAGGCCGCCGCCGACCAGTGGAAAGTGCCGGTGGGCGAATGCCATGCCCAGCTGCATAAAGTCATCCACAAGCCTTCCGGGCGTGAACTGGAGTATGGCGCCCTGGCCACAGCTGCCAGCGCCCTGGCCGTGCCGGCACGGGACAGCCTGCGACTCAAGCAGCCGTCGGAGTTTCGCTATATCGGCAAGGAAGGCACCAAGGCCATCGATGGCGACGACATCGTCAACGGTCGCGCGGTATACGGCGCCGATGTGCATTTCGATGGCATGCTGTTCGCCACCATTGCCCGGCCGGCGGTGTACGGCGGCAAGGTCAAAAGCTTCGATGGCAGTGCGGCGATGAAAGTGCCGGGGGTGGTCAAGGTCATCAAGATCGAGAGCCGTCCCTTGCCCTCGGAGTTTCAACCCCTGGGCGGCATCGCGGTGGTGGCCAGCAACACTTGGGCAGCGATCAAGGGGCGCGATGCGCTGAAGATCGAATGGGACGATGGCCCCAACGCCAGCTATGACTCGATTGCCTACCGCAAGGAGCTGGAGGCCGCCTCGCTCAAACCCGGAAAAGTGGTGCGCAACACCGGCAATATCGACGAGGCTATGAGCGGCGCCGACAGCACGCTGGAAGCCTCCTACTACTTGCCGCACCTGTCACAATCGCCAATGGAGCCGATGGTCGCCATCGCTCGCTACAAGGACGGAGTGTGCGAAGCCTGGGGGCCAAGCCAGGCGCCACAGGTCACCCGCGAGCGGATCGGTGAACGCCTGGGCGTGCCCTTCGATAACGTTACGTTCAACGTGACGCTGCTGGGCGGTGGCTTCGGGCGCAAATCCAAACCCGACTTCATCATCGAAGCGGCGATCCTGGCCAAGGAATTCCCCGGCAAAGCGGTGCGGGTGCAATGGACCCGCGAAGACGATATCCACAATTCGTACTTTCACACGGTATCGGCCGAATACCTCAAGGCCAGCCTGAACAAGGATGGGCTGCCTTCCGGCTGGCTGCACCGTACGGTGGCGCCGAGTATCACCGCGTTGTTCGCCCCGGGCATGAACCACGAGGCGGCCTTCGAATTGGGCATGGGCTTCACCAACATGGCCTACGCGATTCCCAACATTCGCCTGGAAAACCCCGAGGCCACCGTGCATACGCGGGTGGGCTGGTATCGCTCGGTGTCGAACATCCCCCACGGCTTTGCGATCCAGAGCTTCATCGATGAACTGGCGCACAAGGCCGGGGAGGACCCGCTCAAGTACCAGGTCAGGCTGCTCGGCCCGGACCGTCAGATCGATCCGCGTACCTTGAGTGAAGAGTGGAACTACGGTGAATCGCCCGAGCGTTATCCGATCGACACCGCGCGATTGCGCACGGTGCTGGAAACCGCCGCCAAGGCCGCCGGCTGGGGCCGCGAGTTGCCCAAAGGCCGGGGCCTGGGCCTGGCGGTGCATTACAGCTTTGTGACCTATGTGGCGGCGGTGATTGAAGTCGAGGTCAAGGACGATGGCACCTTGATCGTGCACAAGGCCGACATCGCCGTGGATTGCGGTCCGCAGATCAACCCCGAACGGATTCGCGCGCAGTTCGAGGGGGCCTGTGTCATGGGCCTGGGCAACGCGGTACTGGGCGAAATCAGCTTCAAGGACGGCAAGGTCCAGCAGGACAACTTCCACATGTACGAAGTGGCGCGCATGTCGTTGGCGCCCAGGGAAGTCGCGGTGCACCTGGTCACGCCGCCGGGCGAGGTGCCGTTGGGCGGTGTCGGCGAACCGGGTGTACCGCCGATTGCGCCGGCCCTGTGCAACGCGATCTTCGCCGCCACCGGCAAGCGTATCCGCGACCTGCCGATCCGTTATCAATTGCAGGGCTGGCAGAAGGTCCAGGCGTGATGGACAGTGCCGATCTGAATGTCCTGCGCAGCGTGCTGGCGTGGCGCCGCGCCGGCCAGAGGGTGATCCTGTACAGCGTCGTGCAGACCTGGGGCACCGCGCCCCGGGCGCCTGGCGCCATGCTGGCGCTGCGTGAGGACGGCGTGGTGATCGGCTCGGTGTCCGGTGGTTGTGTCGAGGACGACCTGATCGCACGGTTGCATGACGGTCGCATTACGGCCGACGGGCCGCCGGTGCAACTGATCACCTACGGGGTGAGCCGTGAGGAGGCGGCTCGGTTCGGTTTACCCTGCGGCGGCACCTTGCGCTTGACCGAGGAGCGCGTCGGCGATCCTGCGTGGGTCGCCGAGCTGCTGGCGCGCTGCCAAGCCCATGAAATCGTCGCACGTTCGCTGGATATCGCCACCGGAGAGGTGATTTTGCAGCCGGCCGACAAGACCGATGTGCTGGCTTTCGATGGCCAGACCCTGCGGGCCATCTATGGTCCGCGCTGGCGCTTGCTATTGATCGGCGCCGGGCAGTTGTCCCGCTATGTCGCCGAGATGGCGCGGCTGCTGGATTTCGACGTATTGATTTGCGATCCGCGCAGCGAGTTCGTCTACGGCTGGGAGGAACAGCACGGTCGATTCGTCTCGGGCATGCCCGATGAGGCGGTGGTGAACATCCAGACAGACGAGCGCACGGCCATCGTCGCCCTGACTCACGACCCCCGCCTGGATGATATGGCCCTGCTCACGGCCCTGGACTCCCGGGCCTTTTATGTCGGCGCGCTGGGCTCGCGCATCAACAGCCAGCGGCGCCGGGACAACCTGGCTCAGCTCGGCTTGTCGCAACAGGCCATCGAGCGGCTGCATGGTCCGGTCGGCTTGCACATCGGCAGCCACAGCCCGGCGGAAATCGCCTTGTCGCTGATGGCCGAGATTGTCGCAATCAAGAATGGCGTCGAGCTCAAGCAGAAAAAACCGCTGCGGGAGGGTGTATGAGTGAATCCATCGGGGTGATCGTGTTGGCGGCGGGGCAGGGCAGTCGCTTTCGACAGGTCGCCGGTGACGAAAAGGACAAGCTGCTGGCTGATTGCACGGGGCGTGATGGGACGGTTCGATCGGTGATCGAACAGGTTCTGGTCAATCTGCCTGCCACCTTGGAAAAACGCATGCTGGTGACCACGGCGGATCGCCCGCAAGTGAGCCGCATGGCCAAGGCCTATGGTTGTGAGATCGTCCTGATCGAATCGACCGGTATGGGCGACAGCATTGCGGCCGGGGTGACGGCGTGTGCGCAGCTTGAGGGTTGGCTGATGGTGCTGGGGGATATGCCGTTCATCCTGCCTTCAAGTATCGAACAGGTGGTGGCGAACATCGCCGATGACTGCATCAGCGTGCCGGTGCAGGAGGGTGAGTACGGGCATCCGGTGGGCTTCGGGCGCAGCTTTGGTCCGGGTTTGATGGCATTGGCGGGTGATCGTGGCGCCAAGGCGCTTTTTGCCCAGGGGCGGGTGGTTGAAGTGACGGTGGATGATCCCGGCGTGTTGTGGGATGTGGATGTACCCGAAAAGTTGGCGTTTGGGCCCTAAAAGATCGCAGCCTGCGGCAGCTCCTACATAGACGGTGCCTATCCTGTAGGAGCTGCCGAAGGCTGCGATCTTTTGATCTTCTGGAACATAAAAAAGCCCCGCCTGGCATCACCAGGCGGGGCTTTTCATTAGCCGAGGAAATCAGACGAGAGGTTTAGGCTCGTGCTCTTTTTCCTGGGCTTGCTCGTGTTGCACAACCGCTTCCTGAACGGAGCGAGGCGCTTCGGCGATTACCGATTCAGCCTGCTCGGCAGCGACTTCGGCAGCCGGGGCAGGAGCTGCCTCGACCACTTCGGCAGCAACCGGCGCTGGCTCGTCAGCGACAACCGGAGCAGCAGCGGCCGCCAATTCGGCTTCGCGCTGCAGACGCTCTTCTTCACGCTTGCGGCGTCGCACTTCACGTGGGTCGTTCGGCGCACGGCCACTTGGCGTCAGGGCGCTGACAGGGGGCGTTTCGACCACTGGAGCGGCAACTTCGGCAACTTCGGCAACAACCGGCGCTTCAACCACTGGAGCAGGCTCGGCAGCCGCGACAACCGGCTCGGAGACTACCGGTTCAGCCACTTCGGCTTCAGCAGCTGGTGCCGGAGCAGGCGTTTCGACTACAGCTGGCTCGGCAACCCAGTTGAACGCGGTTTGCTCTTCGCGAACTTCACGAACGGCTTCGGTCACGGTTTCAGTGACGGTCTCGACAACCGGTTCTGCAGCTACGGCTGGCTCAGCGGCAGCTTCAACCACTGGCTGTGCTTCTGGCGCTGCTGCCACTTCGATTTCCGGCGAGGCGGTGACTTCGACCGGCGTCGTCGCTTCCACGACTGGTGCTTCGACCTGAGCCGATTCCAGGGTGGCGGCAGTGGCGCGTTCGGCTTGCTCGTTGGCCTGTGCTTCGGCCGGAGCGCTGATCACGCTGCTGGCAACGGCGGCGGTAACCGCCAGGCCGGCGGCCAGGTCAGCAGTGCTTGGCGCTTCATTGCTTTCGCCGGCTTCGGACTCATCCGAACCCTCGATCACGTTGCCGTTGGCATCACGCTGACGCTCGCGACGGTTGCTGCGACGACGCTGGCCACGGGAGCGGCGGCGTGGACGGTCGCCTTCGGCGCCCTCCTGACCGTCTTCCTGCAGTTGCTCTTCGTTGCCGGTCAGCTCTTCTTCAACAACGGCTGGCGCTTGTTCGGCACGAGGTTGACGTTCTTCACGCGGTGGGCGTGGAGCGCGTTCTTCCCGTGGCGGGCGGGCCGGGCGTTCTTCAGTGGCAGCAGCCGGAGTAGCAGCGGCAGCGGCAGCGGCTGGAGCGACGGCGTCCAGAGGCTCACGCAGTTCACGCACACGCTCTTCACGCTCGCCACGTGGCTTGCGATCTTCGCGTGGGGCGCGGGGAGCACGTTCTTCACGTGGCGCACGCGGTGCGCGTTCTTCGCGGGCTACGGCCGGGGTATCTTCGCGGGTTTCGCGAGGCTCACGGACTTCGCGAGGCTGACGCTCTTCGCGCGGTTCGCGTGGTGCACGCTCTTCACGAGGTGCGCGCTCTTCACGTGGCTTGCGCTCTTCATCGCGGCGACCGTTACGGTTGCGGCTCTGCTGGCGGCCGTTGCGACGCTCTTCGTTGCTACGGGCCGGACGCTCGGTGGCAGCCGGTTTCTCGACCACGGCCGGAGCGACAGGCTCTTCCTTGGTGGCGAACAGGCTGACCAGCGACTTCACCAGGCCTTTGAACAGGCTTGGCTCGGGTACGGCGACAGGTGCGGCAACCGGAGCGGCGACGACTTCGGTCGGAACCGGAGCATTGGCGCGGGCTGGAGCTGTCTTGACCGCGGCTTCCTGGCGAACCAGGGTGCGGGTCGCGGCAGCGGGTTGCACTTCTTCCACTTCGGCAGCGGCAGCGGCGATTTCGTAGCTGGACTGGTTGATCGCGGCTTCCGGGCTGTCATCGCGCAGGCGCTGCACTTCGAAGTGCGGCGTTTCGAGGTGATCGTTCGGCAGGATGACGATGCGGGCACGGGTGCGCAGTTCGATCTTGGTGATCGAGTTGCGTTTTTCGTTGAGCAGGAACGCGGCCACCGGAATCGGCACTTGTGCACGAACTTCGGCGGTACGGTCTTTCAGGGCTTCTTCTTCGATCAGGCGCAGGATCGCCAGGGACAGCGATTCAACGTCACGGATGATGCCGGTGCCGTTGCAACGCGGGCAAACGATGCCGCTGCTTTCACCCAGGGATGGACGCAGGCGCTGACGGGACATTTCCAGCAGGCCGAAGCGCGAGATGCGACCGACTTGCACGCGAGCGCGGTCGGCTTCCAGGCATTCGCGGACTTTTTCTTCCACGGCGCGCTGGTTCTTGGCCGGGGTCATGTCGATGAAGTCGATGACGATCAGGCCGCCGATGTCGCGCAGGCGCAACTGACGGGCGATTTCTTCGGCGGCTTCAAGGTTGGTCTGCAGGGCGGTTTCTTCGATATCGCTGCCTTTGGTGGCGCGGGCCGAGTTGATGTCGATGGACACCAGGGCTTCGGTCGGGTCGATAACGATGGAACCACCGGAAGGCAGTTCGACCACGCGCTGGAAGGCGGTTTCGATCTGGCTTTCGATCTGGAAGCGGTTGAACAGCGGAACGCTGTCTTCGTACAGCTTGATCTTGCTGGCGTACTGCGGCATCACCTGGCGGATGAAGGTCAGGGCTTCGTCCTGGGCTTCAACGCTGTCGATCAGCACTTCGCCGATGTCCTGGCGCAGGTAATCGCGGATCGCGCGGATGATCACGTTGCTTTCCTGGTAGATCAGGAAAGGCGCGGAACGATCCAGCGAAGCTTCTTTGATGGCGGTCCAGAGTTGCAGCAGGTAGTCGAGGTCCCACTGCATTTCTTCGCTGCTGCGGCCCAGGCCGGCAGTGCGCACGATCAGGCCCATGTCGGCCGGTGCAACCAGGCCGTTCAGCGCTTCACGCAGTTCGTTGCGCTCTTCACCTTCAATGCGACGGGAGATACCGCCGGCACGCGGGTTGTTCGGCATCAGCACCAGGTAACGACCGGCCAGGCTGATGAAGGTGGTCAGGGCCGCGCCCTTGTTGCCACGTTCTTCTTTTTCGACCTGAACGATGACTTCCTGGCCTTCGCTCAGGACGTCCTTGATGTTGACGCGGCCTTCAGGGGCTTTCTTGAAGTATTCGCGGGAGATTTCTTTGAGGGGCAGGAAGCCGTGGCGCTCAGAGCCGAAATCGACAAAGGCAGCCTCAAGGCTTGGTTCGATGCGAGTAATCCGGCCTTTATAGATGTTGGCCTTCTTCTGCTCGCGTGCACCGGATTCGATGTCCAGGTCGTAGAGGCGTTGGCCATCTACCAGTGCAACACGCAACTCTTCGGGTTGAGTTGCGTTAATCAGCATTCTTTTCATGTAGTACCGTCGGTTTCCGGGCTGCCGGAAACGGCGTTCGGCACACACGACTTCTCATGGTCGGTGTCAGGTGCGTCGGGAGTGGTTGGCCATTCCCGTGTCCAGCGAAGTCCGGCCAATGTGGGCCTTCATCGCGACGTACGCGTCCTGCTTGCTGTGGCTACTTAAGCACTCAGTCAGGAGGAGGAATCAACCGGCGGCTGTGGACGAGATGAAGCGTCTTGATAAAGCCTATTGCTACACAGGCCAGCGGTTGTGCATCTCCACCCTACACGTATCCCTGATAATTCGGGTGCTGCCGCGCGCAGAATCCGCAGCGGGTTGGCATTTACCGTGAGCTCCGAAAGGGGAGGGTCACGCATCATGGCTAATTTAGGCGTTGTTTCCGTAGCATTCGCTCGGGGTCATTCGCAGCTGACTGCACTTTGTGAACTGGCCGTGAATATTCACTCGCAGGACGAGTCAAAACTCTGTTCTGCGGCTTGATTCAGGCCTCATGTCACCTGCGCTTGTTACACCTGCAAACTCCACCGTTACGTAGCGAAAGCCCCGTAGGACGGCCTCGCGTCCTGGTGAATTGCGTTGGTCAGGGCCGGTTTTTGACCGTTGGTCCGCTGTCCAGGCCGCTTTTGGCGGCGTTCGCGACTATAGCAGCAATGATTAAGTGCTTCAATTCCATAAAAAATTGTTATCATCCGCGGCATGACGACGACTACCCCCCCGACTCCAGGCGTACAACTGCTTGAGGTCTCGCCGGAATATGCCGGCCAACGTATTGACAACTTTCTTCTCGCTCGGCTCAAAGGCGTGCCCAAGACCTTGATTTACCGCATTTTGCGCAAAGGCGAAGTGCGAGTGAACAAGGGCCGGATCAAGCCCGAATACAAGCTGCAGGCGGGCGATATCGTGCGCGTGCCGCCGGTTCGCGTGCCTGAACGCGACGAGCCGGTGCCGCTGGCCCAGGGGCTGCTGCAGCGCCTGGAAGCCTCGATTGTCTTCGAAGACAAGGCCCTGATCGTGATCAACAAGCCCGCCGGCATTGCGGTTCACGGCGGCAGCGGCCTGACGTTCGGGGTGATCGAAGCCTTTCGTCAGTTGCGCCCCGATTGCAAGGAGCTCGAGCTGGTTCACCGTCTCGACCGTGATACCTCCGGCTTGCTGATGATCGCCAAGAAGCGCAGCATGTTGCGCCACTTGCACACCGCGTTGCGCGGTGATGGTGTCGACAAGCGCTACATGGCGCTGGTGCGCGGTAACTGGGCGAGCTCGATCAAGCAAATCCGTGCGCCGCTTGGCAAAAGCAACCTGCGCTCTGGCGAGCGCATGGTCGAGGTCGACGAGGAGGAGGGCAAGGAGTCCGTGACCGTGTTCAAGGTCCTGCGCCGCTTCGGCGACTTCGCCACCCTGATCGAAGCCAAGCCGATTACCGGCCGCACTCACCAGATCCGTGTTCACACCCTGCACGCCGGGCATTGCATCGCTGGCGACAGCAAATATGGTGAGGAAGGTTTCAGCAAGGAAATCCGCGATCTGGGCGGCAAGCGCCTGTTCCTGCATGCCTACATGCTGACCGTGCCGTTGCCCGATGGCGGCGAGTTGAAGTTGCAGGCCCCGGTCGACGAGATGTGGGCCAAGACTGTGGAGCGTTTGAGTGCGCCCATCTGATTACAAGCTGCTGATTTTCGATTGGGACGGCACCTTGGCCGATTCCATTGGTCGGATTGTCGAGGCAATGCATGTGGCATCGCAGCGGTCCGGGTTTGCGCAGTGCGATGACTTTGCCGTCAAGGGCATCATCGGCCTGGGGCTGCCGGAGGCTATCCGTACCCTGTATCCCGAGATCGGCGAGGCCGAGTTGATTGCCTTCCGTCAGCACTACGCCGACCACTACATCGCCTCGGAGGCGGAGCCTTCGCCCTTGTTCGAGGGCGTGGTCGAGTCGCTCGAGGCGTTCCGTGCCCAGGGTTATCACCTGGCCGTGGCCACGGGCAAGGCCCGTCGCGGGCTGGATCGGGTGCTGAAGTCCCATGGGTGGGAAGATTACTTCGACATCACCCGTGCCGCCGACGAGACGGCCAGCAAGCCCCATCCGTTGATGCTGGAGCAGATACTTGCCCATTGCGAGGTGCGTGCGGACCAGGCGCTGATGGTGGGTGATTCGTCCTTCGACTTGCAGATGGCACGCAATGCCGGCATGGATTCGGTGGCGGTCAGCTACGGCGCGCAATCGATCGAAGCGCTGAAGCTGTTCGAACCGCGACTGACCATCGATCGTTTTTCACAATTGCACGACTGGCTGGGCCAGCGGGCTTAATACGTTATTGCTGGGGTAGATGGCATGGCCGACGAATGGAAAGCGCCCGCCAAGGCGAGTGCAGAGAGCGGTGACGAAAAAAGCTGGAAGCTGCTGGAAAAGACCCTGCTGGCCGGTGTGCAGGAGCAGCGTCGCTCCCGGCGCTGGGGGATTTTCTTCAAGTTGCTGACCTTCGTGTACCTGTTTGTCGCGCTGGCGCTGTTTACGCCGCTGATGGACATGGAGAAGGCCGCTACCCGCAGTGGCAATTACACCGCGTTGATCGACATCACCGGCATGATCGCCGACAAGGAACCGGCCAGCGCCGATAATATTGTCGGCAGCCTGCGGGCCGCTTTCGAAGACGAAAAGGTCAAGGGCGTCATCCTGCGTATCAACAGCCCTGGCGGCAGTCCGGTGCAGTCGGGCTACGTCTATGACGAGATCCGCCGTCTGCGTGGCCTGCATCCGGATACGAAGCTCTACGCAGTGATTTCCGACCTGGGTGCTTCCGGTGCGTATTACATTGCCAGTGCGGCGGACCAGATCTATGCCGACAAGGCGAGCCTGGTGGGTTCCATTGGGGTTACGGCGGCTGGTTATGGCTTCGTCGGCACCATGGAGAAGCTGGGTGTGGAGCGTCGCACCTACACCTCGGGCGAGCACAAGTCATTCCTCGATCCGTTCCAGCCGCAGAAGCCTGAAGAAACGGCGTTCTGGCAGGGCGTGTTGGATACCACTCACAAACAGTTCATCAACAGCGTCAAGCAGGGTCGTGGCGACCGCCTGAAAGACAAAGAGCATCCGGAGCTGTATTCCGGGCTGGTCTGGTCGGGTGAGCAGGCGCTGCCGCTGGGATTGATCGATGGCCTGGGCAGTGCCAGTTCGGTGGCTCGCGATGTGGTCGGCGAAAAAGAACTGGTGGACTTCACCGTTCAGGAATCGCCATTCGACCGCTTCTCGAAAAAGCTCGGTGCCAGCGTGGCTGAGCATTTGGCGATGTGGATGGGGTTTAACGGTCCGTCGCTGCGCTAAGCCGATTTAAACATCAAAAGATCGCAGCCTGCGGCAGCTCCTACAAGGTTATGTGTACACCTGTAGGAGCTGCCGAAGGCTGCGATCTTTTGCTTTCAAGGGACTTTCACACCCTCTGCCAGCAGCATATCCACCAGGCGAATCAGCGGCAGGCCTACCAGGCTGGTAGCATCAGGCCCTTCAGTGCTTTGAAACAGGCTCACCCCCAAACCCTCGGCCTTGAAGCTGCCAGCGCAATCGTAGGGTTGTTCGGCGCGCAGATAGCGTTCGATGCGTTCGCTGTCGAGTGTTCGCATGTGTACCGTGAACGGCACGCAGTCGACCTGACAGTGGCCGGTCTGGCTGTTCAGCAGGGCGAGCCCGGTCAGAAACGTCACGCTGGCGCCGCTGGAGGCCAGGAGCTGCTCGCGGGCTTTTTCGAAGGTGTGGGGCTTGCCGATAATTTGCTCGCCCAGCACCGCGACCTGGTCGGAGCCGATAATCAGATGAGCGGTATGGCTGGCGGCCAGTGCCCGCGCTTTCTGTTCGGCGAGGCGTTTGACCAGCTCGATGGCGGATTCGCCAGGGCGGTGGCTTTCGTCGATATCCGGCGAGCTGCAGCTGAATGGCAGCTGCAGGCGGGCCAGCAAATCCCGGCGATAGACCGAGCTGGAAGCGAGTAATAAAGGCAGCATGGGCAACTCCAAATGACTGGCGCGAATTCTAGCGAGGCTTCCAAGTGACGGACAGGGCTGAATTTCCTTTGACATGGGCGGGTGCATCCCTATAATGCTGCGCCTATGTTGAATGACCCGATTCCACCTCACGTTGACCCGCGCAAATTGGCTGATCGTGGCACCACCCTCCAGGGTGAAATGCTGCTGGCCGATTTGAAGAGACTCTGCGACCCGCTTTCCGACAATGTCGGTACGGTGCAGGCTAAATTCGTTTTTGAACGAGATGAACGTAAATCTGTGGTCATCCACAGCTTTATCGACACCGAAGTCAAAATGGTTTGCCAGCGTTGTCTTGAGCTGGTCACCCTGCCGATCCATAGCGAATGCAGTTACGCTGTGGTGAAGGAGGGTGCGAATACCCAGTCGTTACCGAAAGGTTATGACGTGCTGGAACTGGGCGAAGATCCATTGGATCTGCAGTCACTGATCGAGGAGGAGCTTCTGCTCGCCTTGCCCATTGTGCCTGCTCATCATCCGGAAGAATGCCAGCAGCCGGCGGGAGCAGATGAGCCCGAACCGAGCGAGGACGAGGTAACGCGGTCCAACCCGTTCAGTGTATTGGCGCAGTTAAAGCGTGACCCAAACGTTTAGGAGTTAATCAATTATGGCTGTTCAGCAGAACAAAAAATCCCGCTCTGCCCGTGACATGCGCCGTTCGCACGACGCTCTCGAGGCTAGCACCCTGTCTGTAGAAAAAACCACTGGTGAAGTTCACCTGCGTCACCACGTATCGCCAGAAGGCGTATACCGTGGTCGTAAAGTGATCGACAAGGGCGCTGACGAGTAATCACTTGTCCGCTCAAGTCATCGCGATTGACGCAATGGGCGGGGACTTCGGTCCCCGCAGCATTGTCCAGGCCAGCCTTGCTTGCCTGTCTGCCACGCCCTCGCTGCACCTGACCCTCGTCGGTCAACCCTCCCTCCTTGAAGAGCTGATCGCTGACCAACCGGCTGTGGATCGCGCGCGCCTGTCGATTGCTGCAGCGTCCGAAGTCATCGCCATGGACGAAAAGCCGACCCAGGCCCTGCGTGGCAAGCCCGACTCGTCGATGCGCGTGGCCCTTGAATTGCTGCGCGACGGCAAGGTCCAGGCCTGTGTCAGTGCCGGCAATACCGGGGCGCTGATGGCGTTGTCGCGCTTTGTGCTCAAGACCTTGCCGGGCATCGATCGGCCGGCCATGGTGGCGGCGATCCCGACGCAGAAAGGTTACTGCCAATTGCTCGACCTGGGCGCCAATGTCGATTGCAGCGCCGAGCATCTGTTGCAGTTCGCGGTGATGGGTTCCGTCGCGGCGGAGACTCTGGGCATCGTGCGCCCGCGCGTGGCCCTGCTGAACATCGGCACCGAAGACATCAAGGGCAATCAGCAGGTCAAGTTGGCTGCAACCCTGTTGCAAAGTGCCCGTGGCATCAACTACATCGGTTTTGTCGAGGGTGACGGGTTGTACCGTGGTGAAGCGGACGTCGTGGTCTGTGATGGTTTTGTCGGCAACATCCTGCTCAAGTCCAGCGAGGGCCTGGCCACGATGATTGCCGGGCGCATCGAGGCGTTGTTCAAGAAAAGCCTGCCATCGCGCATGGTCGGAGCCTTGGCCTTGCCACTGATGAAGCGCCTGCAGGCCGACCTGGCACCCGCACGGCATAACGGCGCGAGCTTCCTCGGGTTGCAGGGTATCGTGGTTAAAAGCCACGGATCTGCGGGGGTGCAGGGCTTCCAGAGTGCGATTTCCCGCGCCTTGATCGAGATCCAGGAAAACCTGCCGGAACGCATCCACGGTCGTCTGGAGGATTTGTTGCTTTAGGCGTTTTCGTCGGACAATGCTTAAATGTGACCGCTTGGGCTATTTGGCCATCCAACTGTCAGTTTCTTGCGTCCCCCGAGTGGGGCGCCAATTCTCCGACGACCAGATCATTAGGGGCTTGTTACATGTCTGCTTCCCTCGCATTCGTCTTTCCGGGACAGGGTTCGCAGTCCCTCGGCATGCTGGCCGAGTTGGGCGCGCAACACCCGGTCGTCCTCGACACCTTCAAAGAAGCTTCCGATGCCCTCGGTTATGACCTGTGGGCCCTGACCCAACAAGGGCCGGAAGAGCAACTCAACCAGACCGATAAAACCCAACCGGCGATCCTCACCGCTTCGATCGCCCTGTGGCGTCTGTGGCTGGCTGAAGGCGGCGCGCGTCCGGCTTATGTCGCCGGTCACAGCCTGGGCGAATACAGCGCCCTGGTGGCGGCTGGCAGCCTGAGCCTGGCGGACGCGGTGAAGCTCGTCGAGCGCCGTGGCCAGCTGATGCAGGAAGCCGTTCCGGCCGGGCAGGGCGGCATGGCTGCGATCCTCGGCCTGGAAGACGCCGACGTACTGGCTGCCTGTGCCGAAGCGGCGCAGGGCGAAGTGGTCAGCGCGGTCAACTTCAACTCCCCGGGTCAAGTGGTCATTGCCGGTGCGAAGGCTGCGGTCGAGCGTGCCATCGAAGGTTGCAAGGCCCGTGGCGCCAAGCGTGCCATGCCGTTGCCGGTCAGCGTGCCGTCGCACTGCGAACTGATGCGTCCGGCGGCCGAGCGTTTCGCCGAGTCGATCGCGGCGATCGATTGGCAGGCCCCGCAGATCCCGGTGGTACAGAACGTCAGCGCCCAGGTGCCGGCGGATCTGGAAACCCTCAAGCGTGATCTGCTCGAGCAACTGTACAAGCCAGTACGCTGGGTAGAATCCGTGCAGACCCTGGCCGCCAAAGGCGCGACCAATCTTGTCGAATGCGGCCCGGGCAAAGTACTGGCCGGTCTGAACAAGCGCTGCGCCGAAGGCGTATCGACTTCCAATCTCAACACCCCAGACGCTTTCGCTGCCGCCCGTGCAGCGCTGGCCTGAATCAGGAGAAGCTTGCATGAGTCTGCAAGGTAAAGTTGCACTGGTCACCGGTGCGAGCCGCGGTATCGGCCAGGCCATCGCCCTGGAACTGGGTCGTCAGGGCGCCATCGTTGTCGGCACCGCGACCTCCGCCTCGGGTGCCGAGCGCATTGCCGCCACCCTGAAGGAAAACGGCATTCAGGGCACTGGCCTTGAGCTCAATGTCACCAGCGACGAGTCCGTGGCGGCTGTCCTGGCGAGCATCCAGGCGCAGTTCGGTGCGCCGGCGATCCTGGTCAACAATGCCGGCATCACCCGCGATAACCTGATGATGCGGATGAAAGACGACGAGTGGCATAGCGTGGTCGATACCAACCTGAACAGTCTGTTCCGCCTGTCCAAGGGCGTTTTGCGCGGTATGACCAAGGCCCGTTGGGGACGAATTATCAGTATTGGCTCGGTTGTGGGTGCCATGGGCAACGCAGGCCAAGTAAACTACGCTGCCGCCAAGGCCGGCCTGGAAGGTTTCAGCCGCTCTCTGGCGCGTGAAGTCGGTTCGCGTTCGATTACGGTAAACTCGGTGACCCCAGGGTTCATCGATACCGATATGACCCGCGAACTGCCCGAGGCACAGCGTGAAGCCTTGCAGACGCAGATTCCGCTGGGTCGTCTGGGGCAAGCTCAAGAGATCGCGTCTGTGGTCGCTTTTCTTGCGTCGGACGGTGCGGCTTACGTTACTGGGGCTACAATCCCGGTGAACGGCGGGATGTACATGAGTTAAATGTGACGGATCGTTTCAAAAAAATGTCATACGAGCTGTCTAAAATCCGTTATAAAGCTGCAATCTATTTATAGGCAGCGGGTCGCCGGGTTTGAGGAGTGAAGCTTTCAGTTGAAAAGCTGAAAAGTCTTTCTATACACTTACCCACTGGCCAGCTGCCTGAATTTGTCCATTAGGAGTGAAAACAAGGTATGAGCACCATCGAAGAGCGCGTCAAGAAAATCGTTGCCGAGCAACTGGGCGTTAAAGAAGAAGAAGTGGTCAACACTGCTTCCTTCGTTGAAGACCTGGGTGCTGACTCCCTTGACACCGTTGAGCTGGTGATGGCTCTGGAAGAGGAATTCGAGACCGAAATCCCTGACGAAGAAGCTGAGAAGATCACTACTGTACAAGCTGCAATCGACTACGTTACTGCCCACCAGGCGTAATAGTTTGTAATCGTTGCTCGCTGTCATGGAAAAACCGCACTGCCATCATGGCGTGCGGTTTTTTCTTTAGGCCTGATGCAAAGTCGTCATTTGAAAAAAGGAGAGTGCTGTGTCGCGTAGACGCGTCGTAGTCACCGGTATGGGTATGTTGTCGCCACTGGGCACTGATGTGCCGAGCAGCTGGCAGGGCATTCTGGCTGGCCGCAGTGGCATTGGTCTGATCGAACACACCGACCTTTCTGCCTATTCCACTCGTTTTGGCGGCTCGGTAAAGGGCTTCAATGTCGAGGAATACCTGTCGCTCAAGGAAGCGCGCAAGCTCGACCTGTTCATTCAGTACGGTCTGGCCGCAGGTTTCCAGGCAGTGCGCAATGCCGGCCTTGAAGTCACCGACGCCAACCGTGAGCGCATCGGCGTGGCCATGGGTTCGGGTATCGGTGGGCTGACCAACATCGAAGAAACCAGCCGCACCTTGCATGAGACCGGCCCGCGACGAATTTCTCCGTTCTTCGTGCCTGGCTCGATCATCAACATGATTTCCGGTTTCCTGTCCATCCACCTGGGGGCACAGGGGCCTAACTATGCCATCGCCACGGCGTGTACCACCGGTACGCACTGCATCGGCATGGCTGCGCGCAACATCATGTACGACGAAGCCGACGTGATGATCGCCGGTGGCGCCGAAATGGCCGCCTGCGGCCTGGGCATGGGCGGTTTTGGCGCCTCCCGCGCACTGTCGACCCGCAACGACGAGCCGACCCGCGCCAGCCGTCCATGGGACAAGGGCCGTGATGGCTTCGTACTGTCCAATGGCGCCGGTGCGCTGGTCCTGGAAGAGCTGGAACACGCCAAGGCCCGCGGCGCGACCATCTATGCCGAACTGATCGGTTTCGGCACCAGTGGCGACGCCTACCATATGACTTCGCCACCCGCCGATGGTGCCGGGGCTGCGCGCTGCATCACCAATGCGCTGCGTGACGCCAGGATCAATGGCGATCAGGTGCAGTACATCAATGCCCACGGCACCTCGACGCCGGCTGGCGACCTCGCGGAAGTCAATGCGATCAAGTCGGTGTTCGGCGAGCACGCCTACAAGATGGCCGTCAGTTCGACCAAGTCGATGACCGGGCATTTGCTGGGCGCGGCGGGCGCGGTGGAGGCGATCTTCAGCGTGCTGGCGATCAACAGCCAGGTGGCGCCACCGACCATCAACCTCGACGAGCCGGACGAAGGCTGCGACCTCGATTTCGTGCCGCACACCGCGCGCAACATGGATATCGATGTGGTCCTGTCCAACTCCTTCGGTTTTGGCGGTACCAACGGCTCGCTGGTGTTCCGCCGGTTCGCAGGTTGATGGACAGCTGGGTCGACGGTCAGCCGGCTGACGCATTGTCGCTGAAGGATCGCGGCCTGGCCTACGGCGACGGTCTGTTCGAGACCATCGCCGTGCATGATGGCTTTCCGGTCCTGCTGGATCGTCATCTGGTGCGGCTGGCCAGGGGCTGCCGGCGGTTGGCGATCAATCTTGATCAGGGTGTCGTGGTCGCGGAATTGTTGACCTATGCCGAGCAGCTGAACGAAGGCGTAATCAAGCTGATCGTTACCCGCGGCGACAGCCTGCGCGGTTACGCTTTCGATCCTTCGGCCCAGGCCCGTCGTATCCTGTCGGGTAATCCTCCTGCGGCTTACCCGCACGCCCATGCAGAGCAGGGCATACGCCTGTTCCCGTGCACCACACGCCTTTCCTTGCAACCTCTTCTCGCAGGGCTCAAGCACCTGAATCGTCTTGAGCAGGTGATGGCGCGCGCCGAATGGCAGGATACCGAACATGCCGAAGGCTTGATGCTCGATCAGGCCGGTCGCGTGATCGAGGGCGTTTTCAGCAACCTGTTCCTGGTGCGTGACGGCGTGTTGATCACCGCGGATTTGAGCTGCTGCGGCGTAGAAGGTGTGATGCGTGCCGAGTTGTTGTCTCAGGCCGAATCGTTGGGCATCCCCATACAAATCACCGATATCACGCTTGAGCAGCTGCAAGACGCTGACGAAGTCTTTGTCTGCAACAGCGTGTATGGCGTTTGGCCGGTGCGCGCCTATGCAGCACTGAGCTGGCCGGTTGGGCCGCTCACCCGTAAACTCCAAACCATTGCCCGCGCGCTACTGGATGCTTGATACGTGAGACGTAAACTCTTGCTGCTGCTGGAAACCGGACTGGTTCTGGCGGGGCTGACGTTAGGTGCTTCTGCCTGGAAAATTCATTCGGCGCTGGTGCAGCCGCTGAATATCACACAGGAAGAACTGCTTGAGGTGCCCAAGGGCACCACCCCGAACCGCACTTTCCTGCGCATGGAAGCCGATGGCGTCATCAAGGACTCCTTCTGGCTGCGCGTCTATTGGCGCTTCAACTTGCCGAAACAGCCGTTGCACAGCGGCGAGTACCGCATGACGCCGGGTATGACCGTCGAAGGCCTGATCGATCTGTGGAAGCGCGGGGAAATGGTGCAGTACAGCCTGACCCTGGTCGAAGGCTGGAATTTCCACCAGGTCCGTGCGGCCCTGGCCAAGGAAGAAAAACTCGAGCAAACCCTGAACGGCTTGAGCGACAGTCAGGTCATGGACAAACTCGGCCACAACGGGATTTTTCCTGAAGGGCGATTCTTTCCCGACACTTACCGCTTCGTGCGCGGTATGTCCGACACCGAGCTGCTGAAAACCGCTTACGACCGCCTCGACGAAGTGCTGGCCAAGGAGTGGAACCAGCGGGCGGCCGACCTGCCTTACTCCGGCCCGTATGAAGCCCTGATCATGGCCTCGCTGGTGGAGAAGGAAACCGGCGTGCCGCAGGAACGCGGGCAGATTGCCGGGGTGTTCGTGCGTCGCATGGCGATCGGCATGCTGTTGCAAACCGACCCGACGGTGATCTACGGCCTGGGTGACCGCTACAACGGCAAGCTGACCCGCGCCCATCTGAAGGAAGCGACCCCTTACAACACCTACATGATCGCCGGACTGCCGCCGACCCCGATTGCCATGGTCGGCCGCGAAGCCATCCATGCGGCGCTCAATCCGGTGGAGGGCAGCAGCCTTTACTTCGTGGCTCGCGGCGATGGCAGCCATGTGTTCTCCGATGACCTGGACGCGCACAACAACGCCGTGCGAGAGTTCCAGCTCAAACGTCGCGCCGATTACCGTTCCAGCCCGGCGCCGGCGACCGCGCCAGAAACGCCCGAAGCGCCGGATACCCAGGTGCCGCCAGCCGAGACGGCGCAACCTGAGGCTACTGAGGCTACTGAGGTTCCCGAGGCCCAGCCCCCTGTCCCGGCGGCTTCACCCGACCCGGCGCCCGAGGCTGCACCTCCCGTGCAAGAGCCTGCGCCTGAACCTGCAGTTGCTCCGCAGGCGCCCCCGGAGCCTGAACCACAACCGAATGCAACAACACCGCAAAGCCCGCAATGAATCTGACTAAGGACTGCCTGTGACTGGCTTGTTTATTACGCTGGAAGGCCCGGAAGGCGCCGGCAAGAGCACCAATCGCGAATACCTGGCCGAACGCCTGCGTGCGGCCGGTATCGAGGTGGTGCTGACCCGCGAACCGGGTGGCACGCCACTGGCCGAACGCATCCGCGAAGTATTGTTGGCGCCGATCGAAGAAGTCATGAACCCGGACACCGAGCTGTTGCTGGTGTTCGCCGCGCGCGCCCAGCACCTGGCCGAAGTCATTCGCCCGGCGCTGGCCCGTGGTGCCGTGGTGTTGTGTGATCGCTTCACCGATTCGACCTACGCCTACCAGGGCGGTGGTCGTGGCCTGTCCCTGGAGCGTATCGAGACCCTGGAAAGCTTTGTTCAGGGCGACCTGCGTCCCGACCTGACCTTGATTTTCGACTTGCCGGTGGAGGTGGGCCTGGCGCGCGCCAGTGCCCGCGGACGCCTGGATCGTTTCGAGCTGGAAGGCCGGACCTTTTTCGATGCCGTGCGCGGTGCTTTCCTCAAGCGCGCGGCGGCGCAGCCTGCGCGTTACGTGCTGATCGACGCCGCGCAGCCATTGGCGCAGGTTCAGCAATCCCTGGATGCCTTGCTGCCACGCCTGCTGGAGTTGAGCCGTGGCTGACGCCTATCCGTGGCAGGACAGTCTCTGGCAGCAACTGGCCGGTCGTGCGCAACACGCCCACGCTTATTTGCTGCATGGCCCGGCCGGGATCGGCAAGCGGGCGCTGGCCGAACGCTTGATGGCCAACCTGCTGTGCCAGCGCCCGACCGCCCAGGGCGCTTGTGGCGAATGCAAGTCGTGCCTGTTGCTCAAGGCCGGCAGTCATCCCGATAACTACATCCTGGAGCCGGAAGAGGCCGACAAGGCGATCAAGGTCGACCAGGTGCGCGACCTGGTGAGTTTCGTGGTGCAGACCGCACAGCTGGGTGGACGCAAGGTGGTGCTGATCGAGCCGGTCGAGTCGATGAACATCAACGCCGCCAACGCCTTGCTCAAAAGCCTCGAAGAGCCGTCCGGCGACACCGTGTTGCTGTTGGTCAGCCATCAACCCAGTCGTCTGTTGGCGACGATCAAGAGCCGCTGTGTGCAGCAGGCCTGTCCGCTGCCGGGCGAGGCCATGAGCCTGGACTGGCTGGCCAGGGCCTTGCCCGATTGTTCACAGGAAGAACGCGTCGAATTGCTGACCCTGGCCGCCGGTTCACCGCTGGCCGCCGTCAACCTGCAGGCCCAGGGCGTGCGCGAGCAGCGCGCGCAAGTGGTCGATGGGGTGAAGAAATTGCTCAAGCAGCAACAGTCGCCGACGCAGCTGGCCGAGGGCTGGAATGCGATTCCGTTGTTGCTGCTGTTCGACTGGTTCTGTGACTGGTCGAGCCTGATCCTGCGTTATCAGCTGACCCAGGATGAAGAAGGCCTGGGGCTGATGGACATGCGCAAGGTGATTCAGTACCTGGCGCAAAAAACCGCGCAGGACAAAGTCCTGAATATCCAGGACTGGATCCTCGCCCAACGGCAGAAAGTGTTGAGCAAAGCCAACCTCAACCGGGTGCTGTTGCTGGAGGCGTTGCTGGTGCAATGGGCGACTTTGCCTACCCAGAGGTAACCGTCTGCGCCTAGACTCCAGGTATCAGACAAACCGACTGTCCCACTCATACGATGTAAGTTGCAGCCCTTTATGCTCGTAGATTCCCATTGTCACCTTGATCGCCTTGACCTCGCCGCCCATGACGGCTCGCTGGATGCCGCCCTCGAGGCGGCCCGCCAGCGCGGGGTAGGGCACTTCCTGTGCATCGGTGTCAGCGCCGACAACGCGGCCGATGTCAAAGCCCTGGCCGAGCGTTACGACGACGTCGATTGTTCAGTCGGCGTGCATCCGCTGGACGTGCAGCCGGGTGCGGCGCCTGCGCTGGACTGGCTGTTGCACGAGCTCAATCATCCGCGCGTCGTGGCGATCGGTGAAACCGGCCTGGATTATCACTACGAACCGGAAGCGGCAGAGTTGCAGCAGCAATCCTTCAGGTTGCACCTGCAAGCGGCCCAGCAGACCGGCAAGCCGGTGATCATCCATACCCGCGGCGCGCGCGCCGATACCTTGGACCTGCTGCGTGAAGCGGCGTTGCCCCAGGCGGGCGTGCTGCACTGTTTCACCGAGGACTGGGACATGGCGAAAGCCGCGCTGGACATGGGTTACTATATTTCCCTGTCCGGGATTGTCACGTTCCGCAATGCCGACGCGCTGCGCGACGTGGCCAGCAAGGTGCCGGCCGACCGTTTGCTGGTGGAAACCGACTCACCGTACCTGGCGCCGATCCCGTACCGTGGCAAGCCGAACCTGCCGCAGTACGTTCGTGAAGTAGCGGAATTTCTGGCAATGTTGCGGGGTGAGGCTTACGAGCGATTTGCCGAGCAGACCACCGAAAACTTCAAGCGGTTGTTCCCGCTGGCGCATGTGAAAGGTTAAATCGCAGGCAAAAAAAACCCGGGTTCTGGGGGGTGAATCCGGGTTAAGACCATTAGGAGTAAAACAATGGCACGCGGTCCGTTGGTACCAATATCGGCGTGACACTTGGGGGAGATGCCCCGCCGACAGTTCAAGTATTGATCAGTATTTCGCACCGTCCAGTTTGTAGGCTGCGGTTTTTAAACAAATTTGGAATACGCACGCTTCAGAAGAGTTCTCATCAAGCGGCTGTCTTGCGCGAAATCATCAAGAAACACAGATATGGTCGGATGATCCGTGCATTTTGGCGCAATTTAGGCATAATACGCGGCTTCGAATTTTGACCCCTACAGACCTTTTCTTATGCATAAAGAACCTCGTAAGGTCCGTGAGTTTCGTCGCCGCGAGCAAGAAATTCTCGATACCGCGCTCAAGCTGTTCCTCGACCAGGGTGAAGACAGTGTCACCGTCGAGATGATCGCTGATGCTGTCGGTATCGGCAAAGGCACGATCTACAAGCACTTCAAGTCCAAGGCTGAGATCTATCTGCGCCTGATGCTCGACTATGAGCGCGATTTGAACGAGCTGTTGCATTCGGCCGATGTCGACAAGGACAAGGAAGCCCTGTCCCGCGCCTATTTCGAATTCCGCATGCGTGACCCCCAGCGTTACCGCTTGTTTGACCGCCTGGAAGAGAAGGTCGTCAAGGGCAACCAGGTACCGGAGATGGTCGAGGAACTGCACAAGATCCGCGCCTCTAACTTCGAACGCCTGACCTTGCTCATCAAGGGCCGGATCAGCGAAGGCAAGCTTGAAGACGTGCCGCCTTACTTCCATTACTGCGCGTCCTGGGCGCTGGTACACGGTGCCGTGGCGCTGTATCACTCGCCGTTCTGGAGCAACGTGCTGGAAGACCAGGAAGGCTTCTTCCAGTTCCTGATGGACATCGGCGTGCGCATGGGCAACAAGCGCAAGCGCGACAACGACACCCCGAGCAGCTGAGCCATTCAGCCGCCTTATTGCCCATGATTTCTCAACATGGCGCAGTACCGCAGGAATATACTCAGGCATAGGGCTTGCTAAAACTTGATTTGTGAGTCAAGTTTTACCAGCCCGTATATTCTTCGCCGGAGTCATCATGATCGTCGACCGTCAAGGCAGGCGCTTTCGCAATTTAAGAGTCAGCCTGACCTCAGCCTGCAATTACGCTTGTACCTACTGCGTGCCCAACGGCAAGCGGCTGGTGGCTGCGCAGGATGAATTGTCGGCCGAAGCCATGGCGCGTGGAGTGGCCTACCTGATCGAAGCGGCGGGCATCGAGCGCTTGCGCATTACCGGTGGCGAACCGCTGGTCAGCCCGAAACTCGAAGCCTTCATGGCCGCAGTCGGGCAGATGGGGCTGCAGGACATCAGCCTGACCACCAACGGGCAGCTGCTGGCGAAGAAGCTGCCGATCCTGATCGACGCCGGCATCCGACGCATCAACGTTTCCCTCGATACCCTGGACGCCTCTGCGTTTCGCAGCATTGCCCGTGGCGGCGACCTGGCGACGGTGCTCGGCGGCATGGACCAGGCCCGTGCAGCGGGCATGAAGGTCAAGGTCAACATGGTGCCGCTGCGCGGCCAGAACCTCGACCAGGTGATGCCACTGCTCGACTATTGCCTGGAGCGTGGCTATGAACTGCGCTTTATCGAGTTGATGCGCATGGGCCACCTGGCTAGCGACTCCAATGCCTTCCTGCAGCAGTTTGTCAGCCTGCAACAGCTGCTGAGCCTGATCGGCGAGCGTTATGAGTATCTCCAGGCCGATGCGCCTGTCGATGCTACCGCCGTGCGCTACGAGATTCCGGGGCAGGGCTATTTTGGCGTGATTGCCAACGAAAGCGTTCCGTTCTGCCGCACCTGCTCGCGGTTGCGCCTGTCCTCCACTGGCTGGCTGCATGGCTGCCTGTCGTCGAGCAATCGCCACTATGTCGGCGACCTGCTGGACAAGCCGCGCCATCAGGCTTTGCCGGCCTTGCAGCGACTGTTGGTCAAGGCGTTGGGCGACAAGCAGGAAGTGGCGTTTTCCGGTGGTGCCACGGTCATGAAGATTATTGGCGGCTGAGCTGGCGCAAAAGCTGCATCCCACGGCCATTCGCCGGTTTTCCGTCACCGGCCTCTGGAGGATAGGATGCGTAGCCTGGTTTTGCTGCTGGCCATTTTGGCGCTCGGTGGCTGCATGAATGTCAGCGACATGGCCGAAGGGACGCGCTACCACATGAGCGACGCCGGCCTGCTGGACCACAGCGACAGCCGCCGGGTGAACAACCTGCGCATTCAGCCGGACTCCTTCGTCTACATTGCCCAGGGCGCCTTTGTGCCGCCTGGCAGCGCCGTCTACCCACGCCCCAACGTGATCGCCGAAGTCGCCTTCGATGGTTTCGTCGAGTATTTCCCGATGGTCCGCCGCGCCCGCACACCGCAAGGTCTTGATCAGGCCATGGGCGAAGCCCGTGCCGTGGGCGCCCATTACCTGCTCTATACGCGTTTCGCCAACTCCGATGACCGCATCGGCAACTCGGATGAGTGGCTGGACCAGGAAGCGCTGGATCGCCTCGGTATCGACACCGGAGTGATTCAGATCATGTTGATCGAGACCAGCACCCAGTATTTGATTGATACTGCACGTATCCAGGGTCGTGGTGGTCTGCTGACCTTCCACGACGAAAAACCCGAAGACCTGATGGGCCCGCCGCTGCAACAGTACGCGCGCAGCCTGCTGGGGCTCAGCGACCAGTAATTTCAAGGAGAACGCCATGAGTGGCCCGCAAAAAGCCAACGACCTGCTGGGGCAAATCCCCAAGACCCAAGGCTTGCCACCGGTCCACCTGTGGAACCCCGACTTCTGCGGCGACATCGACATGCGCATCGCCCGCGACGGTACCTGGTATTACCTGGGCACGCCGATCGGGCGCAAGCCGATGGTCAAGCTGTTCTCCACCATCATTCGCCGCGACGGTGATGATTACTTCCTGATCACGCCGGTGGAGAAGGTTGGCATCAAGGTCGATGACGCGCCCTTTGTGGCGATTGCCGTGGAGGTGGAAGGTAAGGGCGAGAAGCAGGTCCTGCGCTTCACCACCAACGTCGATGAGACTGCCGAGGCCGGCACCGAGCATCCGATTCGCGTGGTCATCGATCCCGACACACAAGAACCTGCGCCTTATGTGCATGTGCGCACCAACCTCGAAGCGCTAATCCATCGCAATGTGTTTTACCAACTGGTGGAGCTGGCGGTGAGCCGTGAGATCGAGGGTCAGCGCTGGTTGGGGGTGTGGAGTGGCGGTGAATTCTTCCCCATCGGTCTAGAACCTTAATCGGTTAAAAATGTGGGAGCGGGCTTGCTCGCGAAGGCGGTGTGCCTGACACATGGATGTTAGATGTACAGACGCTTTCGCGAGCAAGCCCGCTCCCACATTTTGTTCTATGCACTCTCTGAAAAATCAGTTTGACAGCCAATCATATGATGATTAGCGTGGACACCCATCGCGAACGGCTTTGAGGTGTCCATGTCCAGCAGTTTTCATGCGTCGACCGTCGATTGGCTGGGCTGTTGGATCGCTGCCGGGCAGGTCAAGCCTGGTGAGGCGCTCAAGGTCGAAGCCGACCTCGGCGAACAACTGGGTGTCAGCCGCACCGTTATCCGCGAAGCCATCAAGACCCTGGTCGCCAAGGGCATGCTCGAGGTCGGGCCGAAGGTCGGTACGCGAGTGTTGCCGGTACGGCGCTGGAACCTCTTCGATCCGCAAGTCGTCGGCTGGCTGTCCCGCAGCGGTTTGCCGGAAAACTTCGTCGATGACTTGCTCGACCTGCGCCGCACCATCGAGCCGATGGCCGTGCGTTGGGCCTGCGAACGCGCAACCGCACAACAGCTCGACGCCATTTCATTGGCCTACAACGCGTTGGAGCGAGCAGTGGACAGCGGCGTCGACTACAACCGCGCCGACCAGCTCTTCCACGAGTGCATCCTCGCCGCCAGCCACAATCAATTCATCGAACAAATGGTCCCGGCCCTGGGAGCGCTGCTGGCCGTGTGTTTCGAAGTGTCCGCCGCCGACCCCGACGAACTGCGCCGCACCTTGCCGATTCATAAAGATATGGCCGACGCCATCGCCGCCCGGGATACCGCGCGGGGCGTCTGGGCCTGCATGACCCTGATCGATAACGCTGACCTGGCGATCAAACGCTTCTACCCACAAGTGATGGCCGACAGGGTAGGAGCGAGCGTGCTCGCGATGGAGTATCAGTCGACGTCGATGTAGCTGACACTCCATCGTTGGACGCTTCTACACAAATAAAAACAAGAACAATGCAGGAGGATTCATGGAGTGCACCGCAGTGACCGAACACCGCGCCCAGCTCGGCGAAGGCCCGTTCTGGGATGCGCCGACCCAGGCGCTGTACTGGGTGGACATCGCCGGCAAACAGGCGCTGCGCTTGATCGGCGCCAACGTGCAGATCTGGCAGATGCCGGAGCACGTGTCGGCGTTCATCCCCTGTGCGAGCGGCGATGCGCTGGTGACCTTGAGCAGCGGGGTGTATCGGCTGGATCTGGATTCACCTGGACTAGCGCCTCGACTGACCTTGTTCTGCGTCGCCGATCCGCACCCCGGCAACCGCCCCAACGAGGCCCGCTGCGATGCCCAGGGCCGGCTCTGGCTCGGCACCATGCAAAACAACATTGGCGAGCAGGGCGAAGACCTGCCTGTCGAACGGCGTTCCGGTGGCCTGTTCCGCATTGATCGCGACGCACGGGTGACGCCGCTGCTGCGTGGCTTGGGCATTCCCAACACGTTGCTGTGGAGCGATGACGCTACCACCGTTTATTTCGGCGACAGCCTCGACGGCACGTTGTACCGGCATTTCATTCGTACCGACGGCCACCTCGAACCGCCACAGGCCTGGTTCGGCCCCCACACCCGCGGCGGCCCGGACGGCTCGGCGATGGATGCCGAAGGTTTTATCTGGAATGCCCGATGGGATGGCAGTTGCCTGCTCAGGCTGACGCCGGACGGGCAGGTCGATCGGGTGATCGAACTGCCCGTCAGCCGTCCGACCAGTTGCGTATTTGGCGATCCCGACCTGAAAACTTTGTACATCACCAGTGCCGCGAGTCCGCTTGGGCATCCGCTGGATGGGGCGGTGCTGGCGATCCGCGTCGACGTTGCAGGAAAGCTCTGTAGCCGATTCGCCGGTTAAATCCCTAAATATGGGATGTAAATATATATATTGAGATTATCGGCGAGCCGGGTTTATAGTCGGCTCCATCAGTTACACGCACTCACACTTAAAAAAACAAAACAGGTGAAGTGATGCAGCGATATTCCCCCGCACTCCCGCGTGGAGTCCGCGTTTCAGAGTACCTCAGGGCTGAAACGTTTTCGCGCCTGCCTGTTTCTTCCACTCGCCTTTTGACCGGACATCTACCGATGCCCGGTTTTCGTCGTGCTTTCGAACAGGAGTCCTGATCCATGGCTGAACCTCTTTCGCTGCCACCAGTGCCCGAACCCCCAAAGGGCGAGCGCCTGAAAAATAAAGTCGTGCTGTTGACCGGCGCCGCCCAGGGCATCGGCGAGGCGATCGTGGCGACCTTCGCGTCCCAGCAAGCCAAGCTGGTCATCAGCGATATCCAGGGTGAAAAAGTCGAAAATGTCGCGGCGCAGTGGCGGGGCAAAGGGGCTGACGTGGTGGCGATCAAGGCCGACGTTTCGCAGCCGCAAGACCTGCAGGCGATGGCCAGGCTGGCGGTCGAGCTGCACGGGCGAATCGACGTGCTGGTCAATTGCGCCGGGGTCAACGTGTTCCGCGATCCGCTGGAAATGACCGAGGAAGACTGGCGTCGCTGCTTCGCCATCGACCTCGATGGCGCCTGGTACGGCTGCAAGGCAGTGTTGCCGCAGATGATCGAGCAGGGCATCGGCAGCATCATCAACATCGCTTCCACCCATTCCACCCACATCATTCCGGGCTGCTTCCCCTACCCGGTGGCCAAGCACGGCTTGCTCGGCCTGACTCGCGCCCTGGGGATCGAATACGCACCCAAGGGCATTCGCGTCAACGCCATCGCACCGGGCTACATCGAAACCCAATTGAACGTCGACTACTGGAACGGCTTTGCCGACCCCCATGCCGAACGTCAGCGCGCCTTCGACCTGCATCCGCCACGCCGCATCGGCCAGCCGATCGAGGTGGCCATGACCGCGGTGTTCCTGGCCAGTGATGAAGCGCCGTTCATCAACGCTTCGTGCATCACCATCGATGGCGGGCGCTCAGTGATGTACCACGACTGAGTCGTCCGGTTTTCCGGTGTAAAGCTACGCCTGAAATCCAATCATCATACGATATGACTATTGGCAGTACGCTCAACAAAAACAACAAGGAGTCAGCTTATGAATCGTCGTCATGCCATCCGTACCCTGTGCTGTGCCGCCCTGGCGGTCAGCGCGGTCAGTCTCAGCAGCACGCTGCTGGCGGCCGAAGAAGTGAAAATCGGTTTCCTCGTCAAGCAAGCGGAAGAGCCCTGGTTCCAGACCGAATGGGCATTCGCCGAAAAGGCCGGCAAGGATAAGGGCTTCACCTTGATCAAGATCGCCGTGCCGGATGGCGAGAAAACCCTGTCGGCCATCGACAGCCTGGCGGCCAACGGCGCCAAGGGTTTCGTGATCTGCCCGCCGGACGTGTCCCTGGGCCCGGCGATCATGGCCAAGGCCAAACTCAACGGCTTGAAAGTGATCGCCGTGGATGACCGCTTCGTCGATGCCAGCGGCAAGTTCATGGAAGACGTGCCGTACCTGGGCATGGCGGCGTTCGAAGTCGGCGAGAAGCAGGGCAGCGCCATGGCCACCGAAGCGAAAAAACGCGGCTGGGAATGGAAAGACACCTATGCCGTGATCAACACCTACAACGAACTCGACACCGGCAAAAAACGCACCGACGGTTCGGTCAAGGCCTTGCAGGATGCGGGCATGCCCAAGGACCACATCCTCTTCTCCGCCCTGAAAACCCTCGACGTACCGGGCAGCATGGACGCCACTAACTCGGCGCTGGTGAAACTGCCGGGCGCGGCGAAGAACCTGATCATCGGCGGCATGAACGACAACACTGTGCTCGGCGGCGTGCGTGCCACCGAAGCCGCCGGTTTTGCCGCGGCGAACGTGATCGGCATCGGCATCAACGGCACCGACGCCATTGGCGAACTGAAGAAACCCGACAGCGGCTTCTACGGTTCGATGCTGCCCAGCCCGCACATCGAGGGCTACAACACCGCCAGCATGATGTACGAGTGGGTTACCAGCGGCAAAGAACCGGCGAAGTACACCGCCATGGACGACGTGACGCTGATCACGCGCGACAACTTCAAGCAGGAACTGGAAAAGATCGGCCTGTGGAATTGAGGGCCGGTTGATTTCATTGGCGGCCCCGGCAACGGGGTTGCCTGATCTGTGTGATGAGGTGGTTATGCACGCGCAAACACAAGTACAGCAGCACGGCAGTTCTTTCAGTGGCAGTGGCAGCTTGCGCTTCAACGGGATCGGCAAGACCTTTCCCGGGGTGAAGGCGCTGGACAACATCAACTTCGTCGCCCATCCGGGGCAGGTTCATGCCTTGATGGGCGAGAACGGTGCCGGCAAGTCGACCTTGCTGAAAATCCTCGGCGGCGCCTACATCCCGAGTAGCGGCGAGCTGCAGATCGGCGGCCAGACCATGGCCTTCAAGTCCACCGCCGACAGCATTGCCAGCGGCGTCGCGGTGATTCACCAGGAGCTGCACCTGGTGCCGGAAATGACCGTGGCGGAAAACCTGTTTCTCGGTCATCTGCCCGCCAGTTTCGGCCTGATCAATCGCGGCACCCTGCGCCAGCAAGCCCTGGCCTGTCTCAAGGGGCTGGCCGACGAAATCGACCCGCAGGAGAAAGTCGGGCGCCTGTCCCTCGGCCAGCGGCAGTTGGTCGAGATCGCCAAGGCCTTGTCCCGTGGCGCCCATGTCATCGCCTTCGACGAACCCACCAGCAGCCTGTCGGCGCGGGAGATCGACCGCTTGATGGCGATCATCGCGCGCCTGCGCGACGAGGGCAAAGTGGTGCTCTACGTCTCCCATCGCATGGAGGAAGTGTTCCGCATCTGCAACGCGGTAACGGTGTTCAAGGATGGCCGCTACGTGCGCACCTTCGAAGACATGAGCCAACTGACCCACGATCAACTGGTCACCTGCATGGTCGGTCGCGACATCCAGGACATCTACGATTACCGCCCGCGCCCGCGCGGCGCGGTGGCGTTGAGGGTCGACGGCCTGCTCGGGCCGGGCCTGCGTGAACCGGTCAGTTTCGACGCGCACAAAGGCGAGATTCTCGGCTTGTTCGGCCTGGTCGGCGCGGGGCGCACGGAGTTGTTTCGCCTGCTCAGCGGCCTCGAACGCAACAGTGCCGGGCGCCTTGAACTGCGCGGCCATGAATTGAAACTGCGCTCACCCCGGGACGCGATTGCGGCCGGGATCCTGCTCTGTCCCGAGGACCGCAAGAAAGAGGGCATCCTGCCCCTGGCGAGCGTTGCCGAGAACATCAATATCAGCGCCCGCGGTGCGCATTCCACCTTCGGTTGCCTGTTGCGCGGCCTGTGGGAGAAGAACAACGCCGACAAGCAGATCAAGGCGCTCAAGGTCAAAACACCGCACGCCGGCCAGCAGATCAAGTTTCTCTCCGGCGGCAACCAGCAGAAGGCCATTCTCGGTCGCTGGCTGTCGATGCCGATGAAAGTCCTGCTGCTCGACGAGCCTACCCGCGGCATCGACATCGGCGCCAAGGCGGAGATCTACCAGATCATCCATGACCTGGCTGCCAGTGGCATTGCGGTGATCGTGGTGTCCAGCGACCTGATGGAAGTGATGGGCATTTCCGACCGCATCCTGGTGCTGTGCGAAGGCGCGCTGCGCGGCGAACTGAGCCGCGAACAGGCCAATGAATCCAACCTGCTGCAACTGGCTTTGCCGCGCCAACGCGCTGACGGCGTGGCGAACTGAGAGGTGACTATGATGACAAGCCAAAACGACGCACTGCCAACCCCGCGCAAGCCCCTGGACCTGCGGCGCTTTCTCGATGACTGGGTGATGCTGCTGGCGGCCGTGGGGATCTTCGTGCTCTGCACCTTGATGATCGACAACTTCCTCTCGCCCTTGAACATGCGCGGCCTGGGCCTGGCGATTTCCACCACCGGGATCGCGGCGTGCACCATGTTGTATTGCCTGGCGTCCGGGCACTTCGACCTGTCGGTGGGTTCGGTGATCGCCTGCGCCGGGGTGGTTGCCGCCGTGGTGATGCGTGACACCGACAGCCTCTTTCTCGGCGTCAGTGCAGCACTGGCGATGGGACTGATCGTCGGGCTGATCAATGGCATCGTGATCGCCAAGCTGCGGGTCAATGCGCTGATCACCACGCTGGCGACCATGCAGATCGTCCGCGGCCTGGCCTACATCTTCGCCAATGGCAAAGCGGTGGGCGTGTCCCAGGAGTCGTTCTTCGTGTTCGGTAACGGTCAGTTGTTTGGCGTGCCGGTGCCGATCCTGATCACCATCGTCTGCTTCCTGTTCTTCGGCTGGTTGCTCAACTACACCACCTACGGGCGCAACACCATGGCCATCGGCGGTAACCAGGAAGCGGCGCTGCTGGCGGGCGTGAATGTCGACCGGACCAAGATCATCATCTTCGCCGTGCACGGCCTGATCGGTGCGCTGGCCGGGGTGATCCTGGCGTCGCGCATGACCTCGGGCCAGCCGATGATCGGGCAGGGTTTCGAGTTGACGGTGATCTCGGCTTGCGTGCTGGGTGGCGTGTCCCTCAGTGGCGGGATCGGCATGATCCGGCATGTGATTGCCGGGGTGTTGATCCTGGCGATCATCGAGAACGCGATGAACCTGAAGAACATCGATACCTTCTACCAGTATGTGATTCGGGGTTCGATCCTGTTGCTGGCGGTAGTAATTGATCGCCTGAAACAGCGCTGACACCCCTTACAACCTGTTGGGACCGGCTTCGGACGGCGTTGCAGCCAGCACCAATGCTGAATGCGCCGGCCTCATCGCCAGCAGGCTGGCTCCCACATTGAACTGTGGGAGCCAGCCTGCTGGCGATTGACCGCGCAGCGGTCACGGCTTTTTTGCTATCCCTTCTGTCACCTCCCATAAATATTCCTTGCCCGTCATAACATGTATCGGTTACTAATTTGTACATGATTAGACAGGTACGATTCGATAAGAAACAACGGGTGGTCGACGAACTCATCCGGCGTATTGAAAGCGGTCTCATGGAAGACGGCTTTCATCTGCCGGGCGAGCATCAGTTGGCTCAGGAATTCAAAGTCAGCCGAGGAACCTTGCGTGAAGCGTTGGCCGAGTTGAAACGGCGCAACTACATTGCGACGCAAAGCGGGGTCGGTTCCATCGTCACTTTCGACGGTGTGGCACTGGATCAGCGCAGCGGCTGGGCCCAGGCCCTGGCCGACAGCGGCGCGCTGGTCAATACCGAAGTGTTGCGGTTCGAGGCGGTGACCCGTCCTGACCTGCTATTGCGTTTCGGCACCGACCAATTCATCACCCTCGACCGTCGCCGCCGCACCAATGACGGCACGCTGGTCTCCCTCGAACGCTCATTGATGCCCGCTAGCGGAGGCCTGGAAAGCCTGCCGCGGGTTGGCCTGATCGATAATTCGCTGACCATTACCTTGGCCGCCTATGGCTACATCGGCGAACGTGGTGATCAATGGATCGGCGCCGAACCGTTGAACGCCGAAGATGCGGAGCTGCTGGGGCGTCCGGTCGGCACGGTATTCCTCAAGGCCTTGCGCACCACCTATGACCGGCAACACCGCTTCATGGAGCAGGTGGAAAGCCTGCTCGACCCTGTGCATTTTCGTCTGCACCTGCAATTTGGACCTTCGAAATGACCGCGCTCGATCGTGCGCTTGGCGCGTTCTACGGCCTGGCCCTGGGCGACGCGCTGGGCATGCCGACCCAATCCCTGAGCCGCGCCCAGATCCAGGCGCGCTTCGGCGACATCACCAATCTTGAAGATGCCGGTCCTGATCAACCGATCGCCGCCAATATGCCCAAGGGCTCGATCACCGATGACACTGAACAGGCGATCCTGGTCGGTCAGTTGTTGGTCGAGGGCAAAGGCCACATTGAACCCTCGGTCCTTGCTCAACGCCTGATCGAATGGGAAGCGGTGATGCAGGCCAAGGGCTCGCAGGACTTGCTCGGCCCTTCGACCAAGCGGGCGATCGAGATGATCCTTGCCGGCCATTCGCCTGAAGAGGCCGGGCGCTACGGCACCACCAACGGCGCGGCCATGCGTATCACACCGGTGGGGATTGCTGCCGACGTGGCCAATCCCGAGCGTTTCATCGATGCCGTGGTGCAAGCCTGCCAGGTTACCCACAACACCACGCTGGGCATTTCCAGCGCGGCGGCGGTGGCGGCGGTGGTGTCCGCCGGGATCAACGGCATGGACCTGGGCGAGGCATTGAACCTCGGCCAGCAATTTGCCCAGCAAGCCGAAGGCCATGGCCACTGGGTGGCTGGCGGTCGCATCGCTTCGCGCATCAGTTGGGCACGCAGCATCAGCGTCGACAGTGACAAGGCGTTGCTCGCCGATCTGCTGTACGACGTGATCGGCACCTCGGTGGCTTCCCAGGAGTCGGTGGTGGTGTCGTTTGCCTTGGCCCAGCAAGTGGCCATCGGCGAAATGAGTGCCTTCGACGCACTGTGCATGGCCGCCAGCCTGGGCGGAGATACCGACACCATCGCGGCGATTCTGGGGGCGATGCTCGGGGCCTGCCTGGGTCTGGCGAGTTGGCCGGTCGAGATGATCGACACGGTCAAGGCCGTCAATGAGCTGGAGCTGGAGCCCCTTGTGAAAGGACTCCTCACCCTGCGCTGAGGAACACAAATCCCCTTGCCCACAACCACAAAAATGGCAACAGGAGCATTTTTCATGAGTTCATCGAACGCCGGGCAGAACGCCGGGCAGCTGGAAACCCGCGGTATCGAGCCGGTGCCGGAGGCCGAGTGCAATGGGCATCCGCTGCAGCTGTTCTGGGTCTGGTTCGCCGCCAACATTTCCATCCTCGGCCTGCCGCTGGGTGCGACCCTCGTGGCCTTTCGCGGCCTGGCGATCTGGCAGGCAGTCATCGTCGCGATCCTCGGTGCCGCCGGTTCCTTCGCGGTGGTCGGGATCATTTCCATTGCCGGTCGTCGTGGCCGCGCACCGAGCCTGACCCTCTCACGCGCCATCTTCGGCGTGCGCGGCAATATCGGCCCGACCCTGGTCTCGCTGATGTCGCGCCTGGGCTGGGAAACCGTCAACACCACCACCGCCGCGTTCGTCTTGCTGTCGCTGTGCTCGATCCTCTTTGGTTCGCCGGTGGAAGCGAAAAGCGCGCCGCTGCTGACCCTGGTGTTCATCGCGATTTTCGTACTGTTGACCTTGTCGGTCTCCGGCCTCGGTCACGCCACGCTGCTGGTGATTCAGAAGTGGGCAACCTACGTGTTCGGCGCCCTGAACATCCTGGTCGGCGGCTTCCTTTGCGCCACCATCGACTGGAGTGCGGTGTTCAACGCCACGCCAGCGCCGATGAGCGCAATGATCATCGGTATCGGCACCATGGCCGCCGGCACCGGGATCGGCTGGGCCAACGCCGGTGCCGACATGTCCCGTTATCAGCACCGCAGCGTCAAGGCCGTGCGCCTGGTGGCGTCGGCGGCGTTCGGCGCGGGCATCCCACTGGTGCTGTTGATCACCCTCGGCGGCCTGCTGTCGGTGGGCAACAACGACCTGGCCCAGGCCACCGACCCGATCATCGCCATCCGCGACATGCTGCCGACCTGGATGGCCGTGCCGTACCTGATCACCGCTTTCGGTGGCCTGCTGCTGTCGAACAACCTGTCGGTATACTCCGCCGGCCTCACCACGCTGACCCTCGGCCTCAAGGTCAAGCGCGTCTACGCCGTGGTGGTGGACATCGTGGCGATCTTCGCCGGTTCGATCTACTTCATGCTGATCGCCGACAGTTTCTACGGCCCGTTCATCACCTTCATTTCCCTGCTGGCAGTGCCGATCACGGCGTGGGTCGGGATCTTCGTGGTCGACCTGATTCATCGTCACTACTACAGCCCCAAGGACCTGCTGGACGTCAGCCCGAGCAGCGCCTACTGGTATCGCGGCGGCGTCGAGTGGCGCGCGTTCGGTGCCTGGGCGCTGGCGATCGTGCTCGGGTTCAGTTTCACCACCATCGGCACCACGGCAGAAAACGTCTGGTTCAAGGGATTCCTGTCCGACTCGTGGCTGGGGCATAACGGCCTCGGCTGGATCGTGACCTTTGTGGTCGCCGGTGGCATTTATCTGGTACTCGGCGGGGCGAAGGACCGTCGTGCCGCAATGGTCGAGAATGCTCATGCCTAAGATGCTGCACACGGGCCAGGTGATCATCGACCTGGTCATGGCCGTGGATCAATTGCCGCAAGCGGGAGGCGACGTGTTGGCGCAGTCCGCCAGTTTCGAAGTGGGCGGCGGTTTCAATGTGATGGCGGCCGCACAACGTAACGGCCTGCCGGTGGTCTACCTCGGTCGCCACGGCAGCGGACGTTTCGGTGACCTGGCGCGTGAGGCGATGAATGCCGAAGGCATCCGGATCGGCATCGCTGACCCTGCCGAGCGCGACACCGGGCTGTGCGTGGCCATCACCGACGCTTCGGCCGAACGCAGTTTCGTCTCCTACATCGGCGCCGAAGGCGAGTTGACGGCCGAGGACCTGGCCAGTGTACCGGCCGAGACGGGCGATTATGTCTACGTCAGCGGCTACAGCCTGCTGCAGGCGGGCAAGGCACAGGCGCTGGTGGATTGGGTTTTGGCGTTGCCGGGCGCGGTCAAGGTGGTGTTCGATCCGGGGCCGCTGGTGGATTCGCCGGACATGCCGGTGATGCAGGCGCTGCTGGCGCGCATCGACGTATGGACCAGCAACAGCGTCGAAGCGCTGAAGATTACCGGCGCGCCGGACATCGCCCAGGCATTGGATCGACTGGTCGAGCATTTGCCGCGCGACGTGCTCATGGTAGTGCGTGACGGGCCCCAGGGCTGCTGGATTCATCAGCATGGCGAGCGTCGGCATGTGCCGGGTTTCAAGGTGCAGGCGGTGGACAGCAATGGCGCCGGCGATGCCCATGCAGGAGTGTTCGTGGCGGGGCTGGCGCAGGGTTTGTCGGCGTTTGATGCGGCGCGAAGGGCGAATGCGGCAGCGGCGTTGGCGGTGACCCGGTGGGGGCCGGCGACTTCGCCGGGGGCTGCTGAGGTGGATGCATTAATCTGTGAGACTTTCGGCGCCTGATCGACCGTCATCGCCAGCAGGCTGGCTCCCACAAGTTGCGATGGTGAACACATGACTGATGAACAACATCGAACCCTGTGGGAGCCAGCCTGCTGGCGATGCCGCCATCAGGTCCAAAACAGGATTCGACTTTAACCAGCCTTGCGCAACGCCTCGATCAACTCCTGCTTTCGCATCGACGATCGCCCGGGAATGTCTTTCGCCCGGGCCTCTTTCCTCAAACTATCGACGGTCTGGGTATCGCGCGAAACCTTGCTGCTGCGCGGATGGCCGTCACGGCTGACGACGGCGCGACGTGCAGATTCCTTGCGATCCGCGGACTTGGCACTGGCCGGCTTCTTGCGCGCGGAACCCCCGGCACGCTCACCACCACCGGAGTGTTTGTTCACCGTCGCCCAGGCACGCGCTTCGGCTTCGTCCCTGGACACGCCCTTGTGCTCATAGCTCTCTTCGATGTGTTCGGCCTTGCGTTTCTGCTCGGCGGTGTATTTGTCTTTGCTTCCACGAGGCATGGGATTTCTCCTGGCTTGCTGATGGGTTCAAACATCCAGCTTGCGTGCCGCCTCAACGCCGGCAGCGCTGAGCTTGATCGGCAGATTCAGCGAGTGCTCGCCGTCCTCGTTGCACTGCACGTTGCCGTGCTGGATCAGTCCACGTTCCTGCAGTTCGGCGAGGGTACTGGCGACGATCTTCTCCCCCCGGTAATTGTCCAACACCTCCTTGCCCAGGCCACTCGGGTGGGCGTGCAGCAGGCGGGTCAAGACTTCTTTTTCCAGGTTTTTATCGACGTTCATGGTTACCTCTTCGTTGCGATGGGTAGGTGGTGCGGTGAACTATTGGCTCACGCCCCCTAAAGAGCCCGAGCCACCTTCGGTGGTGGTCGAGCCGATGCCGGGGGCGGCGTTATCGGGTGTCTTGGTATCGGGCTGGTTCAGGCCACCCTGGCGGCCGGTATCGTTGCCCTGGATGCGCGGATCGGTACCGGTTGACGGCGGCAGGCTGCTGTCGACGCCCGTGCCGTTGGTGTTGATGCCGGGGGCGCTCTGGATGGCGGGGGCTCTGGGCGATTCGACCGGGTTGGTCGGGCCGGTGCCGGACGCGGTGGTGGCAGCATTGGCAAGCGGGGAGAGCAGGACAGCGAGGGCGAGAGCGGTCAACCGGGGCGTGCGCATGGTGGTGTCTCCATTGATTTAGAGTCCCTACCTGATGTTGGTCCGCCCCCGTTTCGGATTGGTGCCTGATGAACGACGAACGGTTCAGGCTTGCAGCAATGACCTGGTCGAGCTCAGCCGACGCCAGATCAGGCGACCCACGGTGATCAGCCAGTTGAGGCCGGCGACCGCCAACAGGGTGTACAGCAGCGTCGCCATTCCTTGCTCGACGATGATTTTCCCGGCAAGCAGCGGGAAGCCGAACACGCCGATGAAATACGACAGACTGAACAGCAGCAAGGATTGCGCGGTGGTGCCGTTCGGCGCCTCATTCGCGGCCAGGCCGTTGATCACCGAATAGGTCAGGCCGTAACCGACCCCGAGCATCACCGCCGCCAACACATAGCTCAAGCCATCGTCGACCACGAAACCGAACATCAGGATCGAGCCCATCATCAGGCCCGACAGCAGGCACGAGGCGCGCAGCGGATCGCGCTTGACCACGAAGCCGGCGATCAGCAGGCGGCTGCTGATCGCCGCACCCATGAAGCCGAGGAAGAACAGCGAATAGTCCAGTGAGCGCGCGGCGGCGTAGCTGGTCTGGAAACTCGACAGGCCGCCGAAAACGCAACCGCCAAGGCCGACCATGACGATCGGCAGCACCGCCCGGGACGACAGCACTTGCGCGGCGGCACGCCAGGAAATCCGCGACACGGCAGTCGAGGGCACGGCCGCTTTTTTCAGCTGGCCATCCAGTCTCCAGAACAGCAACACGCCCATCAGGCTGGCCAGCGCGGCCAGGTAAAACGCGGCAGTCACCGGATAGCCCAAGGCACTGGCGGCACGACCGAGCAAAGGACCACTGCCGATTCCGCTCATCATGCTGCCCGACAGCAGGGCAAAATATTTGGCCCGTTGCGCAGGCGTCACCAGGCTCGCGACGATGATCGGCCCGAGGGTATAGAACACCCCCCAGCCCAAGCCCAGCAGCAGCCCGAAAAACAGCAGCCATTGGCCAAAGCCCGGTGTCAGGGCAAAGCCCAGGCTGGCGACCACCAGCAACAAGCCGAACAGTGCCACCGAGCGGGCCGCACCGAGCAGGTCGCACAGGTGGCCGGAAACGATCACCGCCGAGAAGGTACTGAGCATCGCCGCCGAAATCACGCTGCCGGCATCGTGCTCGTTACCCCCGCGAGAGCCGATCAGCAATGACAGCAAAAAAGTCGAGCCGTAGGACAGGGACAGCAAGTAGCTGGCCAGGCAAAACAGGCCGAACAACTTGCTGGAGACTTGAGGTGTTGCAGTAGACATGACGCGGTTCCTTGACCCGATAGATACCCAGGGCCTCTATCTACCACGCCGGGCGCCAAGGATAGGTCCGAGGTTCGCGATGCCAGGGTTAGCGGTGGGCGGAGTAATGCCCGGGATGACATTTTCATTTCCCATGTGACGAGCGCCACGCACCGCCTTAGTATGGCGTTTTCAACTTTTGACAAGGCACGTCCATGACGATCGAAATCCGCCCGGCGACCCCCAGTGACGCACCGCAAATCCTCGCGTTCATCACTGAACTGGCCGACTACGAACGTGCCCGCCATGAAGTCATCGCCAGCGTCGCCGACATCGAACGCAGCCTGTTCAGCGAAGGGGCCACGGCCCATGGCCTGATTTGCCTGCGCGCAGGCGTGCCCATCGGTTTTGCCGTGTTCTTTTTCAGCTACTCCACGTGGCTGGGCAGCAACTGCCTGTACCTCGAAGACCTGTACATCACGCCTGAGCAGCGTGGCGGCGGGGCGGGCAAGACCCTGTTGCGCCACCTGGCGAAAATCGCCTGTGCCAACGACTGCGGGCGCTTCGAATGGAGCGTGCTGGAGTGGAATACGCCGGCCATCGACTTCTACAAATCCCTGGGTGCGCAGCCGCAGGAGGAGTGGGTTCGCTACCGCATGGATGGCAAGGTGCTGAGAGAGTTCGCAGACGGTAATTAATCACGGCGTAAACCCATCTGTAGGAGCTGGCTTGCCAGCGAAGGCGACCTGAAGAGCAGCGCAGCACCTCAGGTTGGATCACCAGCAAGCCGGCTCCAGGGCTGTGTATGTTTCAAATATCGCAGAAATCAACGTCTGCGATTTTTTTTGTCTGAAATAAGCGTATCCCAATATATGGGAGTGATAATTATATATTGAGATTTATCGGCGCCAAGGTTTATAGTCCGCTCACTCACTGCCAAAAACAGAACAGGTGAAGCGATGCAGGCGCAATTGATCGCGCTCGACTGGGGGACAACCTCATTACGTGCCTACAAACTTGCCGCGGGCGGCCAGGTGCTCGAACAGCGTTCGCTGTCGTCGGGGATCATGCAGTTGCCCAAGGCTGGGCGAATCATCAACGGCCGCGAATGCGTCGACGGGTTTGAACTGGCGTTTGACGAAGCCTGCGGTGACTGGCTCGACCAACAGCCCGACTTGCCGGTGATCGCCTGCGGCATGGTCGGCAGCGCCCAGGGCTGGCGCGAAGCGGCCTATCGCGACACGCCGGCGAACGTCGCCAACCTAGGCACCGCCCTGCAAAGCGTACGCAGCCTTCGCGGCGTCGATGTACACATCGTGCCGGGCGTGATCCAGCGTTCGCGCCTGCCGAACGTGATGCGCGGCGAGGAAACCCAGGTGCTCGGCGTGCTGCACAACCTGGCGGGCGAGGCGGGCGCCGATCTGCTGATCGGCCTGCCGGGCAGCCATTCGAAATGGGTGGAAGTGGCCGATGGCTGCATCGTGCATTTCGACACCTTCATGACCGGCGAAATCTTCGCAGTGCTCTGCGAACACAGCATTCTTGGGCGCACCCAACAGCGTGGCGGGTCATTCGATGGCGACGCGTTCGATCGCGGCGTGCAGGTGGCGTTGTCGACGGACGGCGAGATCGGTCCCTTGTCTACCCTGTTCAGCGCCCGCAGTCTCGGCCTGACCGGCGAACTCAGCGCCACGGCGCAAGCGGATTATCTGTCCGGCCTGCTCATCGGCCATGAACTATCGGCCCTGGCGTGCGTGCAGCGGCGTCGACGCAACAGCGTGCACCTGCCTTCGATCATCCTGATCGGCAATGCCCAACTGTGCAGCCGCTACAGCAGGGCGCTCGATGCCTGCGGTTTTTCCCAAGTGACGCTGGCCGAGCAGGCCACCGAACGCGGCTTGTGGCAGCTGGCCCTGGCGGCCGGCCTGGTCGCGGCCAATCCCCATCGTTAACCCTGACTGGAGTCCTGACATGCTCAAACAAGCACTGGCGCAAAACGGTCTGATCGCGATCCTGCGTGGCCTGCGTCCGCAAGAAGCAGCTGCCATCGGCGAAGTCCTGTACGCCGCCGGATTTCGCGTCATCGAAGTGCCGCTCAATTCCCCCGAGCCGTACGAAAGCATTCGCATCCTGCGCAGCAGCCTGCCCGCCGATTGCCTGATCGGCGCGGGCACGGTGCTGACGCCGGAGCAGGTTGAGCAGGTAAAAGCGGCGGGCGGCCAGGTGATCGTCATGCCCCACAGCGATCCCAAGGTGTTGCGTGCGGCGAAAGCGGCCGGCCTGTACCTGTCGCCCGGTGTCGCCACCCCGACCGAGGCCTTCGCGGCACTGGCCGAGGGCGCTGATGTGCTGAAGCTGTTCCCCGCCGAGCAGATGGGCCCGGCGGTCGTCAAGGCCTGGCTCGCGGTGTTGCCCGCCGGGACCATTCTGGCGCCGGTTGGCGGCATCACCCCGGACAACATGCAGGTGTTCATCGACGCCGGCGTCAAGGGCTTCGGCCTCGGCTCCGGGCTGTTCAAACCGGGCATGACCCCGGCGCAAGTGGCGGCCAATGCCAAGGCCTACGTCGCTGCCTGGAAAGCCCTTCGCTAAGACTTTTTTGGCGCTGCGTGCGCTGCATCTAATAAGAGCTGCATTGATAAAAAGAGAGCACAGATGAAAATCACCAAACTGACCACCTTCATCGTTCCGCCACGCTGGTGCTTCCTCAAGGTCGAGACCGACGAAGGCGTGACCGGCTGGGGCGAGCCCGTGGTCGAAGGCCGCGCCCACACCGTCGCTGCCGCCGTTGAAGAATTGTCCGACTACCTGATCGGCAAAGACCCGCGCAACATCGAGGACATCTGGACCGTGCTCTATCGCGGCGGCTTCTACCGAGGCGGCGCGATCCACATGAGCGCCCTGGCCGGTATCGACCAGGCGTTGTGGGACATCAAGGGCAAGGCCCTGGGCGTGTCGGTCAGTGACCTGCTGGGTGGTCAGGTGCGGGACAAGATCCGCGTGTATTCGTGGATCGGCGGCGACCGTCCGGCAGACACCGCGCGGGCGGCGAAGGAAGCGGTCAGCCGGGGTTTCACCGCGGTGAAAATGAACGGCACCGAAGAGCTGCAGTTCCTCGATACCTTCGACAAGGTCGACCTGGCCCTGGCCAACGTCGCCGCCGTGCGTGACGCGGTGGGGCCGAACGTCGGCATCGGCGTCGATTTCCATGGCCGGGTGCACAAGCCCATGGCCAAGGTGCTGATGAAGGAACTCGACCCGTACAAACTGATGTTCATCGAAGAGCCGGTGCTCAGCGAAAACTACGAAGCGCTGAAAGAACTGGCGCCGCTGACCAGCACGCCGATCGCCCTGGGTGAGCGGCTGTTCTCGCGCTGGGATTTCAAGCGCGTGCTCAGCGAAGGCTACGTCGACATCATCCAGCCCGATGCTTCCCACGCCGGTGGTATCACCGAAACCCGCAAGATCGCCAACATGGCCGAAGCCTACGACGTGGCGCTGGCGCTGCATTGCCCACTGGGCCCGATTGCCCTGGCGGCGTGCCTGCAACTGGACGCGGTCTGCTACAACGCATTCATCCAGGAGCAGAGCCTGGGCATCCATTACAACGAGAGCAACGACCTGCTCGACTACGTCAAAGACCCGCGGGTATTCGACTACGACAAAGGTTTCGTCAAGATCCCCAACGGCCCGGGCCTGGGCATCGAGATCAACGAGGAATACGTGATCGAACGCGCCGCCGTCGGCCACCGCTGGCGCAACCCGATCTGGCGCCATGCCGATGGCAGTTTTGCCGAGTGGTGAGTGCTCCCTGATCCACCACCTATCCCCTGTGGGAGCCAGCCTGCTGGCGATTCGGTCGGTACATCCAGCGATGATGGTGACTGACACACCGCCATCGCCAGCAGGCTGGCTCCCACAGGTTGATCTCCATGCACAGGGAGATCTGCGTTACTGGTTCGACCTCAATAAACATAAAAAGAGGCACTCCCCATGCAACCGCAAACCCTCACCGGGCAGGCGTCGTTGGCGGCGCCCAGCCGCAAGCGTTTTTTCATCATGGTGCTGCTGTTCATCACCGTGGTGATCAACTACCTGGACCGCAGCAACCTGTCGATCGCCGCACCAGCGCTGACCAGCGACCTGGGCATCGATCCGATCCACGTCGGCCTGATCTTCTCGGCCTTCGGCTGGACCTACGCCGCCATGCAGATTCCCGGTGGCTGGCTGGTGGACCGGGTGCCGCCGCGTATTCTCTACACCGCCGCACTGATGCTGTGGTCGATTGCCACGGTCATGCTCGGCTTCGCCGGCAGTTTCATCGCCTTGTTCGTGTTGCGCATGGCGGTTGGTGCTCTCGAAGCACCGGCCTATCCGATCAACAGCCGCGTGGTCACCACCTGGTTCCCGGAGCGTGAGCGCGCCACGGCCATCGGTTTCTATACCTCCGGGCAGTTCGTCGGCCTGGCTTTCCTGACGCCGGTACTGGCTTGGCTGCAACATGAATTCGGCTGGCACATGGTGTTCGTCGCCACCGGCGCAGTGGGCATTCTCTGGGCGGTGATCTGGTACGCGGTGTATCGCGAGCCACGGGATTTCAAAGGCGCCAACGAGGCCGAAATCGACTTGATCCGCGAAGGCGGCGGGCTGGTGGATATCCAGGCCGAACAAGCCAAGGTCAAGGCCAAGTTCAGCTGGACCGACCTGGGCATTGTCCTGACCAAGCGCAAGCTCTGGGGCATCTACCTCGGCCAGTTCTGCCTCAACTCGACGCTGTGGTTTTTCCTGACGTGGTTCCCGACGTACCTGGTGAAATACCGCGGCATGGACTTCATCAAGTCCGGCCTGCTGGCGTCGCTGCCGTTTCTCGCAGCGTTCGTCGGCGTGCTGTGTTCCGGGTTCTTTTCCGACTTGCTGATCCGTCGCGGCTACAGCGTAGGGTTCGCGCGCAAGTTGCCGATCATCAGTGGCCTGCTGATTTCCACCTCGATCATCGGCGCCAACTTCGTCGAATCGACGCCGCTGGTGATTGCCTTCCTCGCGCTGGCATTTTTCGGCAACGGCCTGGCGTCGATCACCTGGTCGCTGGTGTCGACCCTGGCGCCGGCCCGTTTACTGGGGCTGACCGGTGGGGTGTTCAACTTCATCGGCAACCTGTCGGCCATCGCCACGCCCATCGTCATCGGCTTCCTGGCCAGCGGTGACTCCTTTGCCCCGGCCATCACCTATATCTCGGTGCTGGCGTTGATCGGTGCACTTTCCTACATCTTGCTGGTGGGCAAGGTCGAGCGTATCAAGTTGTAGTCGTGACCTGCGGGCGACCATAATGCCGCCCGTTCACTCGCTCAACGGTAAAGGCTGGATATGCAGGAAGACGCCCCAAAAATCGCCAAGGACGCCGCACCGACTGGCACCCAGACCCTGCTTCGCGGTCTGGGTGTGGTTCAGGCCGTGGCCAGTGGCGCCCGCGATCTCAAGGAAATCGCCCGGTTGATTGGCACCACGCGCAGCACCACCCATCGCCTGGCCAGTTGCCTGGTGGACGAGCGTTATCTGCGGGTGGTGCCGCAGGTCGGTTATCTGTTGGGGCCCAAGCTGATCGAGCTGGGATTCCAGGCGCGCGAAGAATTGCCGCTGGTGACCCTGGCCGGGCCGTATCTGGATGAATTGTCGGCAGCCACTGGCGACACCATCCACCTGGCGATCCGTGAAGGCGACGAGGTGCTGTACCTGCTCAAGAATCCGGGGCGCAACGGACCGGAAATGCGCTCGCGGGTCGGCCATCGCATGCCGTTGGCGCGCACCGGGATCGGCAAGGCGTTGATGCTCGATGACTTGCCGCAGGAATGGCAGCGCCTGTACGAAGTCAGCCTGCCGGTAGGTGGGAAAAATCTGTTCTGGCCGCAGCACCCGGAGCAGTCCTGGGAGCAGTTCCAGCAGCGCATGGTCGAGTACGTGGCCGGTGGCTACGCCTTCGACCTGGAGGACAACGAACCGTCGATCCGCTGCGTGGCGGCGCCGATCCGCGATGCCAGCAAACGCATCGTCGCCGGCATCAGCATCGCCAGCACCGTGCCGTACATGCCGCTGGAAAAAATGGCCGAGCTGATTCCCCTGATCAAAGGGGTCACGGCCCGGTTGTCGGCGGAGCTTGGCCTCAAGGTTTAGACCTTGAGGGTCGCCATGTCGATGACGAAGCGGTACTTCACGTCACCGGCGATCATGCGGGCGTAGGCCTCGTTGATCTGGCGGATGTCGAGCATTTCGATGTCGCAGGTGATGTCGTGCTCGGCGCAGAAATCCAGCACTTCCTGGGTTTCGGCGATGCCGCCGATCAAGGAACCGGCGAGCACACGACGGCTCATCACCAGCTTTCCGGCATGCATGGGTGGATCCACCGGTTCGATCAAGCCCACCAGGATGTGCACGCCGTCGAAGCGCAGGGTGTCGAGGTAGGGATTGAGGTCGTGCTGCACCGGAATGGTGTCGAGCAGGAAGTCGAAATGTCCCGCCGCGGCCTTCATCTGTTCGGCATCGGTGGACACGATGACGTGGTCCGCGCCTTGGCGGCGGGCCTCTTCAGCCTTGCTCGCCGAACGGGTGAACAACGTCACTTCGGCGCCCATGGCCTTGGCGAACTTGATGCCCATGTGGCCAAGGCCGCCCATGCCCAGAATCCCCACCTTGTCGCCGGCCTTCACGCCATAGTGCTTTAGCGGCGAGTAGGTGGTGATGCCGGCACACAGGATCGGCGCGGCACTGGCCAGGTCGAGCTTTTGCGGAATACGCACCACGAAGTGCTCGCTGACCACGATGCTGTCGGAGTAACCGCCCATGGTGTTGCTGCCGTCTACGCGGTCGGGGGTGGCGTAGGTCATGGTCGGGCCTTCGAGGCAGTATTGCTCGAGGTTGGCCTGGCAGGCGTCGCAACTGCGGCAGGAGTCGACCATGCAGCCGACGCCGACCAGATCGCCTACTTTGTGTTTGGTGACATTCGCACCGATGGCGGTAACTTTGCCTACAATTTCGTGGCCAGGCATCAAGGGGTATACGGCAATGCCCCACTCGTTGCGGGCCTGATGGATGTCGGAGTGGCACACGCCGCAGTAGAGAATCTCGATGGCGACGTCGTCGGGCCGTGGGCTGCGGCGTTCGAATTTTACCGGGGCGAGGGGAGTGGTGGCCGACTGGGCGGCGTATCCGATGGCGGTGTACATGGTGAACCTCGCAAAAGCGCTGACAAGTGAGGTGGCGCATTCTGGGCGCCGGACCCCATCGCGGCCATGGCGATTCCTCCGGGTGTCATGCCTATTCCTCCGGCATCGGCTCTTGATCGATCGCACTGGCGATCAGACCTGCGATGATGCTTTCATCCCTATTTCCGTGAAGCTTTTCCAATGTTGTTGACCCGTCACCTTGATGCCAATGCCGCGCTGGTTTCGCTGATTGAGCCGTTGTCGACCCGCGACGGATTCGTCCCGACCGCGTTGCCGGGCGTGCAGGTTCTGCGCGCCAGTTGCGATGTGGCCCGTGGCCCGCAGATCTACGAGCCGAGCCTGGTGATCATCGCCCAGGGCAGCAAACTGGCGTACCTGGGGCCGCGCACCCTGGAATATGGGGCAGGGCACTATCTGATCCAGGCGCTGCCGGTGCCGTTCGAGTGTGAAACCTTTGCCGCACCGAGCGGGCCCATGCTGGGTGTGTCTGTGGCGATCGACCGGGTGATGCTCGGCGAGTTGGTGTTGGCGATGGGCTTGGCGCCGGGGCGGCATATTGCGGCACAAACACCGGAGTCCATGACCTCGGCGGTGCTCGATGACGCCATGCGCGGTTGTGTCGAACGCTTGTTGCGCTGCCTGCACGATCCGCTGGAATGCCAGATCATGGGGCAAGCGCGTTTGCGGGAATTGCTGTTCGTCGCCTTGCGCGGTCCGCAGGCGGATGTGTTGCGCGCCCTGGTCGAGCAGCAGGGACAATTCGCGCGGATCGCGGCATCCCTCAGCCATCTGCATGCGCATTACACCGAGCCGCTGAACGTCGAGACCCTGGCCAGCTGCGCCAACATGAGTGCGTCGACCTTTCATGAGCATTTCAAGCGCAGCACCTTGCTGTCGCCGGTGCAATATCTGAAGCGATTGCGTTTGCTTCGGGCGCAGCAGTTGTTGCTGGGCGAGGGGCTGGGCGTGGCGCAGGTGGCGCATCGGGTGGGGTATCAGAGCACGTCGCAGTTCAGTCGCGAGTACAAGCGCTACTTCGAGCGTAATCCGGGCGAGGAACGCGCTGCCTGAACCCGTAGGGAAACCCTGTGCGAGCCTGCTCCCACATTGGATCTAGGTTGATTCATCAATCGCAGGCAACAAAAAGGCCCCCATTTCGGGAGCCTCGATGTCCAGGCGTTCGGCTTACATGTTCGGGTAAGTCGGGCCGCCAGCGCCTTCCGGCGTCACCCAGGTGATGTTCTGTGCAGGGTCCTTGATGTCGCAGGTCTTGCAGTGAACGCAGTTCTGGGCGTTGATCTGGAAGCGCTTCTCGCCGTCTTCCTTGGTGATCACTTCGTACACGCCAGCCGGGCAGTAACGCTGTGCCGGCTCATCGTACAGTGGCAGGTTCTTGCTGATCGGGATGCTCGGATCGGTCAGCTTCAGGTGGCAAGGCTGCTCTTCTTCGTGGTTGGTACCGGAGATGAACACCGAGCTGAGTTTGTCGAAGCTGATCTTGCCGTCCGGTTTCGGATAGTCGATCTTCTTGCAGTCGGCGGCCAGTTTCAGGCACGCGTAATCCGGCTTGGTGTCGTGCAGGGTGAACGGCAGTTTGCCGCCGAAGATGTTCTGGTCCAGCCAGTTGAAACCGCCACCGACGATGGCGCCGAACTTGTGGATCGCCGGGCCGAAGTTACGGCTGGCGAACAGTTCTTCGTGCAGCCAGCTGTTCTTGAACGCGTCGACGTAAGTGGTCAGTTCTTCAGTACCGTCCTTGTCGGCGAACAGTGCGTCAGCCACCGATTCAGCGGCGAGCATGCCGGACTTCATCGCGGTGTGGCTGCCCTTGATCTTGGCGAAGTTCAGGGTGCCCAGATCGCAACCGATCAGCGCGCCGCCCTTGAAGACCATTTTCGGCAGCGAGTTCAGGCCGCCCTTGCAGATGGCGCGGGCGCCGTAGCTGATGCGCTTGCCGCCTTCCAGGTACTGCTTGAGCACCGGGTGATGCTTGAGGCGCTGGAACTCGTCGAACGGCGACAGGTAAGTGTTGCTGTAGGACAGGTCAACGATCAGGCCGACTACTACCTGGTTGTTTTCCAGGTGATAGAGGAACGAGCCACCGGTGTTCTCGGTGCCCATGATGTCCATCGGCCAACCGGCGGTGTGCACCACCAGGCCTGGCTGATGCTTGGCCGGGTCGACTTCCCAGATTTCCTTCAGGCCGATGCCGTAGTGCTGGGCATCAGCGTCAGTGTCGAGGTTGAAGCGCTTGATCAGCTGCTTGCCGATGTGGCCACGGCAGCCTTCGGCGAACAGCGTGTACTTGCCGCGCAGTTCCATGCCCGGGGTGTACAGGCCTTCTTTCGGATTGCCTTCGCGGTCAACGCCCAGGTCGCCGGTGATGATCCCGCGTACCACGCCGTTTTCGTCGATCAGGGCTTCCTGGGCGGCGAAGCCCGGGTAGATCTCCACGCCCAGGTTCTCGGCCTGCTGGGCCAGCCAGCGGCACAGGTTGCCCAGGGAGATGATGTAGTTGCCTTCGTTGTGCATGGTCTTGGGCACAAAGAAGTCTGGAATTTTCTGCGCGCTTTCAGCGTTCTTCAGCACGAAGATGTCGTCGCGGGTGACCGGCGTGTTCAGCGGCGCGCCGAGTTCTTTCCAGTTCGGGAACAGTTCGTTCAGGGCCCGAGGCTCGAACACCGCACCGGACAGGATGTGAGCACCGACTTCGGAGCCTTTTTCGACCACGCAGACGCTGATTTCCTTACCGGCTTCGGCGGCCTTCTGCTTCAATCGGCAGGCAGCGGAAAGACCAGCGGGGCCGGCACCGACGATGACCACGTCGAATTCCATGTATTCGCGTTCCACAGGTTATCTCCTACTCAAGGCTCAACAGTTTTTTTTCTAATTAGGGAGGTTGGGTGTCGCATCCGTGAATCCCTGCGTGACGCCGGGAGAGGACAATCGATTAACCACCTTTCTCTTTGGTGGCGCATTATATCTACACCACTCTCAGCGTCCAATACAAACGTTTGTTTGAAATGGCTCCAAGCCAGAGAAATCAAAGTCACCCGGCTTATGAACGGCCATTTTGGCGTATTGACCGGAATAGGTGTTCCGGTCAAGATACGGGCGGTTTTGCGCTCGCCGTAGGCTGACTGTTGGTTTCAAGAGCACCTCTAAAGACAGGGCGATGGCAGGAGAGAATGACGCTGCGCTTGCTTGATGCGCAGTTTACACGCCGCGATGTTGAATGACTCCTCAGTCACCACTGACGAACGGTCATACAGATCATGAGCGATGGTCACTTGACACCTTTGCCGGCGTTTTTGGAGGTGCCCTTGCGCCCGATGAGCATCAACCGCCAGGTTCGCCTAGGCGACTTTCTTTTCACCGGAGAGTAACGAGGAATCCATGAAGGTTCTTGTAGCTGTCAAACGCGTTGTGGATTACAACGTGAAAGTTCGCGTCAAGGCGGACAATTCCGGCGTCGATCTTGCCAACGTCAAGATGTCGATGAACCCGTTCTGCGAGATCGCCGTGGAAGAAGCCGTACGCCTGAAAGAGAAGGGTGTTGCGACTGAAATCGTCGTCGTCTCCGTCGGCCCGTCCACCGCTCAAGAGCAACTGCGCACCGCGCTGGCTCTGGGTGCCGACCGCGCCATCCTCGTCGAGTCCGCCGAAGACCTGACCTCCCTGGCCGTTGCCAAACTGTTGAAAGCTGTAGTCGACAAGGAACAGCCTCAGCTGGTGATCCTTGGCAAACAAGCGATCGACAGCGACAACAACCAGACTGGCCAGATGCTGGCTGCACTGAGCGGCTACGGTCAGGGCACCTTCGCTTCGAAAGTCGAAATCAGCGGCGACAGCGTTGCCGTGACTCGCGAAATCGACGGCGGCGCGCAGACCGTTTCCCTGAAACTGCCGGCCATCGTCACCACCGACCTGCGTTTGAACGAGCCGCGTTATGCGTCCCTGCCAAACATCATGAAAGCCAAGAAGAAGCCTCTCGAAGTGCTGACTCCGGACGCTTTGGGCGTTTCCACCGCCTCCACCAACAAGACTCTGAAAGTCGAAGCGCCTGCTGCACGCAGCGCGGGTATCAAGGTCAAGTCGGTGGCTGAACTGGTCGAGAAACTGAAAAACGAAGCGAAGGTAATCTAAATGACTATCTTGGTTATTGCTGAACACGACAACAAAGTGCTGGCCCCGGCCACGCTGAACACCGTTGCTGCCGCCGCCAAGATTGGCGGTGACATCCACGTTCTGGTTGCAGGCCAGGGCGCTGGCGCCGTGGCTGAAGCCGCTGCGCAAGTGGCTGGCGTGAGCAAAGTATTGGTCGCTGATAACGCTGCCTACGCTCACCAACTGCCGGAAAACGTCGCTCCTCTGGTCGCAGAGTTGGGCAATGGCTACAGCCACATCCTGGCTGCCGCCACTTCCAACGGCAAAAACATCCTGCCGCGCGTTGCCGCTGCACTGGACGTTGACCAGATCTCCGAGATCATCTCGGTAGAAAGCGCTGACACCTTCAAGCGCCCGATCTACGCTGGTAACGCCATCGCTACCGTTCAATCGAACGCTGCAGTGAAAGTGATCACCGTGCGTGCCACCGGTTTCGATCCGGTTGCCGCTACCGGTGGTTCGGCGGCTGTTGAAGCCGTTGGCGCTGCCCACGACGCTGGTATCTCCAGCTTCGTCGGCGAAGAGCTGGCCAAGTCCGATCGTCCGGAACTGACCGCTGCCAAGATCGTCGTTTCCGGCGGGCGCGGCATGCAGAACGGCGACAACTTCAAACACCTGTACGCTCTGGCCGACAAGCTGGGCGCTGCCGTCGGTGCTTCCCGCGCCGCGGTCGACGCAGGTTTTGTTCCGAACGACATGCAGGTCGGTCAGACCGGCAAGATCGTTGCTCCACAGCTGTACATCGCCGTCGGTATCTCCGGCGCGATCCAGCACCTGGCCGGCATGAAAGACTCCAAGGTGATCGTTGCGATCAACAAGGACGAAGAAGCGCCGATCTTCCAGGTGGCCGATTACGGCCTGGTGGCGGACCTGTTCGAAGCCATCCCTGAGCTGGAGAAGCTGGTCTAATCCGGCTGCTTCACTTATAAAGAGCCCGACCCTTTGGTCGGGCTTTTTTTTTCCTGTAGGAGCGAGCTTGCTCGCGATGGACGTTAACGATGACGCGCGCATTCTGCATGAACGCGGCACATCTGAGACCATCGCGAACAAGCTCGCTCCTACAGGGATATACACGGTCTCAACGGGAGAGTATTGCCATGGATCTGCGTCTTGCGTGGAGCTTGCTGGGATTGATGCTTTTGCCGACGCTGTCCGTCGCCGCCGGAAAGTGCGAACGCCTGGTGGTCACCGGCAGCCCGGATGCGCCACCGTACCTGTGGCAGGACCCGCAAAATCCCAAGCACCTGATCGGTGCCAGTGCCGATTTGTTGCAGCAGGTAGCAGGGCAGTTGGGGATCAAGGTCGAAATGCTCTATGCCGGCAAACGCTCCCAAGCCCTGGACGAAGTACGCAGCGGGCGCATGGACATGCTGGCCGATGCACCTTTGACGGTCACTGAGCTGGAATCCCTGGATTACATTCATCCACCGTTGCTGGAAAACGATTACCTGGTCTGGACCCGCAGGGACTCGTCGCTGGTCTACAACGAAGTGCAGGACCTGCATGGTCATCCAGGCGCTTTGTCGGAAAAGTCTCGATTGACCTCGGCATTCGCTACTTACGCCGAGCAGCAATTGGCCCTCACACGTACGCCAAACCTGACCCAGGCCTTTCAGAAACTGCTGTTGGGCGAGGTGGAATTTGTCCTGGCCGGGCGCTACTCCGGCATGGCAATGGCGCAGACGTTGGGCATGGCCAATGACCTGGTTGCCCGAGAGCAACCGGTCGACAGACCTGGACTGTTCCTGGCGGTTTCCCATAACTCCGCCTGCAACGATCCGTGGTTGCGCGGACAGCTGGCCAAAAAGATGACAGAATTGCCCGCGTCCGGACTGACGGAGGTCGCGCTGCAACGCAATATCGAGCGTTGGAACGCGCAGCAGAAAAAACCTGTCAGTACCCCAAAACAGTAAGGATTTTTAGTGAGTATCCGACCTCTTTTCGCTGCCCTGGCCCTTCTGGCCCTGGCGGGTTGTGCAGCCGATCCGGCGCCGATTGAACAAATGCGCCTGACCGAACAGGCACTCGAGCAAGCGAAGGCCGTGGGCGCCACTGCCGACGAAGTGCCGCAAATGAAACTGGCCGAAGACAAGTACAACCGCGCCAAGGGCAGCATGGCCGACCAATCGTTCAGGAATGCGCGGATGCGCGCTGAACAGGCCGAACTGGATGCGCGCCTGGCAGAAGCCCGGGTCCTGACCCTCAAGAGCGAAGAGCAGCTGAACGTGCTCAACACCCGCATCGCCCGCCTGCGCAAGCAACTGGGAGATGCCCAATGAGCCTCAAGACCCTAACCCTCGGCGGTGTGATCCTGGCCGGCTGCATGAACCTTTATGGTTGCGCCGGTCAGCACAGTGAGTCGGCATTGCAGCAGGCCGGTGCTGATTTCCAGAAGGTCAAGGAAGACTCCAACGTGTTGCGCATCGCGCCAAAGGACGTGATTCGGGCCGGTGAGTCCCTGGCCCGCGCCGATCGGTTGTCCAGCTATTGGGGCAGCGGTTCGGACGTGGTGCATTACGCCTACCTGAGCCAGCGCTACAGCGAAATCGCTCGCGAGCACACCAACCAGGTGCTCAACGAAGAGCGCGCCGCGAAGCTCGAACTGGAGCGTCAACGCCTGCAACTGGCGTTGCGCGAATCCAAGCTGTTCAGCGTGCAGCAGCAGGGCAAGTTGCTCGAAGAACAGATTGTTGCGCTGGCGACCACCCAGACCGATCGTGGCCTGGTGATGACCCTGGGCGATGTGCTGTTCGACACCGGTGAAGCAGAGCTGAAAAACTCGGCCAATCGCGTGGTGCTCAAGATCGTGCAATTCCTGCAGCTCAACCCCAAGCGTGTGGTGCGGATCGAGGGCTACACCGACAGCACCGGCGGCAAGCAGGACAACCTCAAGTTGTCGCGGGACCGTGCGCAATCGGTGGCTGACGTCTTGATGGACCTGGGCATCGACGACAAGCGCATCAAGGTGGAAGGCTACGGCGATGAATACCCTGTGGACGTGAACGCTTCCGAGCGCGGCCGTGCGCAGAACCGTCGAGTGGAAATCGTGTTTTCCGACGAAAAAGGCCAGTTGGGCGCCGCCCGCTGAATGTGAAATCCGGCCTGTAGGAGCTGACGAGTGAAACGAGGCTGCGATCTTTTGATCTTCCTTGAAACTCAAGTGACCCTGTAAAGATCGCAGTCTCCTTTCAGTCGACAGCTCCTACAAATCTCGTACTACCCGGCGCTGCCATACAGCGCCGGGTTTTTTTATGTCTGCCAAATATCTCGCAAAACAGTACAGTTCTTGCTGACACTGCACTGTACTGTCGACTATTGTGGCAACTGTCCCCGTACACTTCTAAACTGTTCCGGTATTGTTTTACACAAGAATAAAATACCCGTGAAATCGAGTGCTGCGTCATGACCAACCTCTTGCTCTACCAACGTATTGCTCAGCAACTGGCCGAAGACATCCGCCGTGGTGTCTATCAACCGGGCGAGCGCGTGCCTTCGGTGCGCAAGATGAGTTCGCAGCTCAACGTCAGCCATGCCACGGTGTTGCAGGCGTATGCCAACCTCGAGGATCAGGGGCTGATCCGCGCGCGGCCGCAGTCCGGTTACTACGTGCACCAGACCCCGGCGCTGACGGCGCCGACCCCGGACATCGCCCGGGTCGAACGGCCAGGCCTGGTCACCCGCAGCAGCATCATCCAGCAGGTGTTGGTCGAATCGCGCCGTGAGGGCGTTTTTCCCCTGGGCGCCGCGGTGCCCAGCGTCGACTATCTACCGGTGCGGGCGCTGCATCAGCAGTTGGCCAAGGTCACCCGGTTCCATAGCCCGCGGGCTTTCAGCTACATGTTCAGCCCCGGTTTCGAACCCTTGCGCCGACAGGTGGCGATCCGCATGCGCGATGCCGGCGTGGTGGTCGACCCCTCGGAAGTGGTGATCACCCACGGCTGCGTCGACGCCTTGCAGATGTCCCTGCGGGTGCTGACCCGGCCCGGTGACCTGATCGCAGCCGAGTCGCCAACCTACTACGGTTTGTTGCAGCTGGCCGATCTGCTGGGCCTCAAGGTCATAGAAATTCCCAGCGACCCGTCCACCGGCATGAGTCTGGAAGCCCTGCAATTGGCCGCCAACCAGTGGTCGATCAAGGCGCTGGTGCTGACCACTCGTCTGAGTAACCCGCTAGGCGGCACCATGCCCGAAGAGCGGCAGAAGCAGCTGCTGCGCCTGGCGTCGGACTTCGATATCCAGATCGTCGAAGACGATATCTACGGCGAGCTGATGTTCGAGCAGGGCCGCACCAAATCGCTCAAGGCCTATGACCGCCTGGATCGCGTGATCTATTGCTCCAGCTTCTCCAAGACCCTGTCACCCGGGGTGCGGATCGGCTGGATGATTGCCGGCAAGTACCAGCAGGAGATCCAGCGACTGCAGACTTTCAGTACTCATTCAGCCTGCAGCGTCACGCAGATGGGCATTGCCGCCTATCTGGAAAACGGTGGCTACGACCGCCATTTGCGTTACATCCGCCAGGAGTACCGCAAGAACCTCAGCGCTTTCCAGCTGGCGGTGCAGCAGTATTTCCCCGAAGGCACGCAGATGACCCGGCCGACCGGCGGTTTCATTTTGTGGGTGAGCCTGCCGGGACGGGTCAACACCCAGGAACTGCACGTGCGCGCGTTGCAGCAGGGCATCAGTATCGCGCCAGGGCTGATCTTCAGTAACACCGAGCAGTTCAATCACTGCATCCGGCTCAATTGCGGGATCCCATGGAACCGCGAAGCCGAACGGGCGTTGATGACCTTGGGCATGCTCGCTACCCAGCTTTGCCAGGAGATGGCCGGCGGCTTTTGACCGAGCGGTTCCGGTCCGTGCTTGTCACGGGGCGCGCAACAGGCGAGCATATGCACCTCTGTCGTTTTCGCCGTTTGCATCGTTGGGTCCATGAAGCCGATTTTTCCTGCCGCCTGGCTGTTGATCTGCCTGTTAGCGAGTGTTCTGCCGGCGACCGCGCAGGCCGAATCCGTGCAGGAAAAACCCACCGCCAGCACCCCGAAAAAAACCACATCTGCGAATAAAACCGCACCGGCGAAAAAGACCGCCGCGGTAAAAAAGCGCCCACCGGTTGCTTCAAAGTCAAAACCGGCCAGCGAGGTGGTGAAAACCCCAATCCCTTCAGCCGACCTGGACCTGAGTTTGCCCAAGGACATGGTCGAAGAGCTGAAACCGGTCGGTACAGTGCCATTACCCAAGCGCGAACCGGTGTTGCCGGAAATGTTCGGCGACAAAAACAACCAGTTCCAGATCAACGGCAAGCTGATCAATAACGAAATGCAGTTGCAACTGCGTAACGAAGAACGCCGTGAAGTCGAAGGCGCGGCGCTGGAATTCGAATTCAAGCGTTGAATCCCGCCTTTGCATGCCCGCAAGCAAAGACGCTTGGTCGGAGACTGCCCGGTCACGCTCGCTTGCGGGTAAAAACCCGAGGCCGAGTAATTTAAAACAACTGTTTTAGCGGTTACTCTGTGCCCCGTCCTTTAACACATTGCTCGTCGCGAGGAACTTTTCGTCATGAAATGCCGTGAGGGCTGTGGCGCCTGCTGCATAGCCCCTTCCATCAGTTCACCGATTCCCGGTATGCCCAATGGCAAAGCCGCCGGGGAGCGTTGCCTGCAACTCTCTACAGAAAACCTGTGCAACATTTTCGGTAAACCCGAGCGTCCGGCGGTGTGTTCGGCTTTCGAGGCTGACGTCGAGGTGTGTGGCAGCAGCAGCGAAGAGGCTATTCGGTTGATTGGCTGGTGGGAGCAAATGACGGCCGCGTGATGTGTTCGACGAACGGAACTTCAACAATAAGGAATAAGATTATGGGTTCGCTGCATCGTATGGCTGTGTTGTGTGGTTTGACGGCTGTCCTGGCCACGTCGGTCGCCCAGGCCGAAGACTGGAAGGTCGCCAGGAATGAAGACGGCATCAAGATATCCCTGAGTGAAGTGCCCGGCTCCGACTACAAGGCCTATCAGGGCGTCACGCTGATGAAGACCACCGTGGCCAAGCTGCGCGCGCTGCAGGAAGACGTGGTCGGCACCTGCGCCTGGATTCACGAGTGCAAGACCCAGAAGTTGCTCAAGCGCGAAGGCGACCAGAGCTGGACCTACACCCAGTTCAATACGCCATGGCCGGTCACGCCGCGTGATTCGGTGGTGCATATCACCACGACTGTTGGTGCCGATGGCAGCTTGACCCGCAAGCTCGAGGGCGTGCCGAAATACATTCCTGAAGAAAAAGGTTTTGTCCGGGTCGCCAAGGTCGACGGTTTCTGGAAGTTCGTACCCAAGGGCGATCAGGTCGAGGTGACCTACCAGGTGCATACCGAGCCTGGCGGCAGCGTGCCATCGATGGTGGCCAACAAGTTTGTGGTCGATGCCCCGTTCAATACGTTGAAAGCCCTGAAAGAGCGCGCCGAGAAGTAACGCCGATCAAAGATCGCAGCCCCTGTAGGAGCTGCCGAAGGCTGCGATCTTTCGCCTTTATTGTGTTTCCAGATATTCGTTGCACAAAATTTTCACAAAGCCTCCAAGACAATTCGCCCGCGCCGCCATCGACGAACAGTAATCAATGGCAATGCCGCGATTGATCGTGCAACATTTGCGCACCGCGCAAACCCCGGGGCCGAGTACTGGCCAACAGAGGGCAGGGCGCAGCTGTATTTTCGAAACTTCAACTTCCAATGGGTCCTAAAACGACATGGCAATCCCGGACGCCCTGAGTCAGAAGCGAGCATCGAGTCGCTTGCTGCAACCGACCGTCAAATCGCATCTGGCCTACACGCTGTTGTGCGCTCTGGTCATGATGGTGATGTTTTCCGCACTGCGCCTCGCGCTGCTGGTCTACAACCGCGAAATGATCCTCGATACACCGGCCGCGACCTTTTTCGAAGCATTCGCCAATGGCCTGCGTTTCGACCTGCGCCTGGTGGTGTACCTGAGCATTCCGCTGGTGCTGGCGCTGTTCAGTGCCAGGGCCATGGCCGCGCGCGGGATCTTTCGCCTGTGGCTGACGGTAACTTCCAGCATCGCGCTGTTCCTCGGCCTGATGGAGATGGACTTCTACCGTGAATTCCACCAGCGCCTCAACGGGCTGGTCTTCCAGTATGTGAAGGAAGACCCGAAAACCGTGATGAGCATGCTCTGGTACGGTTTCCCGGTGGTTCGCTACCTGCTGGCCTGGGCCTTGGGTACCTGGATCCTGAGCCTGGCGTTCAAGGGCGCCGACCGTGCCACGCGTCCCCGTGGCCCGTTCAGTGGCGGCAGCATCAGCACCCGCCAGGTGGCTCCCTGGTACTCGCGCGCCATGGTGTTCGTGGTCTGCCTGCTGATCTGCGTGGTCGCGGCCCGCGGGACCTTGCGCCAAGGCCCGCCCATGCGTTGGGGTGATGTCTACACCACCGATTCCAACTTCGCCAACCAGCTGGGCCTCAACGGTACCCTGTCCCTGGTGGCGGCGGCGAAGAGCCGGATGTCCGAAGATCGCGACAACATCTGGAAAGCCACCTTGCCGCAACCGATGGCGCAGCAGACCGTGCGCGACCTGCTGGTGATGCAGGACGACAAACTGGTGGATGGCGAGACCGCCGCCGTGCGTCGCGACTACACACCGCCGGTGGACAAGACCCTGCCGATCAAGAACGTCGTCGTGATCCTGATGGAAAGCATGGCCGGTCACTCGGTGGGTGTACTGGGCGGGCCGGGCAACATCACGCCATACCTCGACAAACTGTCTAAGGAAGGCCTGTTGTTCGACCGCTTCTTCTCCAACGGTACCCACACCCACCAGGGCATGTTCGCCACCATGGCCTGCTTCCCGAACTTGCCGGGTTTCGAATACCTGATGCAGACCCCGGAGGGCAGCCACAAACTGTCCGGCCTGCCGCAGCTGCTCAGCGCTCGTGACTACGACGACGTGTATGTCTACAACGGCGATTTCGCCTGGGACAACCAGTCGGGTTTCTTCAGCAACCAGGGCATGACCAACTTCATCGGGCGTAACGACTTCGTCAACCCGGTGTTCTCCGACCCGACCTGGGGTGTGTCCGACCAGGACATGTTCGACCGTGGCCTGGTGGAGCTCAAGGCCCGCGATGGCAAGGACAAGAAACCCTTCTATGCCTTGCTGCAAACCCTGTCCAACCACACCCCGTACGCCTTGCCGAGCCCATTGCCGGTTGAGCGTGTGACCGATCGTGGCAGCCTGAACGAGCATTTGACGGCCATGCGTTACTCGGACTGGGCGCTGGGCCAGTTCTTCGAAAAGGCGCGCAATGAGCCGTACTTCAAGGAAACCCTGTTTGTCATCGTCGGCGACCACGGTTTCGGCAACGAACGCCAGATCACCGAAATGGACCTGGGTCGTTTCAACGTGCCGATGCTGCTGATCGCACCGGGCATCCAGGAAAAATTCGGCACCCTCGACCACACCGTTGGCACCCAGGTCGACATCGTGCCGACAATCATGGGCCGGATCGGTGGCGAAGTGCGTCATCAGTGCTGGGGCCGCGACTTGCTCAACCTGCCTGAGGGCGATACCGGGTTTGGCGTGATCAAGCCATCGGGCAGCGAGCAGACCACCGCGATCATCACCGCGGACCAGATTCTGGTGTTGCCGAAGGACAAGGACATGGAGCCGAAGATGTACCAGTATGAACTGGGCGCTACGCCTCGTGCCGTGGTCGTTCCGAATGCACCGCGTACCGCCGAGCTTAAAACCAAGCTCGAAGCGTTCCTGCAAACGGCGACCAAGAGCCTGATCGATAACACCGCTGGTGTGGTCGACGGCAAGCCGGACTAAACAACGCTGCAATAAAAAAGAGGCCCTTCAAGGGCCTCTTTTTTTATCGGTCAAAACTTCATATCTTGCCGAGCAACACCAGGATCAGTATCACCACCAACACCACGCCGATGATACCGGACGGGCCATAACCCCAACTTCTGGAGTGCGGGAAGACCGGTAGACCACCGATCAGTAACAGGATCAGAATGATCAGAAGAATTGTGCCCATGTCTGTTTCCTTGCTGTAAGTGTTCAGGAATGACTTAGCCGTTATCAGTCAGCGGGAATGTCATTAATTCGAGCTGCTTAAAAAATCCGACCGCGACGCAAGGCAGAAAATTCCAAGTTTTTTTGCGGTTTTTAGAACTATTGCCTATTCCGTCTGCTGTTAAGTTAGTTGGTGCGCCGCGTTCGTGGTTTGCTTGGGGCATTCAGCAATCTGATAGAGCGTGGGTCGGCCTACAGCCTTCGCTACACTCGACGCATCTTCCCCAGAACAACAAGGCTGTTTGCTATGCAAAATCGCATGATGATCACTGGCGCAGGCTCCGGCCTGGGTCGCGAAATCGCGCTGCGCTGGGCGCGCGAAGGCTGGCAGCTGGCCTTGTCGGATGTCAGCGAAACGGGTTTGCAGGAAACCCTGAAGCTGGTGCGCGAAGCCGGTGGCGATGGCTTCATCCAGCGCTGTGATGTGCGTGACTACAGTCAACTGACCGCCTTCGCCCAGGCATGCGAAGTCAAGCTGGGGGGCATCGACGTCATCGTCAACAACGCGGGCGTGGCCTCGGGCGGGTTCTTCAGCGAGCTGTCCCTGGAGGACTGGGACTGGCAGATCGCAATCAACCTCATGGGCGTGGTCAAGGGTTGCAAGGCCTTCCTGCCGTTGCTGGAGAAGAGCAAGGGCAAGATCATCAACATCGCGTCGATGGCGGCGTTGATGCAAGGCCCGGCCATGAGCAACTACAACGTGGCCAAGGCCGGCGTGGTGGCGTTGTCCGAAAGCCTGCTGATCGAACTCGCGCATCAGGAAGTCGGCGTGCATGTGGTGTGCCCATCGTTCTTCCAGACCAATCTGCTGGACTCCTTCCGCGGCCCGACCCCGGCCATGAAAGCCCAGGTTGGCAAGTTGCTGGAAAGCTCGCCCATCAGTGCCGCCGATATCGCCGACTATATCTACCAGCAAGTCGCCGCTGGCGAATTCATGATCCTGCCCCACGAACAGGGCCGCCAGGCCTGGGCGCTGAAGCAGAAGAACCCGCAACTGCTGTACAACGAAATGACCCTGATGGCCGACAAGATGCGCGCCAAGGCCAAACAATCCGCAAGCTGAACTTGCCCGCCTGCAACAGCCTCGTTAGGGTGGCCGCCATCGGCCATCCTCGCGAGACCTTCCCATGCTCAATTACCTGTGGTTTTTCCTCGCGGCACTGTTCGAAATCGCCGGTTGCTTTGCCTTCTGGATGTGGTTGCGCCAGGGTAAAAGCGTCTGGTGGGTGCTGCCGGCGCTGCTCAGCCTGACGTTGTTCGCGCTGTTGCTGACGCGAATAGAAGCGACTTATGCAGGCCGCGCCTATGCCGCCTACGGCGGTATCTACATCATTGCTTCGATTGGCTGGCTGGCGGTGGTCGAGCGGATTCGTCCGCTGGGCTCCGACTGGCTCGGCGTGGCGCTGTGCGTGATCGGCGCAAGCATCATCCTGTTCGGCCCGCGCTTCTCGGCCTCCTGACGAATCGGCCTTGCTTGATAGAAGTGGTGTGTCAGACATTTCCTTCAGCAAGGTAGGCCTGTGCTTGTAGGTTTGGTCTGGATTACCGCGGCTGCCTTGTAGGCCCGCGGTGCGCCGGGCATCTTCAAGGTCCGATAACTCTGAAGGACCACAGCCATGCTTGTACTGAGTCGCGTAGTCGGCGAATTGATTTCCATCGGCGACACCATTTCGGTGCGCATCATCGCCGTCAATGGCGGCAATGTGCGCTTCGGCATCGAAGCCCCGCACGATGTCAGCGTGCACCGTACCGAGATCTACGAGCGAATCCAGCGCAAGCTGGCGCGGAACAGGAAATCAGTCGAATAGGTGCTTGGGCACGTCATGCTTGAGCATCAGCTGGCATTGCTCGCTTTCCGGATCGAAGACAATCAGGGCCTGGCCCTTGATCAAGGCCTGGCGAACCCGCAAGACACGGGTTTCCAGCGGCGTGTCATCGCCATTGTCGGTGCCGTCGCGGGTCACGAAGTCTTCGATCAGGCGGGTCAGGGTGTCGACTTCAAGTTGGTCGTGGGGAATAAGCATGGGCACCTCGGTCAAATCAATGGCGCGATGCTACGGTGGTTATGAACGTATCACCAGTAGGAGCTGCCGCAGGCTGCGATCTTTTGACTTTGATTTTTACAAACAAGATCAAGAGATCGCAGCCTGCGGCAGCTCCTACAGGATTGTGTTTCCTTAGCTGTTGTTGCGTTGGCCCACCAGGCTATCCACCGACGGCACCCGCGTATCGCTTTCCATCTGCGTTTCATGTTCGATCTGGTGACTGAACCGGTCCAGCGAACCCTGGGCCGGCTGTGCGTCGCTGGCGAACACCGGCGGGCTGAGGATGTAGGCACCGAGCAGGCGACTGAGGGCAGCGAGACTGTCGATGTGGGTGCGTTCGTAGCCGTGGGTGGCATCGCAGCCGAAGGCGAGCAGGGCGGTGCGGATGTCATGGCCGGCAGTGACCGCCGAGTGAGCGTCGCTGAAGTAGTAGCGGAACAGGTCGCGGCGTACCGGCAGTTCGTTGTCGCTGGCCAGGCGCAGCAGGTGCCGCGACAGGTGATAGTCGTACGGCCCGCCGGAATCCTGCATCGCGATGCTCACCGCGTGTTCGCTGGAGTGCTGGCCGGGCGCGACGGGCGCGATGTCGATGCCGACGAATTCACTGACGTCCCAGGGTAATGCCGCCGCTGCGCCACTGCCGGTTTCCTCGGTGATGGTGAACAGCGGATGACAATCGATCGCCAGCTCTTCGCCACTGTCTACGATGGCTTTCAAGGCTGCCAGCAATGCCGCGACACCGGCCTTGTCGTCCAGGTGACGGGCGCTGATGTGGCCGCTTTCGGTGAACTCCGGCAACGGGTCGAAGGCGACGAAATCGCCGACGCTGATGCCCAGGGAATCGCAATCGGCGCGGGTCGCGCAATAGGCATCCAGGCGCAACTCGATGTGATCCCAGCTGATCGGCATTTCATCCACGGCGGTGTTGAACGCGTGCCCGGAGGCCATCAGCGGCAATACGCTGCCACGGATCACGCCATTGTCGGTAAACAGGCTCACGCGGCTGCCTTCGGCAAAGCGACTGGACCAGCAGCCCACGGGGGCCAGCGTCAGGCGGCCGTTGTCCTTGATGGCGCGCACGGCGGCGCCAATGGTGTCCAGGTGGGCGGAAACGGCTCGGTCCGGGCTGTTTTTCTTGCCCTTGAGGGTGGCGCGGATGGTGCCGCGGCGGGTCATCTCGAAGGGGATGCCCAGTTCTTCAAGCCGCTCGGCGACATAGCGCACGATGGTGTCGGTGAAGCCGGTGGGGCTGGGAATGGCGAGCATTTCCAGCAGGACTTTTTGCAAATAGGTCAGGTCTGGTTCCGGGTATTGGCGGGTCATGGAAACTCCTGATGAGTTGAGGCCATCGATGGTTTCGATGAAGGTTTTTTGTGGCCTGTCAGGCCGTCTTCCCTGGCAAGCCAGCTCCTACAGGTCAAACACAAAACCTTGTAGGAGCTGGCTTGCCAGCGAAGGCGGCCGTCCAGCCACCACAATTAAGAAACAGCCGGCTGACTGTGCGGAAACAACAGATCGACAAACCGCTCGGCCGTCGGCTGCGGTTCATGATTGGCCAGCCCGGCGCGCTCGTTGGCTTCGATGAACACGTACTGCGGTTGATCGGCGGCAGACACCATCAGGTCGAGGCCAACCATGGGAATATCCAGTGCCCGCGCCGCGCGCACCGCGGCGTCCACCAGCGTGGGATGCAGGATCGCGGTGACGTCTTCGAGAATCCCGCCTGTGTGAAGATTCGCTGTACGACGTACGAACAGATGCTCGCCCGCGGGCAGAATGCTGTCGAAGTCATAACCCGCGGCGTGAACGGTGCGTTCGGTCTCATGATCCAGCGGGATCTTGCTTTCGCCGCCCGTGGCCGCCTGCCGCCGCCGACTCTGGGCTTCGATCAGCGCGCCGATGGAGTGCTGGCCATCGCCCACCACCTCGGCCGGCCGACGAATCGCCGCGGCCACCACTTCAAAGCCGATCACCAGGATCCGCAGGTCGAGGCCTTCGTGAAAGCTTTCCAGTAGCACTCGCGTGTCGAACTGGCGTGCCGCTTCGATGGCTTGCTGGACCTCTTCGATGGCCTGTAGATCTACCGCCACCCCTTGTCCCTGTTCACCGTCCAGCGGTTTGACCACCACCCGATGGTGTTCGTCGAGAAACGCCAGGTTGTCATCGGCGTTACCTGCCAGTTGCTGCGCCGGCAGGTTCAGGCCGGCGGCCGTGAGCACTTTATGGGTCAGGCTCTTGTCCTGGCACAGGCTCATGCTGATGGCGCTGGTCAGGTCGCTGAGGGACTCGCGACAGCGTACCCGGCGGCCACCATGGCTGAGGGTGAACAGGCCGGCTTCGGCATCGTCGACCTGGACATCAATGCCGCGACGATGTGCTTCTTCGACGATGATCCGCGCATACGGATTGAAATTCGCTTCAGGACCCGGGCCGAGAAACAGCGACTGGTTGATGCCGTTCTTGCGCTTGATGGCGAACGTCGAGAGGTTGCGAAAGCCGAGCTTGGCGTACAGGTTTTTCGCCTGGCGATTGTCGTGCAGCACGGACAGGTCAAGGTAACTCAGCCCGCGACTCATGAAATGTTCAATCAGATGCCGCACCAGCACCTCGCCGACGCCGGGCCGTGAACAGCACGGATCGACCGCCAGGCACCACAGGCTGCTACCGTTTTCCGGATCGTTGAAGGCCTTGTGATGATTGAGGCCCATGACGCTGCCGATGACCGCGCCGCTGTCCTCGTCTTCCGCCAGCCAGTACACCGGACCCCCCAGGTGCCTGGGGGTCAGCAGGCTGGCATCGATCGGCAGCATGCCCCGTGCGTGGTAAAGCTGATTGATCGCATTCCAGTCGGCATCGCTCTGGGCGCGGCGGATGCGAAAACCGCGAAACACCCGGGTGGCCTGACGGTAATCGCTGAACCACAGGCGCAAGGTGTCGGACGGATCGAGGAACAGTTGCGTCGGCTCCAGGCCCAGCACTTGCTGGGGCGCGGCGACGTAGAGGGCGATATCCCGTTCGCCCGGCTGCTCGTTGAGCAACTCCCGGGCGAGGCTGGCGGCATCGGCGAAGGTATGGCCGATCAGCAAGCGGCCCCAGCCGCAATGCACGGCAATCGGCTCGGCTCCCAGTGCGCTGCCGTCTTCGGCCAGGCGCGCCTGCAAGCGTTCGTAGGAGGGCGCCTGACCGCGCAACAGGCGCTGGCTGAAAGCCGTGGCGTGAGGTTTCATCGGTCAGATTCCTTGTTCGCTGAGCCACAGGTTCAGGGCCGCCAGTTGCCACAGCTTGGAGCCGCGCAACGGCGTCAGTTGACCTTGTGGGTCCGTCAGCAGGCGGTCGAGCATCGCGGGTTTGAACAGGCCGCGATCCTGGCTTGGATCGAGCAGCAGTTCGCGCACCCAGTTCAGCGTGTCGCCCTGCAAGTGCTTGAGGCCGGGTACCGGAAAGTAACCCTTCTTGCGGTCGATCACTTCACTGGGAATCACCAGGCGCGCCGCTTCCTTGAGGACTTGCTTGCCGCCGTCGGGCAGTTTGAATTTGCCGGGCACCCGGGCCGACAATTCCACCAGGCGATAGTCGAGAAACGGCGTGCGCGCTTCCAGGCCCCAGGCCATGGTCATGTTGTCGACGCGCTTGACCGGGTCGTCCACCAGCATCACCGTGCTGTCCAGGCGCAGGGCCTTGTCCACCGCGGCGTCGGCACCGGGCTGTGCGAAATGTTCCTTCACGAAGTCGCCGGCAGCGTCATTGGCCGTCAGCCATTTCGGTTGCACGGTGGCGGCGTAGTCGTCGTAGCTGCGGTCGAAAAACGCTTCGCGATAGGCCGCGTACGGATCGCTGGCGCCGTCGACCTGGGGATACCAGTGATAACCGGCAAACAGTTCGTCGGCACCCTGGCCGCTTTGCACCACTTTGCAATGCTTGGCCACTTCCCTGGACAACAGGTAAAAGGCGATGCAGTCGTGGCTGACCATCGGCTCGCTCATGGCACGGAACGCGGCGGGCAGTTGTTCGATGATCTCGCTTTCGTCGATGCGCAGTTGGTGGTGCTGGGTGCCGTAGTGCTTGGCGATCAGGTCCGAGTACTGGAACTCGTCGCCGCGCTCGCCACCGGCATCCTGGAAACCGATGGAGAAGGTCGACAGGTTTTCCACGCCGACCTCCCGCAACAGCCCGACCAGCAGGCTCGAATCGACTCCGCCGGACAGCAGCACGCCGACATCGACTGCGGCACGTTGGCGGATGGCTACCGCCTCGCGCGTACTGTCGAGCACGCGGTCACGCCAGTCCTCAAGTGTCAGATTTTTCTCATCGTCGTGTGGGCCATAGGGCAGGGTCCACCAGGTTTTCTGCTCGGTACGGCCATCCGCTTCAATGCGCATCCAGGTCGCCGGCGGCAGTTTTTCGATGCCGGCCAGCAAGGTGCGCGGCGCCGGGACCACGGCATGGAAATTCAGGTAATGATTGAGCGCCACCGGATCGAGGATCGGGTTGATGTCGCCGCCCTTGAGCAACGCCGGCAACGCCGAGGCAAAACGCAGGCGCTGGCCGGTGCGCGACAGGTACAGCGGCTTGACGCCGAGGCGGTCGCGGGCGATGAACAGGCGTTGGCTGTCGCGCTCCCAGATGGCGAAGGCAAACATGCCGTTGAGTTTCGGCAGCAGTGCTTCGCCCCAGGCATGGAAACCCTTGAGCAGCACTTCGGTGTCACCGCCGGAATAGAAGGCATAACCCAGGCTTTCAAGTTCGCTGCGCAGTTCCGGGAAGTTGTAGATCGCGCCGTTGAAGGCCAGGGACAGTCCCAGTTGATTGTCGATCATCGGCTGCGCCGAACCGTCCGACAGGTCCATGATTTTCAGGCGGCGATGGCCCAGGGCAATCGGCCCCTGGCTGTGAAAACCCCAGGCGTCGGGGCCTCGAGGTGCCAGGTGATGGGTGATTCGCTCAATGGCTGCAAGGTCTGCAGGTTGATTGTCAAAACGTAACTCGCCAGCTAATCCGCACATAAATTCCTTACCGGTTTTTCCGTTGGGGAGGGGCAATCGATACCGCGCCAAAACGACGGGTACTCAGAAACTGACCCGTCTCGGTAGTGGGAGTTTTAGAACGATGGGTTATAAGCAGGCGTGTACTGGCTAATGCCGGGGGTACACAAGTGTGCAGTGCCAGGGTGGTAATTAATGCTGGGATGCATAGGAGAAGCTGTTAGGACGGTGCCAGATTCGTTCCGCTTTTCGAATTATCAATTGCCCATTGAGCTTCATAAACTGAGGGTCTCCCCATGCAATAAGGATATTGCTCATGCCAGCCACAACACCCAAGGCCGCCCCCGCGGCAGTCCCCTTGACCCCCGCAGAACGTCTCGAGGCTCTAGTGGAGCACACAGGCGACCTGGACAAGGCTGAAGCCCTGCAAGCGTCGATTCCGCCATGGTTGGCCATTGCGGATCTGCCAGTGGTGCAGGCGTTGAACGCTGCATTCGAGCAGTCGTTTCCAGCCCAAGGCAAGGCGGCGACGGCGCTTGAACAACTCAAGCCGCTGAACGAGTTCTGCAAAGAGCAACTGACTGACCTCTTGAAAGAAAAATGGGCGATCGAGGTCGACGTCGAGCGGGACACCCTGGAAATCGAAAAAAAAATCTGCGAAGCAATGGGGCTGGCCCCGTTCTGTCGCCTGATTGAAGAAAAAACCCTTTCACGCAGCCTGCTCCAGGCGGCCATGGAAAACTTCACCTTTGGGGAAGCAACGAGCGGCGGCGTTCTGAAGGGCGCGGTGATTCGAATCGATGCAAAGGCTCAATCAGGAACTGAAGTCACCGCTGAAAAATTCGCAACGCTCTGTCGTGAGCTCGATCTCGGTGCCCGCTATCAACGTCACATCACTGAAGCCCTGGCCTTGCCGGCCAAGCCTGCAGACGATGCGCCCATCGATGATCGGGCGGGTACCGCGGACATCCGGCGGCTGAAAGCGCTGGACATGCAGGTCGCGGTGCACATGGCCTACCTGAAAAAGGACATTACCCACGCCGTTTATACGATGCTGCTGAGTGTGCTTGAGCAGGATGTCCCGGCGGCTCAAACCAAGGACGCCCTGTTGGATGGCGCACCGGTGCGTTGGCAAGGGCTGAGAATTCATGACGCCTGCATGTGTGGAGTCCTGGTGTTCAGCAAGGTCTCCATCGAGACCGACGCGAAGGCCAGGTGCGTGGTCTACATGCCGAACGAACCGCGTCGACCGCTGTTTGAATACGCCTCGCGGGAGGAATTCGAGAGCTACCTCACCCTTCATCTGCAAAGCAAAAGCTATAGGAAGTTTTTCGGTGGGCAATACCTGCACGGCCATGACAGGACCGGTTTTTTTACCGGGTTCGACAAGGACAAGAACCTGGGAACGCTGACTGCCACACCCGCCGACACCTGCCTTGCCGATTTTTTCTTCAGTTCGTTTGTCAGCAAGATTGAAGAAGACACACGAATCCTTGCTGTCCCGACCGAAGACGTCGATGCACAACAAAGGGAAAAAACCTATCAGGTATTGGAGGGTGCGGGTCTTGTGCTATTGACCGCATTCTCGTTTTTCGTCCCGGTGATCGGTCATCTGATGCTGGCGGCGGCTGCAGTCGATATCGTCAGCGAGGTGTTCGAAGGTGTGCAGGATTGGACACACGGTGAGCGAAAACAGGCGTTGTCGCATTTGCTCAACGTCGTGGAAAACCTCGGGCAGATGGCGGCATTCGCAGCGGGCGGCAAAGTGATCACGTCAGCCGTCAAAGGCGTGAAAGAGCAAGTGGCATTCTTCGACGGTTTCGAGGCCGTCACGCGCACGGATGGCAAGGCAAGGTTATGGAAGCCCGACCTCGAACCCTATAAACGGACCACGACACTGCCAGCCGACGTGCAAGCGGATTCGCAAGGGCTTTACCGGCATGCCGGGCAGACGTCGATCGTCATGGATGGAGCACCCTATGGCGTGACCCGCAATGCTGCGGACTCGGCATGGATCATCAACCACCCGGCGCGCACGGATGCCTACCAGCCTGCCGCCCTGCGCAACGTGCACGGTGGCTGGCGGCATGTCCATGAGCACGCGCACGAGTGGCGCGATGGTGCTTACGCATTGGAACGCACGGATCAGCACCTGAGTGATTTGGGCAGTGATCTGGAAGCGATTGCCGAAATCACCGACATAACCCCTGAAAATTTGCACCCTTTGCATGAAAGCAACCTCAAGTTACCGCAGCGGCTGTATGACTGTGTCCAGCGTTTCAGGATCGAGCGGCGCATTACCAGGCTGGTCGCAGCGATGGCGCGGGGAGAGACCTCGAATACGGACTTCATCCAGGAGCAATTGCATACGCTGCCGAGGCTGCCCGGCTGGCCGAAGGAACGCTTCATCGAAGTGCGCAACGAACAAGGCGGGGTCGTGTCCCGCTTCCCCGAGACTGCACCACAGGACGACGACGTCAACAGCGTGCAAGTCAGTCAGAAACAACTGGATTCGGGGCAACTGCTCGATACCGTTATCAAAGGCCTCTATCCGAACGAAGTGGAAAACATCGTCGGTAAAGCATCGACTGAATCGGACTCGCATCTGTTGGCAAAGAAGATCGCGACAAGCCTCGAGGGCGATCGTCAGTCGCTGTTCAAGTGGCTGTATAAAACCTGGGACGGCAGCGCTACCGGCGACGTCGCGACACTGCGCGAACACGCCGCTGACCTTCCCGTCCGAGTGGGTCAGGAGTTGCTGGAAAACGCCTCTGGCAGGGATCGAAGTTTTCTGGGTGATCGCAAGATAGCTGGCGTCGACCTCGCCCGGCAGGTTCGTGAGGCCCAGGCCATGATCAGGCAGGACCGTGCACTCACGGGGCTGCATCTGCCGCCACTGGCCAATGCCGATACCGACAAACTGGCGCTCGGACTGATGAACCGGGTGCAAGGCTGGAATGGCGACGTTCGACTCGAAGTGCGACAGGGATCGACAACCGGCACCTTGCTCGACAGCGTGGGCAAGGCAGAGGCGAAGTCGTGTGGAGTGATCGTCAAGATACCCACCGGCTATCAGGTCATCCAAGGCACTGGCAATGTGGTCTCCACGCTGACGAGCGAAACGCTGCTGCAGTCGATACTGGATGCACTGCCTGCTTCACAACGCTCCGCCATGGGCTTGACTGGCAGCGATACCCTGGATTTCCCGACACTGCGATCACGCCTGTCGAGGGCCGCCACGGCTGACCCGGCGCACACCGGGCGGCTGCTGCGGGGTGAGCGCAATGAAACACCGGAACACCTGTCTGCCTGTGTCCAGGCCGATCCTCCCGCTGCCAGTGCTTATGCAAGAGGCATGATTCGTAAAGTCAAAAAGCTCTATCCGCTGTTCACCGAGATCCAGGTCTTGGCGTTCCTGGACGCGGCCGGCAGTACGCAGATGCAGCGGGGAAATCGAATCAGGGTTCTGGAACAGCAATTGAAGAAACTGCGCCAGGTGCTGCACGACTGGCGTGACGATGAAATGCAAATGAAGTCACTTGGGGGGCAACTTGATGTTATCCGGGTCAACCGTCGTCAGGTGGCCATGACCATCGAGAACTGCTGGCGCCGGATAACGCCTGCAGGCTGGCCGCCACATGACCCCTTCACCTCGCTCACGCTGATTCGCAACCCGGTGGGCCCATTACCGACCCTGACCGAGGACGATGTCGCCCATGTGCGCAGCCTTTCCATCATGGACATGCAGGCCGGCGATGAACTGGAGTATTTTCTCAAGCCCTTCAAAGGCCTTGTCAGCCTGGAACTGGACCGCAATCTACTCACACGATTGCCTGAAGTGCTGTCACACATGCCTAACCTTCAACATTTGAGGCTGGACGGTAATGGGATAGCGCTTACCGAGCACACGTTGCGCAAACTGGCCGACATGCGCACATTGCGTACCTTGGGGCTCAGCGGCAATCGGTTGGGTGCCACCATCGATGTCAGCAAGATGCTGGATCTCAGAGACCTGTTCCTGCGCGATACCCATGCCACGGAACTGCCCGTCGGTCTTAACCGTTTGCCGTATCTGAATTTCCTCGACCTGCGTGGTAATCAGATAATGGAATTGCCCGCCTGGCTGTTCCAGGTCCCTCGGCGTTTCGCCGAAGCGATCAATCTGCGTGATAACCCGATATCCGAGACAAGCCGTACGCTGCTGGAAACCTATCGCAACAATAGGGGGGTCGGGATGGGGTTGCTGGACGATAAAGCCGTGGTGATCAGTGAACAAAGGGCTAGAGACCTGTGGCTGCCAGAAAATTCTGAAGAGACCTATACCCGTCGTAATCGTCAATGGCTGGCGCTGACGAACGAACCCGGCGCGAATGGATTCTTTGAACTGCTGGCAGAACTGGGTGGCAGCGCAGATAACCGCTTTGTCCACGAAGACATGACCCGTCGGGTGTGGAGTGTCATTGATGCGATCCAGACTGATTCGGCGTTGCGCGACCAATTGCTGGCGATGGCAGTGAGAGCCAATTGCGCTGATGCGGCGGCCACGATCTTCAGTAACCTTGAGGTGGCCGTGAATATCGATACGGTGGTTCGCCAGTCCGCCAATGCCCATGATCAGGCGGCTCGGCTGTTGAGTCTTGGGCGCCGCTTGTTCCGCCTGGATTACCTGACCAGGCTCGCCCGGGAACATGCCCGGCCCCGTCCCGACCTCGAACCGCTGGAAGTGGAGTTGGCCTATCGCACCGGACTGGCAGACAGGCTCGACATTTTCGGTCAGCCCCGGCACATGCGCTATGCGTCCAATAGCGGCGTTACAGCCAAGGACCTGGAAACCGCCTACAGCAAGGTCATCACCGCCGAAACATCCCCCGAATTATCGACTTACATACAGGGCCGCACGTTTTGGAGTGACTTTTTGCGACAGCATCATGGCAAGGACTTCACTGATGTGGCCGCGCCTTTTCAAGAGCAAATGCAGGCGGCCATTGATAGCGAGAAGGAGTTTGGCGCGGACTATCTCGCCACGGTCGACGGCATCGTCGCTAACATGAAGACAGAGGAGAGCAAGCTGTTGAAGCGCCTGACCGAGGCGGCCATGAAGGCCGTCGAGTCAGAGACTTGTTTTGCCCTGGATTGAACGCCTCAGGCCTTGCCGCGTATCAAGCGCCGCAATGCGAAACGGTTGGGATGGCAGGCCTCGGCCACGGCCCTGGGCAGCGGCAGCGGTTCGTCATCCAGCCAGGCGGCGATCAATTCGCCTGACAATGGCGCGGTGATCAGCCCTCGCGAACCGTGGCCGCTGTTGACGTACAAGCCATCCAGCCAGGGGCAGGGGATGTCCGGGGTTTGCCGGGCATCCTTGCTCAATACGCTGTAGGCGTCGGCGAAGGCCTGGCTGTCGGCCAATGGGCCGACAATCGGCAAGTAATCCGGGCTGGTGCAGCGAAACGCTGCGCGACCTTCAAGCTCATCCACCTGCAAGGCCTGTGCGCCGAGCCGGGCGACCAGATCCAGGGAAATTTCTTCGAGCATCTGCAAGTTGCCCAGATGTTCGGCAGTGGTTGGGGTCAGGTCGTCGTTGTTGAAATCGAAACTCGCCCCCAGGGTATGTTCGCCCAGGCGTGCTGGCGCGACATAACCTTCAGCGCACACCACGGTACTCAGTGACTGGCTTGCAGGGGTTTGCGGCAGGCGGGTGATTTGTCCGCGAATGCGCTTGAGCGGCAATTCGCGGCTGTAGGTGAATCGCTTGATCTCGGCAGCGCCGGCCAGCACCACGGTGGGGGCGTCGGCCAGCAGCCTGTCGCCATCCCAGGCTTGCCAGCCGCCGTCCACACGGCGCAGCTCCAGCACATCGTGATGGCTCAGCAGCTCTATGTTCGATTGCGTTGCCTGCCATTGGCACAACGCGGGTGGATGCACCCAACCGCCTTCGGGGTAGAACAGGCCCCCCGATGGCAGCGCGATACCAGCACGAGCTTCGGCGTGGGTTTGATCGAGTACATGCAGCAAGCCTTCGGGAAACGCTATGGCCAATTGCGCCTGACGCTCGGCTTCCTTGGCATTGAAGGCCAGCTGCAACACCCCGCAATCGTCCCAGTCGACGCCCCGTTGCAAATGCTCTAGCAAGCGCCGGGTGTAACCAAATCCACTGACGATCAATTGCGACAACGCGGTGCCATGGGCGGAAAGCTTGAGGTACAGCACGCCCTGGGGATTGCCCGAGGCTTCCTGCGCCAGCCCGGCGTGACGCTCCAGCAGACTCACCTGCCAGCCGCGAGCCGCCAGGCTCGCGGCCGTCGCACAACCGGCCAGCCCGGCGCCGATCACCAGGGCGCGGCGTTCGCCGGTTGCCGGTGTCGGGCGCGCGAACCAGGGTTTGGTTACAGGGGGCATCGGGACTTCTTCGGGCCAGCCGAGAAACGTACCGCGCAGGATTTCCCATTTGTGGCCAATGCCTGGCGTACGTTTCATCTTGAAGCCCGCGGCATTGAGTAGCCGGCGCACCCAGCCGGTACTGGTGAAGGTGCTGATGGTCGAACCGGGTGCCGCCAGACGGGCCAGTTCGGCAAACAGTTCGGCGGTCCACATGTCGGGGTTTTTCGCCGGGGCGAAGCCGTCGAGAAACCAGGCGTCGATCTGCGCGTCCAGTTGCGGCAGTTGCTCCAGGGCATCGCCGATCAGCAAGGTGAGCGTGACGCGGCCGTTATCCAGGACCAGGCGCTGGAAACCCGGGTGGATCGCCCGGTATTGCGCCAGCAGTTGATCGGCGAACGGCTTGAGTTCGGGCCATAACGCCAGCGCTCGTTGCAGGTCGGGCAGGCTCAGCGGGTATTTCTCGACACTGACAAAATGCAATCGCGCACCGGCCTGCGCATGCTGTTCGAACAACTGCCAGGCACAGAGGAAATTCAATCCGGTGCCGAAACCGGTCTCGCCAATCACCAGTCGCCCGCCCACCGGCAACGCGGCAAAGCGTTCACGCAAGGCGTTCTGTTCGAGGAACACGTAGCGGGTTTCATCCAGCCCCGACAGGTCGGAAAAATACACATCGTCGAACACCCGCGAGCGCGGGAGGCCTTGGTCGTCCCAGTCGATCTGGGCGTGGGGCATTGCAGGTTTCATGGCAGGCTCGGTCACGGCAAGGCGCACATTCTATCCGATCGCGGCCGGGGTGCTTGATCCATGGCAAGGCCGGCAACGGCCCCGGCGATGAAAATGGGATTTCTCCCCCGCAGGAGAGGTCAATCCACTAGTCTTGCTCACATCTGCCAGGGAGCTGCCCATGTTCGAATCCGCTGAAATCGATCACGCCATCGACAAAGAAACCTACGACGCCGAGGTCCCGGCCTTGCGTGAAGCCTTGCTCGACGCGCAATTCGAACTGCGCCAGCAGGGCCGGTTTCCGGTGATCATCCTGATCAATGGCATCGAAGGCGCCGGCAAGGGTGAGACGGTGAAATTGCTCAACGAATGGATGGACCCGCGCCTGATCGAGGTGCGCACCTTCGATCAGCAAACCGACGAAGAACTGGCGCGGCCACCGGCCTGGCGCTACTGGCGGATGCTCCCGGCCCGGGGTCGCATGGGCATCTTTTTCGGCAACTGGTACAGCCAGATGCTGCAGGCCCGGGTCCACGGCGTGATCAAGGACCCAAGGCTCGATCAAAGTATCAACGCCGCCGAACGCCTGGAAAAAATGCTCTGCGACGAAGGCGCGCTGATCTTCAAGTTCTGGTTCCACCTGTCCAAGAAGCAAATGAAGGCACGCCTCAAGGCGTTGGCCGACGACCCGCTGCACAGCTGGCGCATCAGCCCGCTGGACTGGCAGCAGTCCGAAACCTACGACCGCTTTGTGAAATACGGTGAGCGCGTCTTGCGGCGCACCAGTCGCGACTATGCGCCGTGGCATGTGATCGCGGGCATGGATGCGCATTATCGCAGCCTGGTGGTGGGGAAGATTCTGCTCGAAGGCCTGCAGGGCGCCCTGAAACGACCGAAAATCCGCCCGGAAAAAGTCAACGCGGCCCCCGTGTTCCCCAGTGTCGATCAATTGAACCTGCTGGACAGCCTCGACCTCACCTTGCATCTGGCCAAGGACGATTATGAAGAGCAACTGATCACCGAGCAGGCCAGGTTTTCCGGTTTGATGCGCGACAAACGCATGCGCCGCCACGCACTGATTGCTGTGTTCGAAGGCAATGACGCGGCAGGCAAGGGTGGGGCGATTCGCCGGGTTGCCGCTGCCCTGGACCCGCGCCAGTACAACATCGTGCCGATTGCCGCGCCCACCGAAGAGGAGCGGGCGCAGCCGTATCTCTGGCGTTTTTGGCGGCATGTGCCCGCGCGGGGCAAATTCACCATGTTCGACCGCTCCTGGTATGGCCGGGTGCTGGTGGAACGTATCGAGGGATTCTGCACCCCGGCGGACTGGCTGCGCGCCTATAGCGAAATCAACGACTTTGAGGAACAGCTGACCGACGCCGGGGTGATCGTGGTGAAGTTCTGGCTGTCCATCGACAAACAGACTCAACTGGAGCGCTTCCAGGAGCGCGAAAATATTCCGTTCAAACGCTTCAAGATCACCGAGGACGATTGGCGCAACCGCGACAAGTGGGACGACTATCGCACCGCTGTCGGTGACATGGTCGACCGCACCAGCACGGAGATCTCGCCCTGGACCCTGGTGGAGGCCAATGACAAACGCTGGGCGCGGGTCAAGGTGTTGCGCACCATCAACCACGCCCTGGAAGAGGCGTTCGAAAAGTCGGGCAAGCGCAAGGGCAAATAGTCAGGCGATGGTTACGCATACGCGGGGTGAATGATTGTCGCGGTCGGTAATTGAGTGGGCTTATGCTCGGTCCACTCTCAACCGACAACAACAATGAGGTATGCCATGCGTGAAGTGGTGATCGTCGACAGCGTGCGGACCGGCCTGGCCAAATCCTTTCGCGGCAAGTTCAACATGACCCGTCCCGACGACATGGCGGCGCATTGTGTCGACGCCTTGCTGGCGCGCACCGGCATCGACCCGGCCAGCGTCGAGGACTGCATTGTCGGTGCCGGCTCCAACGAAGGCTCCCAGGGCTATAACATCGGGCGCAACGTCGCGGTGTTATCGCGACTGGGCATCGGCGTTGCCGGCATGACCCTCAACCGCTTCTGCTCCTCGGGCCTGCAGGCGATCGCCATTGCCGCCAACCAGATCGCCTCCGGTTGCAGCGACATCATCGTCGCCGGTGGCGTCGAGTCCATCAGCCTGACGATGAAAAGCATCAACACCGATCACCTGATCAATCCGCTGCTCAAGGAGCAGGTGCCGGGGATCTACTTCCCGATGGGCCAGACCGCCGAAATCGTCGCGCGTCGATACGACGTCAGCCGCGAAGAACAGGACCTGTACGCCCTGCAAAGCCAGCAGCGCACTGCCCAGGCACAGGCCGCCGGATTGTTCGACGATGAAATCGTGCCGATGGCGGTGAAGTACCGGGTGGAAGACAAGGCCACCGGCCAGGTGCAGATACTCGAGGGCGTCGTCGATCACGACGACTGCAACCGTCCCGAGACCACCTTGCAAAGCCTGGCCGGATTGAAGCCGGTGTTTGCCGAGGGTGGCTCGGTCACCGCCGGTAACTCGTCGCAGTTGTCCGATGGCGCCTCCATGACCCTGGTGATGAGCCTGGAAAAAGCCCTGGCGCTGGGCTTGAAGCCCAAAGCGTTCTTCCGCGGATTCACCGTGGCGGGCTGCGAACCGGACGAGATGGGCATCGGCCCGGTGTTCTCGGTGCCGAAACTGCTCAAGGCCAAGGGCTTGCACATCAACGATATCGATTTGTGGGAACTCAACGAAGCCTTCGCCTCGCAATGCCTGTACGCGCGTAACCGGCTGGAGATCGACAACGAGCGGTACAACGTCAATGGCGGCTCGATCTCCATCGGCCACCCGTTCGGCATGACCGGTTCGCGCCAGGTCGGGCACATCGTTCGCGAGTTGCAGCGACGCAACCTGCGTTACGGCATCGTCACCATGTGCGTGGGGGGCGGGATGGGGGCTACGGGGTTGTTTGAGGCTGTGCGTTAGGTCTTCAGGATTTGTATTGATTGTCAGATAGTTTTCGCGAGCAAGCCCGCTCCCACACTGGATCAGCGTCACATAGATCCCTGTGAGGGCGGGCTTGCTCGCGAAGTGGCCGCTGGGTCATTAGATAACTGCTGCGACCTGCACAGTTTCATTCGCGGCCAGTCCTTAACTGTCCCTGTGTCCGAAGCGACTCAGCGCCTAGAATGGCGCTACTTGTTTTCCGGATTGGGGTTCGCATGCACATTTCATCGGGTCGCTGGGTTTATGGGCTGTTCCTGGCCTTGCTGACCGCGCTGTTGTGGGGAATCCTGCCGATCAAGCTCAAGCAGGTGCTGCTGGTGATGGACCCGGTCACCGTGACCTGGTTTCGCCTGATGGTCTCCGGTGGCTGCCTGTTCATCTACCTGGCGGCGACCCGGCGCCTGCCGAGCCGCAAGGTGCTCGGCCCGCGTGGTGGCTGGCTGGTGCTGATGGCGGTGCTCGGCCTGGTGGGCAATTACGTGCTGTATCTGATGGGGTTGAACCTGCTCAGCCCCGGCACCGCGCAACTGGTGGTGCAGATGGGCCCGATCATGTTGCTGATCGCCAGTGTGTTCGTGTTCAAGGAGCGCTTCAGCCTGGGGCAGGGGATTGGCTTGCTGGTGTTGCTGGTCGGCTTCGTGCTGTTTTTCAACCAGCGCCTGAGTGAACTGCTGACCTCGTTGAGCGACTACACCGCCGGTGTCCTGCTGGTGTTGCTGGCCTCCACGGTCTGGACATTTTATGCGCTGGGGCAGAAGCAGTTGCTGACCGTGTGGAATTCGTTGCAGGTGATGATGGTGATCTACCTGTTTTGCGGGCTGTTGCTGACGCCGTGGGTGCATCCGCTGGAGGCGCTGCAATTGACCCCCGTGCAAGGCTGGCTGCTGCTGGCGTGCTGCATGAACACCCTGATTGCCTATGGCGCATTCGCCGAGGCGCTGGCGCATTGGGAGGCATCGCGGGTCAGTGCGACCCTGGCGATCACGCCGCTGGTGACCTTGGCCGCCGTGGCCGTGGCTGCCTGGTGGTGGCCGGAGTATGTGCACGCCGAGACCATCAATGGCCTGGGGTATGGCGGGGCGGTGTTGGTGGTGTTGGGCTCGGCGCTGGTGGCGTTAGGGCCGTCGTTGATTGCAGGGTTGAAGGCGCGAAAAGCCCGAATGGCGGTCAGTTAGACCGCGTTATCGTTCTTCGTCGGAACGCCGCCCGGAGCAAGCCCGCTCCCACATGATCCGTGCATGGTCCATTGTGGGAGCGGGCTTGCTCGCGAAGGCGAACTGTCAGGCGCTACAGAACTCAGCCCTTGGCCCCAGCCTCCAGCATATTCTCCGGCCTCACCCAGGTATCGAACTCTTCATCGGTCAGATACCCCAGCTGCAACGCCGCCGCCCGCAGGGTCAGCCCCTCGGCATAGGCTTTCTTGGCGATCTCCGCCGATTTGTCATAACCAATGTGCGGGTTCAGCGCGGTCACCAGCATCAACCCTTGTTCCAGATGCTCAGCCATTTTCCCGGCGTCCGGTTCCAGGCCGGCGATGCAATGCTGCTGGAAGTTGCTGCAGCCATCGGCCAACAGGCGGATCGATTGCAGCAGGTTGTGGATGATCACCGGCTTGAACACGTTCAACTGCAGGTGCCCCTGGCTCGCCGCGAAGCCGATGGTCACGTCGTTGCCCAGGACCTGGCAGGCCAGCATCGACAGCGCTTCGCACTGGGTCGGGTTGACCTTGCCCGGCATGATCGAACTGCCCGGTTCGTTGGCCGGCAGTTTCACTTCGGCAAAGCCGGCACGCGGGCCGGAGCCGAGCAAGCGCAAGTCATTGGCGATTTTCATCAGGGTCACGGCGAGGGTTTTCAGCGCGCCGGACAAAGTGGTCAGCGGCTCGTGGCCGGCCAGGGCCGCAAACTTGTTCGGCGCGGTGATGAACGGCAAGCCGGAAAGGGCGGCCAGTTCCGCGGCGATGGCTTCGCCGAAGCCGTGGGGCGAGTTCAGCCCGGTGCCGACCGCCGTACCGCCCTGGGCCAGTTCACAGACCGCCGGCAGCGCACTGCGGATCGCCCGTTCGGCGTAGTCGAGCTGGGCGATGAACGCCGAGACTTCCTGGCCAAAGGTGATCGGCGTGGCGTCCATCATGTGGGTGCGGCCGGTCTTGACCAGTTTCATGTGGCGGGCCGAGAGCTCGGCCAGGCCGCCGGACAGTTCGCTGATCGCCGGCAGCAGGCGCTGTTGCACGGCCTGGGCGGCGGCGATGTGCATGGCCGTGGGGAAGCAGTCGTTGGAGCTCTGGGAGCGGTTGACGTGATCGTTGGGATGCACCGGAGACTTGCCGCCACGGGGGTTGCCGGCCAGTTCGTTGGCGCGTCCGGCGATCACTTCGTTGACGTTCATGTTGCTCTGGGTGCCGCTGCCGGTCTGCCAGACCACCAGCGGGAACTGATCGTCATGCTCGCCGTCGAGCACTTCGTCGGCCGCCTGCTCGATCAGCCTGGCGATGTCGGCGGGCAAATCGCCGTTGCGGTCGTTGACCCGTGCCGCGGCTTTCTTGATCAGCGCCAGGCCGTGCAGTACCGCCAGCGGCATGCGTTCTTCGCCGATGGCGAAGTTGACCAGCGAGCGTTGCGTCTGAGCACCCCAATAGGCCTCTTCCGGGACTTCAACCTGGCCCAGGCTGTCGGTTTCGATTCGGCTCATCATGCACACTCCTGTAGGTCTGATTGCGCAGTTTAGGCCGTGATCGACGGCCGTGGTTCCATCAGTCTCGATTCTGCCCATTCAACCCCTCTAAATCAGGCGCGACAAGGCTTGGGGTTGAGCGACACACTTTTTTAGGCGCAGAATGGTCGTCCTTGGGGTTTTACCTCGCCTGCTAGAAAAGGAAACTCGATGACTCGTCTTCGTGCCATCTGTACCGCGGTTGCACTGGTCTGCGCCAGCGGCCCTGTTTTTGCCGATACCGCCAGCCACAACGCCAGTGCCGAGGCTTTCCTGACCCTGGCGCACGCTGACAAACTGGGCACTCCGGTGTACATGCAAGTACAGCAGATGTTCGCCCAGCGCTTCCAGCAAACCAAAGCCCCCGAGTCGAAAAAAGCCGTACTGGAAACCTACCAGGCCAAGGCCAACGCCGCTCTGGACCAGGCCATTGGCTGGAACAAGCTGAAACCGGACATGGTCAAGCTCTACACCACCAACTTCACCGAGTCGGAGCTCAAGGACCTGGTCGCGTTCTACCAGTCGCCACTGGGCAAGAAAGTCCTGGAGAAAATGCCGCAGCTGACCCAGCAATCGGCCCAGATGACCCAGGCCAAGCTGGAAAGCGCGGTGCCTGTGGTCAACAAGCTGCTGGCTGACATGACGGCCGAGCTGGATCCGAAAGGCGCCGCCGCTCCAGCCAAGAAAAAGCCTTAAGCGGAGTTCTGCATGACCATGCAACAACGTATCGAATCGACGCTGGGCCTGTTACAGCCCGAGCATTTGCAGGTGCTGGACGAAAGCCACATGCACAGCCGTGGGCTTTCAACCCACTTCAAGGCCGTGGTGGTCAGTGCGCAGTTCGAAGGCCTGAACCGGGTCAAGCGCCACCAGAAGGTCTACGGCACGCTGGGCGAGCTGATGGGCGAATTCCATGCGTTGGCGTTGCACACCTACACGCCTGAGGAATGGGCGCAGATCGACGCGGCGCCGGCTTCGCCGACCTGTGCCGGTGGCAGTAAATCCTGAAACACCTTGTGGCGCTGGCTTGTTGTAGGAGCTGGCTTGCCGGCGAAGGCGTCCTTGAGATCGCTTTCGCTGGCAAGCCAGCTCCTACACAAGCCAGCTCCTACAGGGATCGTGTAATTTTTGTTAGAATGTCCAACGCGCCGCTCCTGCGGCGCGTTTTTTTTCGCATCCGGTTCACCCCTTACGAGGGTAGCCACCTGGAGATTTACCCATGACACAACAGATTGTCGTGGCGGCACTGTATAAGTTCGTCACCCTGCAAGATTACGTCGCCCTGCGCGAGCCACTGCTGCAAGCGATGGTCGACAACGGCATCAAAGGCACGCTGCTGATCGCCGAAGAAGGCATCAACGGCACCGTGTCCGGCAGCCGCGAAGGCATCGACGGGCTGATGGCCTGGCTCAAGAACGACCCGCGCATGGACGACATCGACCATAAAGAGTCGTACTGCGACGAGCAGCCGTTCTACCGCACCAAGGTCAAGCTCAAGAAAGAGATCGTGACCCTGGGCGTCGAGGGCGTGGACCCGAACAAAAAGGTCGGCACCTACGTCGACCCTCAGGACTGGAACGCGCTGATCAACGACCCGGAAGTCCTGTTGATCGATACCCGCAACGACTACGAAGTCTCGATCGGCACCTTTGAAGGCGCGATCGACCCGAAAACCACCAGTTTTCGCGAATTCCCCGACTACATCAAAGCCAACTTCGACCCGGCCGTGCACAAGAAGGTGGCGATGTTCTGCACCGGCGGCATTCGCTGTGAAAAAGCTTCGAGCTACATGCTCAGCGAGGGCTTCGATGAGGTCTACCACCTCAAGGGTGGCATCCTGAAATACCTCGAAGAGGTGCCTCAGGAAGAAACCAAGTGGCAGGGCGACTGCTTCGTGTTCGACAACCGCGTGACCGTGCGCCACGACCTGAGCGAAGGCGACTACGATCAATGTCATGCCTGCCGCACACCGGTCAGCGTGGAAGACCGTGCGTCCGAGCATTATGTGCCCGGCATCAGTTGCCCGCATTGCTGGAATACGCTGAGCGAGAAGACCCGTCGCAGCGCCATCGACCGGCAAAAGCAGATCGAACTGGCCAAGGCGCGCAACATGCCGCACCCGATCGGCTACAACTACAAGCAAACATCCACCGAGGCCTGAACCATGTCTGCACGCCTGCTCTATGTGATGGACCCGATGTGTTCCTGGTGCTGGGGCTTCGCGCCGGTTGCCAACGCATTGGTCGAGCAGGCGCAAGCCGCCGGCGTGGACGTACACCTGGTGGTGGGTGGTTTGCGCACTGGCAGTGGTTCGGCGCTGGAGCCGACCACCCGCCGCTACATTCTCGAGCACTGGCAGGCGGTCACCGAGGCCACGGGCCAACCCTTCAAGCTTGAAGGTGCTTTGCCCGACGGCTTTGTCTATGACACCGAACCCGCTTGTCGGGCGCTGGTGACGGCACGTGGGCTGGCGCCGGATTGCGCCTGGAAGCTGCTCGGGTTGATCCAGCATGCGTTTTACGCCGAAGGTCGCGATGTCACCCACGCCAGCGTGCTGGTCGAGCTGGCGGAACAGGCCGGGGTGCCGCGCATCGAGTTCGCCGCCGCTTTCGACCGTGCCGATACGCACGTCGCGACGGCTGCCGATTTCACCTGGGTCCAGGACCTCGGCATCGCCGGTTTTCCGACCTTGCTGGCTGAGCGTAATGGTCAATTGGCGTTGCTGACCAATGGCTATCAGCCCCTCAGTGTCCTGTCCCCGTTGCTCGGCCGCTGGCTGGAGCGCGCCGCCTGTGCATGACCAGCCCGACGACACCCCAGCCGTAAAGCGTGTCGACCGACTGAGCTGGGCAGAAATCCGTCGCCTGGCCCTGCATCACAAGAAATCCCTGTGGATCGCCAACGGCGTGGCCGTGCTGGCGACCCTGTGCAGCGTGCCGATTCCCTTGCTGCTGCCGTTGCTGGTGGACGAAGTGTTGCTGGGGCACGGGGACGCCGCGCTGAAAATCATGAACCTCGCGCTGCCAGAGGCTTGGCAGAAAGCTGCGGGTTACATCGGCCTGATGCTGGTGGTGACCCTGGCCCTGCGTTGCGCGGCCTTGCTGTTCAACGTGGTGCAGGCGCGCCTGTTCGCCGCCCTGGCCAAGGACATCGTCTACCGCATTCGCATCCGCCTGATCGAGCGCCTCAAGCGTATTTCGCTGGGGGAATACGAAAGCCTGGGCAGCGGCACGGTGACCACGCACCTGGTGACCGATCTCGACACCCTGGACAAATTCGTCGGCGAAACCCTCAGTCGTTTCCTCGTAGCCATGCTGACGCTGGTGGGCACCGCCGCCATCCTGGTGTGGATGCACTGGCAACTGGCGCTGCTGATCCTGTTGTTCAATCCGCTGGTGATCTACGCCACGGTGCAACTGGGCAAGCGGGTCAAGCACCTGAAGAAACTCGAGAACGACAGCACCTCGCGCTTCACCCAGGCATTGACCGAAACCCTGGACGCGATCCAGGAAGTGCGTGCCGGTAACCGCCAGGGCTTTTTCCTCGGTCGTTTGGGGCAGCGCGCCCGGGACGTACGCGATTACGCGGTGAACTCGCAATGGAAAACCGATGCCTCGAACCGGGCCAGCGGTTTGCTGTTCCAGTTCGGCATCGATATTTTTCGGGCGGCGGCCATGCTCACCGTGCTGTTTTCCGACCTGTCCATCGGCCAGATGCTCGCGGTATTCAGCTACCTGTGGTTCATGATCGGTCCGGTCGAGCAACTGCTCAACCTGCAATATGCCTACTACGCCGCCGGCGGCGCGCTGTCGCGCATCAATGAGCTGCTGTCGCGCGCCGATGAGCCGCAGTACCCGAACGGCGTCGACCCGTTCATTGGTCGCCAGACCGTGGGCATCGAGGTTCAGGGCCTGAGTTTCGGCTACGGTGACGAGCTGGTCTTGAACCAGATGAACCTGTCGATCGCCCCCGGTGAAAAGGTCGCGATCGTCGGCGCCAGCGGCGGCGGCAAGAGCACCCTGGTGCAATTGCTGCTGGGCTTGTACACGCCGCTGGCCGGGACCATTCGCTTTGGCGGCTCGACCCAGCAGGAGATTGGCCTGGAGACCGTGCGGGAAAACGTCGCGGTGGTCCTGCAACACCCGGCGCTGTTCAACGACACGGTGCGGGCGAACCTGACCATGGGCCGCGAACGCAGCGACGAGGCCTGCTGGAACGCCCTGGAAATCGCCCAATTGCACAACACCGTGCGCGAGTTGCCCAATGGCCTGGACAGTGTTGTCGGGCGTTCCGGCGTGCGCCTGTCGGGCGGCCAGCGCCAACGCCTGGCCATCGCGCGGATGGTTCTGGCCGATCCCAAGGTGGTGATTCTCGACGAGGCCACCTCGGCGCTGGATGCCGCCACCGAATACAACCTGCACCAGGCGCTGGCGCGATTCCTCAGCCACCGCACTACCCTGATCATCGCCCATCGCCTGTCGGCGGTGAAGCAGGCTGACCGGGTCCTGGTGTTCGACGGTGGGCAGATTGCCGAAGATGGCGACCATCAGCAGCTGATTGCCGAGGGTGGTCTTTACGCCAAGCTTTATGGGCATTTGCAGCAGCACTGAGGCAATGCCAAGGCAGGTCGCGTGGACTTTCCCGCATTGGCAGGAGGCTCTCGCTTGCCGGGATGCAGAAGGCCCCCTAGTCTAGCGGTAGCGATCACGTGGATGATGATCTGGCAGTGCTAAAACAAGGGACCCCATGAATCAAACCCGGACTCTCGGAACGCCGCGGCTATTGGGCATCGTCTGGCCTTTTATCGCCGTCGTGTTATTTCAGGCCCTGTTGGGGGGCGTCAGCCTTTATGTACTGTCGGCGGTCCGCGGCTATGTTGCCGGTGAAAGCCTGTGGTCCAAGGGCCAGAAAGACGCCATCTATTACCTCAACCTTTATGCCGATGGCCGCGACGAGAGCAAATTCCTTAAATACCAGGAAGCCATTGCCGTCCCTCAGGGAGGGCACGAGTTGCGAGTGGCACTGGATCAGCAGCCACCCGATCTCGAGGCGGCCAGGCAGGCGATCCTCAAGGGTGGCAACCACCCCGATGACGTTCCCAGCCTGATCTGGCTGTACCTCAATTTCCGCCATTTCAGCTTCCTCGAAAAAGCCATCGACCTGTGGACCGTGGGTGACGGGTACCTGGTGCAACTCGATGACGTCGCCAGGGACATGCATCAGCACATCAGCGTCAGGCAGACCACCCCGGCCGACATCCAGCGCTGGAAGGAACAGATATTCGCCATCAACGACGAGGTGACGCCGGCGGCCAAGGCCTTCAGCGATGCGCTGGGCGAGGGCTCGCGGATGATCCTGCGGCTGTTGCTGGCGACAAACCTGGCCACCGCCCTCGGCCTGATCGCCCTGGCGCTGCTGCGCACGCATAAATTGCTCAAGCAGCGGCATGCGTTCGCCGACGCCCTGCAACTGGAGAAAGAGCGGGCGCAAATCACCCTGCAATCGATCGGCGATGCAGTGATCACCACCAATGTCGAGGGCGCGATCGCCTACATGAATCCGGCCGCCGAAGCCCTGACCCACTGGAAAGCCGACCAGGCGACCGGCTTGCCGCTGGCGGCGCTGTTCAATCTGCTGGACGACAACGCCCAGGCCGATGGCTTCACCTTGATCGAGCACATCCTGAGCGGTCAGCTCAGTGGTGGCAGCGAACACTCCAAGCTGATTCAGCGCCTCGATGGCAGCACGGTGTCGGTCACCCTGGTCGGGGCGCCGATCCACAATGCCGGCAAGGTCAGCGGCACCGTGCTGGTGTTGCATGACATGACCCAGGAACGGCAATACATTGCCAACCTGTCCTGGCAGGCGACCCATGATGCCTTGACCGGGCTCGCCAACCGCCGCGAGTTCGAATTTCGCCTGGAACAGGCATTGCAGGCCCTGACGCGACAATCGGGGCGCCACGCCTTGATGTTCCTCGACCTGGATCAGTTCAAGCTGGTCAACGATACCTGCGGTCACGCGGCGGGTGACGAGTTGCTGCGGCACATTTGTGCGCTGTTGCAGTCCGGGTTGCGCGAGGGCGACACCCTGGCCCGGTTGGGCGGTGACGAGTTCGGCATCCTGCTGGAGAACTGTGGGCCGGAGGCGGCCGAGAAAATTGCCGAGGGGTTGCGCCAGACCGTGCAGAACCTGCACTTCGTCTGGAAGGGCCGGCCGTTCGTGACCACCGTGAGTATCGGGCTGGTGCATATCGCGCAAAATCCGACCACCCTCGAAGTCTCCCTGCGTGCTGCCGACATGGCCTGCTACATGGCCAAGGAAAAGGGCCGTAACCGGGTTCAGGTGTATCACCCGGACGACTCGGAGCTGTCCCTGCGCTTTGGCGAAATGGCCTGGGTGCAGCGCCTGCACATGGCCCTGGAAGAAGACCGCTTTTGTCTGTACGCCCAGGAAATTGCCCCGCTCGGACATGTCGAACAGGGTGGCGGGCATATCGAGATTCTACTGCGCCTGCATGACGAAGCCGGACGCATGATATTGCCCGACAGTTTTATTCCGGCAGCCGAACGTTATGGGCTGATGACTTCGTTGGATCGTTGGGTTGTACAGAACGTATTCAAGATCATTGCCCAATGTATTGCCGAAGAGCACAAAGGACCTTTAGCACTTTGTGCGATTAATCTGTCAGGCACAACTATAGGAGATGACGCGTTCCTCGACTTCCTGCGTCAACAGTTCATTACTTACCAAATACCACCTGAAATAATTTGTTTTGAAATCACTGAAACCAGTGCTATTTCAAATCTTGGAAGTGCAATTAGATTTATCAATGAACTCAAAAGCTTAGGTTGCCTGTTTTCCCTGGACGACTTTTGCGCCGGTATGTCCTCATTCGCCTACTTGAAACATTTACCTGTAGACTTCCTGAAGATCGACGGAAGTTTCGTAAAGGATATGCTGGACGACCCGATTAACCGCGCCATGGTCGAAGTGATCAACCACATCGGTCATGTCATGGGTAAGCGTACGATTGCCGAGTTTGTTGAAACACCCCAGATCGAGCAGGCATTGCTGGAGATCGGGGTTGATTACGCTCAAGGGTATGTTATTGAACGCCCGCATCTGTTTACCTGCGATAGTTTGCAAAGTCGTCCAGCCAGACCGCAGCCCTTGTTGTTCAAGGCGCCCGGTACGTTCCGTTGAAGTCTCTCGTCGATCAGAACAATCACAATCAAAAGGAGCCCGACAGTGATCGAGACTTTCAACCGCACCGGACCACTCATGGAAGCTGCAAGTTATCCCGCCTGGGCCCAGCGCCTGATTCAGGATTGCAGCGCGAGTAAGCGCCGGGTTGTCGAACACGAACTGTATCAACGCATGCGAGATAACAAACTCAGCGCCAAGACCATGCGCCAATACCTGATCGGTGGCTGGCCCGTAGTCGAACAGTTCGCGTTATACATGGCACAGAACCTGACCAAGACCCGTTTTGCCCGCCACCCCGGCGAGGACATGGCGCGTCGCTGGTTGATGCGCAACATTCGTGTCGAATTGAACCATGCCGACTACTGGGTGAACTGGAGCCGTGCCCACGACGTCAGCCTGGAAGATCTGCAGGCGCAGCAGGTGGCCCCTGAGCTTCACGCCTTGAGCCATTGGTGCTGGCACACCAGTTCTTCCGACTCGTTGATCGTGGCCATTGCCGCCACCAACTACGCCATTGAAGGCGCGACCGGTGAGTGGTCGGCGCTGGTCTGTTCCAATGGCCTCTACGCGGCGGCGTTCCCTGAAGAGGATCGCAAGCGGGCCATGAAGTGGCTGAAGATGCATGCCCAGTACGACGATGCCCATCCGTGGGAAGCGCTGGAAATCATCTGCACGCTGGCCGGGATGAACCCGAGCCAGGCATTGCAGGTGGAATTGCGCCAGGCCGTGTGCAAGAGCTACGACTATATGTTCCTGTTCCTCGAGCGTTGTATGCAGCTCGAACACGCCGAAAAAGCCCCGGTGGCGCGTGAGCGCATGGCACTGGCCGAAACCTGATCGGAAGACGCCCATGAAAAAGCCCGCCCCCTGATGCCAGGGGGCGGGCTTTTTCGTAAGGGCAGCAAAGTATCAGGCGCTGACTTTCAGCCCCACCAGCCCGGCAATGATCAATGCCACGCTGGCCAGCCGGATCAACGCCATGGATTCACCAAACAGAATGATCCCGGCGATCACCGTGCCGACGGCACCGACACCGGTCCAGATCGCATAGGCAGTGCCCAGCGGCAATTCCTTCATCGCAAGGCCAAGCAAGCCGAGGCTGACGGCCATGGCGGCAACGGTCAATGCAGTGGGGAGAGGGCGGCTGAAACCGTCGGTGTATTTCAGGCCGACGGCCCAGCCCACTTCGAACAGGCCGGCGAAAAACAGAATGATCCAGGACAAGGAAGACCTCCATCGATTGACGGGGTCGTCCCCAGGTTAATGACTCGATCGAGCCGCGAGGTCGTCCTCGCGTTTGCGCAATATAGTGCCCAGCATTAACCCGGGGATCAAGTTTTCACGTATCAGTCAGTCGCTTGCCGAGCCGCGGTGCGCCCATCTTCTTTCTCGCTCATGCGGCGGAAATAGGTCGAGAGCAGCGCCCCGGAAATGTTGTGCCATACACTGAACAGCGCACTCGGCACCGCCGCCAGCGGCGAGAAGTGCGCGCTGGCCAGGGCCGCGCCCAGCCCGGAGTTCTGCATGCCGACTTCCAGCGCCAGGGATTTGCGCTGGGCCAATGGCAACTTGAACAGGCGCCCGGTGAAGTAACCCAGCAGGTAACCGAAGCTGTTGTGCAGCATGACCACGGCCATGATCAACAGGCCCGACTCGGCGATCTTCGCCTGGCTGGCGGCCACCACCGCCGTGACGATAATCACGATGCTCACCACCGATACCAGTGGCAACACCTCCACCGCGTGACGAACCTTGTCGCCGAGCACCCGCTGGGCAACCACACCCAGCACGATCGGCAGCAGCACTACTTGCAGGATCGACCAGAACAGCTCCATGAACGACACCGGCAGCCAGGCCGAAGCCAGCAGCCAGATCAAGGCCGGCGTCAGCAGTGGAGCGAGGAGGGTGGTCACGGCGGCGATGGCCACCGACAGTGCCATGTCCCCGCGGGCCAGCCAGGTCATCACGTTCGACGAAGTGCCGCTTGGGCAGCAGCCGACCAGGATCACCCCGACGGCAATTTCCGGCGGCAAATGGAACGCCTGGCAGAGTAACCACGCCACGCCGGGCATGATCACGAAATGCGCGACTACGCCCAAGGCCACGCGCCACGGATGGCGGGCGACTTCGGCGAAGTCCTCGAGCTTGAGGGTCAGGCCCATGCCGAACATCACCAGCCCCAGCAACGGCACGATGGCGCCCTTGAGGCCGATGAACCACGCCGGTTGCAGGAACGCCACGACGGCGAAAATCAGTACCCAGTAGGCGAAGGTGTTACCGACAAAACGACTTAATGCAGCCAGTGCGCGCATGGCCTGATCCTTGTTGTATGAAAGCGTTAGGGAGCTAAGCATACGCTGACTGCAAAAAAAGATCGCAGCCTACGGCAGCTCCTACATTTGGAATGTGATCCCCTGTAGGAGCTGCCGCAGGCTGCGATCTTTTTTCAAACGCCGCCGATTCAGATAATCAAATGCCCTGCGGAGTCTCTTCCCCACCCAACGCCTCAACCAGCGCCGGCAGGAAGTCACCGAACGTCAGCATCATCAGGGTGAAGCTGGCATCCAGTTGGCCGAGGGCTTCGTCGCCACCGTCCTGTTCCGCCTGGTCTTGCAGCAGGTCTTCGAACTTCAGGCGCTTGACCACCATCTTGTCGTCGAGGACGAACGACAGTTTGTCCTGCCAGGCCAGCGACAGCTGGGTGACCACTTTGCCAGTGCTCAGATGCAGCTGGATTTCTTCGCTGGTCAGGTCCTGGCGCTTGCAACGCACGATGCCGCCGTCTTCGTGGGTGTCGCGCAGTTCGCACTCGTCCAGCACAAAAAAGTCGTCCGCGGCTTTCTGGGTGGTGACCCACTCGGTCATGGTCGCGGTCGGCGACATTTTCACGGTCAGTGGGCGCACCGGCAGGGTGCCGATCACTTCGCGCAGGGTCGACAGCAGGTCTTCGGCGCGTTTCGGGCTGGCCGAGTTCACCAGGATCAGGCCCTGTTTCGGCGCGATGGCGGCGAAGGTCGACGAGCGACGGATAAAGGCGCGCGGCAGGAAGGCCTGGATGATTTCATCCTTGATCTGGTCGCGTTCCTTTTTATAGACCTTGCGCATTTGCTCGGCTTCGATCTCTTCGACCTTTTCCTTCACGGCATCGCGCACGACGCTGCCCGGCAGGATGCGTTCTTCCTTGCGCGCGCTGATCAGCAGGAAATCACCGCTGACGTGCACCAGCGGGGCGTCTTCGCCCTTGCCGAACGGCGCGACGAAACCGTAGGTGGTCAACTCCTGGCTTGCACATGGACGCGCCAGCTTGGTGGCCAGTGCAGTCTCCAACGCCTCGGCATCAACAGGCAGATCTTGGGTCAGGCGATAGATAAGCAGGTTTTTGAACCACATGGGGTGAGTCTCTCCTTTATACAAAGGGGGGCATTATTGTCTTCGCCGGGTCATAGGCCAACCCTTCTCTAAGCCTTTGGAAGGCATCAGAAAATTAATTAAAAAAGTGCTTGCCAGAGGTAGGGCTGCTCCGTAGAATGCGCGCCACACCGAAGCGAAGGGTGATTAGCTCAGCTGGGAGAGCGTCTGCCTTACAAGCAGAATGTCGGCGGTTCGATCCCGTCATCACCCACCATTCGTTTCAAGTGTTTAGCGCAGCGGTAGTTCAGTCGGTTAGAATACCGGCCTGTCACGCCGGGGGTCGCGGGTTCGAGTCCCGTCCGCTGCGCCATATTCGGTAACCTGGAACACTGAACGCCAGGTCACCACGGAAAAGCCCGCTGAAGCGGGTTTTTTTCTGCCTCAAGTTTGTACCTTGTTCCATCGGGTTGTGTCGTTTCACCGGTTTTCAGATTTATTTGAAAAAAAACTTCAAATAAATCAACACATTACGAAAACCTGTGGCATAATGCGTCCCGTAACGAAGCGAAGGGTGATTAGCTCAGCTGGGAGAGCGTCTGCCTTACAAGCAGAATGTCGGCGGTTCGATCCCGTCATCACCCACCATTCGTTTCAAGCGTTTCGCGCAGCGGTAGTTCAGTCGGTTAGAATACCGGCCTGTCACGCCGGGGGTCGCGGGTTCGAGTCCCGTCCGCTGCGCCATATTCGGTCACCTGGAACACTGAACGCCAGGTCACCACGGAAAGCCCGCTTAGTGCGGGCTTTTTGCTGTCTGGCGTTTGGGTTTAGCGCCGGTCTTCCCCGGCATTCCGGTCGTGACGGTAATCGCTGACAGCCTCGTAAACGGCCTTGCGCAAGCGGTTGATGCCGCCGATGGGGCGATGCGCTTCAATTCCGAACCATGGGTTGAAAGACAGGTTGTCGCATTGCAGGTTCTGCGCCGGCGTGTCGAAGTCCTGGGCCGGTACCCTGACCCGCGCCACCGTCTGGAACGGCGCGTCACTCTCTTGCCATTCAATGCTGGTGTCTTCGATCGGCATGTACTTGCTCGCGTCCTGGCGCTGGATCTGCAGGACGAAGCAGGCGGGCATCCGATCGGTCGACAGCTGCTGGTACAGTGCGCTGCGCAGGAAATTCGGCAACTTCTGATTCTGCGCGGGCAGGGTGTAGGCCGGGCAGCTGTCAGGGTCAGGCATCACGCGAAACTTGGCATTGGCCTCGCCAAACTTGTAGGGCGAAACCGAAAAGTAGGTCGTGCGCGTCGGGCTTTCCGGGGCAGGGGAGAGTGTCGCCAGGGCAATGAACAGATGGCGCACCTGCCAACTGCGCGGGTCCCAGGACGGGAAGAAGGCCATGGCCTTTTTGCCGTCCGCCTGGGCGGCCACATTCTGACGATACTCGGCGACATCGCTGACAAAGAAGTTCGGATGACTGAACATCACGAAGTCCTGTTCAGCTCGATCCGCTTGGTCGTCGAGCAGCTGTTTGCCGGGCACATCGCGGAGCTTGATCGCCATGCCTCGTGCATCACGGATGCTGTCGAATTGCGGGTAGGCGTTGCCATTGGACAGGCGCAACGTCGCTTGCCAGGTCTTGCCGGGTTCGCTGAACACCCCCTGACGCAGATCGCCCGCCAATTCCGGCAACACCTGCACTTCGGCCTGCACACAGCCGTGTGCCTTGGCGTGGGCGTCACGCAGGTAACGGGTGCTTTCGCGGTGCTGGTCGACGATGCGCACCGCCGTCTGGATGATGGCCTGGGTCATCGCGGCTTCGCCGGCCGGAATCAGCTCCTGATTTGAGACCGGTCCGCGGTGTTGCCAGGCGAACCAGGCCGTGGCCACTGCCCAGCCGAGCACGCCCAGGCCCAGCAACCAGAGCAGGGTCTTACCGAGAAAGGTGCCCAGACGCATCCATAGAAGCTTCATGGCAGTTGCGCCTCCAGGGGGCCGCCCAGCACTTTCAAATACTCCAGCAACGCCCAGCGCTCTTCGGGTTGCAGCAGGCGGCCGATCACGCCGTTGCCGCGTTTGCCGGCGCGAAATTCGTGGCCGCTGTTGTGATTGCCAGTGATGCGGGTGTCGAACACAAAACCATTGTCGAAGGCTTCGGTGCGATAGCCCAGGTGCCTCGGGTCGTATTCGAAGGTGCCTTTGTAAAAGGTGGTGGCGCGTTCGTCCTGGGGCGAAAGCAATTGGTAGATGCTCGGCACCGAACCGTTGTGCAGGAAGGGCGGCGTCGCCCATACGCCCGCTAGCGGTCGGGCCTTGTAGGCGCGCAATTCCTGGACCCCGATCGGCAGGCCGAAGCCATCCATGTCCGCGCGCTCGGCGGGCGTGATGGCTGCCTCGCGATAGGCGCGGTTGCCAACGAAAGCGGTGACGTAGGCCAGGCCCTTGGCGACCGACAGCTGGCTCAGGTCCAGGGGGGCGCTGGGGGTGGGATGCAGTTGTACGTCCAGTTGCGCCAGCTCGGCCGGGTCCCACTGCAAGGCCGTCAGGTCGAAGCGATGATCAGCGATATTGTTGGCGGCGCCAGGGTCGGTGCCGATCACGTGCACGGGCAGCATTTTCAGCTGTTGCACCGGCCGCCCCTCGCTGGGGATGACCTGCGGTACGTGGCAACCGGCGCAGTTCTGCGTGAACAGCACGCGACCCTTGGCGGCCAGCGGTTTGTCGACCACGCCTAGCAAGTCTTCCGGCCAGGCTGGCGGCTTGAGTCGTTGCAGGGTTTCTTCGATCAGGTGCAAGTCACGCACCCGCACGCTGGAGGGATAACGATCGTCGCCCTTGAATGGCTGCCCGTTGCCATCGAAAAAGCTCAGGGTGGCGCCCACGCCCAAGGCTTCGCCGATATTGCGCGCCATGGGCTGCTGCGCCGAGCCATTCCACTGCACCCAGTCGAACGTCCACATGTCCCACAACTGTGGGTAGTCGACGGGGGCGTTGGCCACGCGGTAGTTGGCGGGGGAAATCGCATCGCCGAAGCTGGCATTGGCAATGCGCCCGAACGCGTCGGTGCGGCCGGGGCCTTCTTCGGTCGGGTAAAGCCCGCGATGGGTGTCGTTCCAGGCCACCTTGAGGAAGGTATCGAGGGAGCCCTTGAAGGCCTCGCGCAGAGGCTGCTTGCCGTCCTCATAGTCAGCGCCAAGGACCTTGCGGGCGAAACGTTCAAACTTCCATGGGTTGTAGTAGGTGGACACCAGGCTCGCCACCAGGGCCTGGCCGAAACTGCCGCCTTGCAGGGTGGGCACGCTGGAGGGCAACACATGCTGCGCGGCGCCGCCGTCGATACGCACGGCTTGACCCTTCAGGTGCAGCTCACCGGTATGACAGGCAGCGCAGGTAATATCCAGAAATGTATCCGCACTGCCCGGATTCTGATGCCGGGCGAAACCCGCGGGCAGGTTACCGGGGTTGTCCGATGTGGCTTTCTGCGCGGGATCGATCAGGAAACCGAAGCGTGCGAGGTACTCGGGGGCGGCGAATCGTTGTTGCGAAAAGGGCAGTTCCAGGGCGGTAAACCAGTCGTAGCGCAAACCCTTGACCTGGGTCCCCTGGGGCGTGAAATAGTAGCGCTGGCGCTCTTCGGCGCTCCATTGATCCAGGTAGTGCACCTGTTGCGCGGCCGCGTGGCGCGGCAGTTTCGGGTTGGCGACGTAGTACAGGACCACGGCCAGGGCGAGGGCCACCAGGGCCACAATCAGGCCCAACAAACGGAGCAAGAGGCGCACGTAGACCATCCTTGTCGATCTTTTCTTCCGTTATGCCTCAGCCCCAGGTAGGCGGCAAGAGGCCATTACGCCATATGTTCGGCCTCCCTGAACGCAAGATGACAGAAGTTTCATCGTCAACAGGTCCAAATGCGTTTAAACACCTGAACTTATCGCCAGTTTGCGGCTCTCATGCCGGTAGCCATTGGTCGTGGCCGCCTGATAAGCTCGCGACTTTACTCGATTGCCCTTTAGGCGCATGAACAAGGAAATAGCATGAAACAGCATCGGTTGGCGGCGGCGGTGGCCCTGGTTAGCCTGGTACTTGCGGGTTGCGACTCGCAAACCAGCGTAGAGCTGAAAACCCCGGCGCAAAAAGCTTCCTACGGAATTGGCCTGAACATGGGCAAGAGCCTGGCTCAGGAAGGCATGGACGATCTGGACTCCAAAGCCGTCGCCCAGGGCATCGAAGATGCGGTCGGCAAGAAAGAGCAGAAGCTCAAGGATGAAGAATTGGTCGAAGCCTTCGCCGCGCTGCAAAAGCGTGCCGAAGAGCGCATGGCCAAGATGAGCGAAGAGTCGGCAGCCGCCGGCAAGAAATTCCTCGAAGAAAACGCCAAGAAAGCTGGCGTCGTGACCACCGCTTCCGGCCTGCAATACGAAGTGGAAAAGAAAGCTGATGGCGCCCAGCCTAAGCCGACTGACGTAGTGACCGTTCACTACACCGGCAAGCTGACCAACGGCACCGTTTTCGACAGCTCCGTCGAGCGCGGCAGCCCGATCGATCTGCCGGTCAGCGGTGTGATTCCGGGTTGGGTCGAAGGCCTGCAACTGATGCACGTCGGCGAGAAGTACAAGCTGTACATTCCTAGCGAACTGGCTTACGGCGCGCAAAGCCCAAGCCCGGCGATCCCGGCCAACTCGGTACTGGTGTTCGACCTGGAACTGCTGGCCATCAAGGATCCAGCAAAAGAAGACGCCGCCAAGTAATTCGCGTCTGCTTTGACAACAACGCCTCGCTCATGCGGGGCGTTGTTGCATCTGGTGCTGCATGGTAAACAAAGCGAACAGTTGCCGCATGCTGAAGTCATAGACAGTGTGGGGGCCGGCCCTAACCTTCGGCAGACCTCCAAGTCAATGAAATATTAGGATTTTTTAGATGGGCAAAAAACGCCCGATCTGAGTTAAGCCCTTATGAAACGGGCCTTTCAGCCATGAAAAGTGGCTCTGTTCACAAGGTTATCCACAATTTGTGTGGATAACATTCTTGCCGGAGGCATCATGAAAGCACCCTGGAATTTTGCTCGTTTCCTGCCCCTGGCCGGACGCCTGCTCGCCCGTGGGCGCTTGCCGACCTTGCTGTTCGCGGTGGCCAGTAAAAGTGCCAGCCAAGGCAACCGGCTCGGCAAACTCAAGGACGATCTGCGCCTGTTGCAGGCACTGTGCCTGGCCTATTGGCGCGGTGAATACCGCGCCATAAGTCCCAAGGCACTGATCTCGGTCGTCGCCGGCCTGATGTACTTTCTCAGCCCGGTCGATGCCATTCCTGATTTTCTGCCGCTGTTCGGCATGATCGACGACATCGCCGTGCTGGCCTGGCTGATGAAAGTCCTCGACGATGAACTCAACGCCTTCCGCGCCTGGCGCAAACGCCAGGTGCCGGAAAAGCTCGCCGTGGTCGAGCGCCTGCCCGATACCCCTGAGAAACTGAAACTTCAAGGACCGAAAAAGTCCTGATTTGGTCCAGTCTGCGCCGCAGATAGATAGCCCCCGCGACCTTAGCCGCTGTTAGGATTACACTTCTAGGGAAAAGTGCCGACTCGCTAAGTGTTTTTGTCCTACGGGGTAGTCATGGATATTCAGATAATTACACGCGAAGGCGAGCCCGAATATGCGGTTCTGCCATGGGCTCAGTATCAGGCTTTACTCAAAGCAGCAGGCATCAACGAAGCACCGTCGCGTCCGGCCCCGGCGCCGCTCGCGACCACCCCGGACCCCATTCTTCCAGGTCTGGATCAACTCCGCAGTTTGCGCGAAGGGAAGGGCATCGCCATCGAGGCGCTGGCCCGCACGGTAGGCATCAGCCCGTCATACCTGGCCATGATCGAAAGTGGCGAGCGTCTGCCCGACGCCGCGATTCGCCGCAGCCTGGCCTGGGAATTGACGGTGCCAGGGTGGAGGGATGAATCGTGAGCGTACGCATCAGTCGTCAACATTGGGACGGTCTGTTAGGCGAACTGGACCAGGCGCGCCGACAGCGCCATCTCCTGACCTACCGCGCCTTGCTGGAGCGCTTGCAGCTGCCGACGCCCGCCATGCAAACCCTCACCGCCGCGCTCGAACACCTGGCCGCACTGGACGCCAAGGCCGAACAGCCACTGCGCAGCTCGCTGGTGATCAGCCAGGGCGCCAGCCGCTTGCCACGCACCGGTTTCTTTGAATGCGTCGAGCGCCTGGGCCGTTTCTCCGGCCCATCCGACGGCGTCGCCGCCGCCTCCTGGCACGCCTCGGAAGTGGTTCGCGTGTTCGAATACGAGTACCCCGAATCGGCGGAGGCCTGAGTGTTCCTGAAGCTCAAGGCACGGGCCGGCTACTGGCTGGCCCGCCGGTTGTTCCACTGGCCCTGGTTCGTGCGCCAGCCCCGCGGCTGGAGCTGGATGGAGGGGCAGTTCGCACGCATGGCGAACCTGGGCGATGTCGGCGCGCAGAGTTTCTATGGTCACATCCTGACCTTTCGTGGCGTCGGCTTGGGAGCGCGGGAAGAGGGTGTCCGCCTGTTACGTCTGGCCGCATTGGCCGGTGATGGCAAGGCAGCCTACCAAGTGGGCGTGATCAGCCTGGCTGGGAGCCCGAGCAAGGCGCCGGACCCGGCGGAAGCGGCGCGGTTCTGGGAGATGGCCGCCAAGGCCGGGCATCCGTTGGCCGAGATCAAACTTAAAGAGTTGGATGCTGGCGGTTCTTCGCAGTAATTCGTTTATTTTTCGATACACACAGGTGGCGTGAGGGAAACCTCGTGCCTCGTTGCTTTTTATTGGGCGAATTTTCTGGGTAAGGTCCTCGGAAATTTCCTTCAAGTTGTGGCGGTTTTCGTGAACTGGACGAAAAAGCGAAAAAGCGAAAAAGCGAAAAAACGAAAAAGGCGAAAAAGGCGAAAAAGGGGACGGATTTATTTTTCCAACAAAGGGATGGGAAAATAAATCCGTCCCCTTATCACTTATCAGTCGTCCCCTTATCAGTCCATGTAAACCTGATGGCTGACTAGGCTGCCGTATTCACGTTTCTGGCCTGAGTGGGCGTTTCTAGTGAGTTGCTGGAGCTAGCGGCCAGGTGGTCCTGCCCGACCACCGCCGTGATGCGTAAACTTTTCTAAGTACTAATGAACGAACGCACTCAAGTCGGCGCCCAATCCATTGATTGCTTGCGTAAAATCCTCAGCCTTGATTTGCGTTGAAGCATTTTCCAGTTTGTTTCCAAATACCTTGCGCACGACTCTCGCTACCGGTTCGTTGGTCGCCGGGTCGAGCAAGACTGCCTCTACATACAACTCGGTGTCTTGATCGCGGTGCCCGGTGACGGCACCCACGCCTCCTACCACTGCCGCTACGGGAATGATTTCATACCACTTCATGCCTTCGTTGGAGGCATTCACGCCGGTAATGGCAGCTCTCATGACCAAAGGGCGTGCATTGGGGGGCAGGGGCTGCAAGGTATTGGATACCCTGTATCGCTTTGACAATGCGCTAACAACAGCCTGGTTGGTCGTCTGTTGAAGTTGCGTGAATGCCTGCATGTTTATGCGATCCGTCGCCGTGGGCGCAGGAAACAATTCCAACCCATCGAAGTTCACCGTATCAAATGCCGCAGGACTAAAGCCTGGGGAAACCCAGCGCAGTGTCGACGCGCCTGTGGCAGAAACCGACGGCTGCAAAACATCATAACGATCCAGGTACCCAGAGTACTGGTCTACTTCAGTGACCTTGGAAGCGCAGCCATTGAGCATCATTGCGCTCATGACCAAGCCAGAAAGCCAATAGCGTGATTTATCCATGTTGAGTCCTGTATTGATAAGCAGGATTGACCCTTGAAGCAGGCCTGTCCTAGATTTCGCCGTTGGCCGGAACATCAAAATGACCGCTATTCAGCATAGTCAGGTAGGGGCGCTGCAACCGATTCATTTCTCCATGGTTTGTAGAGAGAGGGGGTAAATAACCAGGCGACACATGATGAACCGATGAAATCGGTGGTCAGTTCGAATGCAATCGCCCCGTCCCCGCCATGCTATCAATCACATGCACGCTATACCCCTGCACATTCTTCGCATGATGCTTCGCCTGCGAAGCCATCTCCGCCAACTGGCTCGCATCCAGCTGACCACATGCCTGCGGATGTAAATGCACCACCCCAATCGACAGCGACAACAAGGGAAACTCCTGGCGTACCCCCTGGCGGTTGGGGGCGGTGAAGCAGCCGGCTTCCAGGTGTTCGCTGCGGTAGAAGCGTCGGCACTGGCTGTGGAAGTCGTCGAGCAGTTGGTTTAAACGTTTGCGCCAGTCGTCCGGGCCCAGTACCAGCAGGAAGTCGTCGCCGCCGATATGGCCGACGAAGTCGCGGGAGGGGTCGATGCGGTCGTTCAGGCATTGGGCCAGGCACAGCAGGACTTCGTCGCCACGGCCGTAGCCATAGATGTCGTTGAAGGGTTTGAAGCTGTCGATGTCGACGTAACAGATCACCGATTCGCGCTGTTGTTGCAGCAGGCGTGTGAGGCATTGCTGGATGGGCACGTTGCCCGGCAGCAGGGTCAGGGGGTTGGCGTAGCGTGCTTGCTGGATTTTCAGTTCGGTGATCAGCTTGAGCACGTCGATCACCCGGCCCAGGCCCAGGTAATGGCCGTTGAGGGTGATGATGAAGTCTTCTTCGATGCGTTGCCGGGCGCGGCTGGTGATCAGTCGGCTGACCTGTTGCAGCGACTGGCTGATCTCGACGGCGAGGAAGTCGTCGCTCATCAGGCGGCTGATCGGTTTGCGGGCGAACAGGTCGGTGGCGAACGGCTTGAGCAGGGCGTCCGAGAGCGAGTGCCGATGGACGATGCCGCAGGGCTGGTCGTGCTCGTCCAGCACCGCCAGGGAGTTCAGGTTGGCTTGGCGGCGGAAGGCTTCGAGCACGGTGGCGGTCGGGGTGTTGCGGGGCACGGCGGGCTGGTCGTTGAGCAGGGCGCTGAGGTCGCTGCCGTCGTCGGCCAATGCCACTGCGCTGCTGTCGCGCCGGGGCATCAAGGTGCGGGCATCGCGCGGTGGATGCTCCTGGGGACGGCAGAGGAGATAACCCTGGACCAGGTCGATGCCCATTTCGGTCAAGACTGCCAGTTCCTCCGGCAACTCGATGCCTTCGGCGATCACCTGGGCCCGCGAGGCTTTGGCGATCTGCAGGATTGAGCCTACGAACTCGCGCTTGAGGGCATCCTGGTGGATGCCGTCGATGAAGTGGCGGTCGATCTTCACGTAGTCGGGGCGCAATTCGGACCACAGGCGCAAGCTTGAGTAACCCGCGCCCAGGTCGTCCAGGGCAATGGAAAAGCCCATGGCCCGATAATGATGCAAGGCGGTGTGCAGCAGCTGGAAGTCGTCGGTCGGGGTCTGCTCGGTGAGTTCGATCACCACCTGGTTCGGTGCGATGCCGAAATCCTGCAGCAGCTGCAAGGTGCGACCCGGCTGGTGGGCCGCTTCGAGCAATGATTCCGGGGAGACGTTGAGGAACAGTTTGCCGGGCAGCTTCTGTTCGTTGAAACGCCGGCAAGCGATCTGCCGGCAGGCGATTTCCAGTTCGCTCAGGCGACCCGCCTGGCGGGCGACGGCGAACAGGGCGACAGGAGAGTGCAACGGGCTGTTGGAGGGGCCGCGGCTCAGGGCTTCGTAGCCCAGGATGCGTCGTTCAGAGAGGCAGATGATGGGTTGGAACAGGCTGTGCAAACCGCTTTGAGCCAGTATTGAACTCAAGGCACTCAGCTGTTCGGTTGTGGTCATGGCGATCTCTGGCGAAAAAAAAGGACCGGAGCGCTCTTGGGTGCAAGAGGGCTGCCGGTCCGTTATTTCACGACAGAATGATGACTGTTTGATGACGCTCCGGGGAGCGTCAGCATTAAATTGCCATCAGCTTAGTGCTTGGCGACCGCGGTATTGAGCTTCAGGTAATCCAGGAGGATGCGCCCGGTTTCGCTCAGGTAGGCATCGTCTTCCGGCTTCGTCTTGTCGTCCTCGGCCGCGATAGCGTCTTCGTCTTCTTTCTTCAGCTCCTTGAGCGGCTCTTCGCCCTTGGCCTTGCGACGGATGTTCTCCATGGCGAGCTGCTTGGCTTCGATATCGGCGTGCTGGGCACGACGCTCGGCTTCATTGAGGCTGACGGTTTTTTCCGCCATCAGTTTCTGCGCCAGGGCCAGTTTGTCGCGGATGAACACGAACTCCGCGTCCTTGGCCGTGCGTACGTCATGCTCGGACTTGAGCTGGGTGATGTACGGTTTGAACGGGTCGAGCGCAGGCTTGATCGCCGCCTTGATGGTGTCCCACGGCATGGCTTCGGGCAGGGCGCTTTCGCCGATTTCCTTGGTGTCGATGATCGACGGGTAATCGATGTCCGGCAGTACGCCCTGATGCTGGGTGCTCTGCCCGGAAACCCGGTAGAACTTGGCCAGTGTCAGCTTGAGCTCGCCATGGTTCAGCGGCTGGATGGTCTGCACGGTGCCTTTGCCGAAGGTCTGGCCGCCGATGATCAGCGCGCGATGGTAGTCCTGCATGGCGCCGGCGAAAATTTCCGAGGCCGAGGCGGACAGGCGATTGACCAGCAACGCCATCGGGCCTTTGTAGAAGGCACCCGGGTTTTCGTCTTCGAGGACATCGACGCGGCCGTCGGCGTTACGCACGAGCACGGTAGGGCCCTTGTCGATGAACAGGCTGGTCAGCTCGGTAGCTTCCTGCAAGGAGCCACCGCCATTGTTGCGCAGGTCGATGACCACGCCGTCGACCTTGTCTTTCTGCAACTCGGTCAGCAGCTTCTTGACGTCGCGGGTGGTGCTCTTGTAATCCGGATCGCCGGCACGGAAGGCCTTGAAGTCCAGGTAGAAGGCCGGGATCTCGATGACACCGAGCTTGTAGTCCTTGCCGTCCTGCTTGAGGTTGAGGACCGACTTTTTCACCGCCTGGTCTTCAAGCTTCACCGCTTCGCGGGTGATCGGCACGACCTTGCTGGTCTGGTCGTTCGGTGCATTGCTGGCCGGGATCACTTCCAGGCGCACGATGGTGCCTTTCGGACCGCGGATCAGCTTGACCACTTCGTCCAGGCGCCAGCCGACCACGTCGACCATTTCCTTGTTGCCCTGGGCTACGCCGATGATCTTGTCGGCCGGTGCGACCTGCTTGGTCTTGTCCGCAGGGCCTGCTGGCACCAGGCGCACGATTTTCACCTGGTCGTTATCGCTCTGCAACACGGCGCCGATGCCCTCGAGGGACAGGCTCATGTTGATGTCGAAGTTTTCCGCGTTATCCGGCGACAGGTAGTTGGTATGCGGGTCGTAGGACATGGCGAAGGTGTTGATGTACGCCTGGAAGATGTCTTCCGCACGGGTCTGGCCCAGGCGCGCCAGCTGGTTCTTGTAGCGCTTGGTCAGGGTTTCCTGGATCTGCTTGGAGTCCTTGCCGGCGATCTTCTGCCGCAGCACTTCGTCCTTGACGCGTTTGCGCCACAGGTCGTCGAGTTCCGCGGTGGATTTCAGCCAAGGGGCATCCTTGCGGTCGACCAGCAAGGTTTCCTTGGAGGTGAAGTCGATCTTGTCGACGCCCTTGTTCAGCTCGGCAAGGGCAAAGTCCAGACGCGCCTTGACGCGGTCCAGGTAGCGCTTGTAGATGGTGAACCCGGCGTTGAGGTCGCCGCTCTTGAGGAAGTCGTCGAACTGGGTCTTCCACTTGTCGAATTCGGCGATGTCGCTGGCCATGAAGTAGCTGCGCGACGGGTCGAGCAGTTTCAGGTAGCTGTCGTAGATGATCAGCGAGCGCGCGTCATCGAGCGGCGGCTTACTGTAGTGGTGGCGCTTGAGCAGTTCCACGACATTCAGACTGGCGATGACTTCGTCACGGTCGGGCTGAAGCTTGTCCCAGCTATTGGCTGCGAAAGTATTGCCGGACATCGGCAACAGGCCGATACCGATGAAAAGGGCGAGGGCAGTGCTGGGGAACAAACGCTTCATGTTGATTCGACGCGGGGACAATTGATAACGCATATTAGGCCGTCTTTGAAGTCGCCGGTTCCACATGGGCCGGTCGCATAATGCAAAAAGCCCGGCGCTACAGCTTCGGGCTCAGTCCAGACTCACTATGGAGGCACTGTGAAAGCATTGCAAGGCGTTGACGGTCAAGTGGTGTGGGATGAAGAGCCCAGTCCTGCGTGTGATGCGGGGCAAGTTCGGATTCGAGTGGCAGCAGCGGGTCTCAATCGCGCCGATCTGTTGCAGAAGGCAGGCCTTTATCCTCCACCGCCGGGGGCCAGCCAAGTGCTTGGGCTCGAGTGTTCCGGGGTGATCAGCGAGGTGGGCCCGGGCTCGTCCTGGCAGGTGGGCGATCGGGTTTGCGCCTTGCTGGCCGGGGGCGGGATGGCCGAGGAGGTGGTGGTCGACGGGCGGCATGTGTTGCCGGTTCCCGACGAAATGTCACTGGCCGAAGCGGCCGCGCTGCCGGAAGTCTATGCCACCGTCTGGCTGAACCTGTTTCAACTGGCGGCACTCAAGCCGGGTGAAAAAGTGCTGTTGCACGCCGGAGCAAGTGGAATCGGTTCAGCTGCCATTCAGCTTTGCAAGGCGTTCGGCAATCCGTGCTGGGTCAGTGTCGGCTCTGCCGAGCGCCTGGCCTACTGTGAAGCGCTCGGCGCCCAGGGCGGCGTGGTGCGCACTGACGACCTGGACAGCCTGCGCGACCTGGGGCCGTTCGACGTCATCCTCGACCCGGTAGGCGGCAACTACGCAGCGCTGAACCTGAAACTGATGGCGGCCGATGGCCGTTGGGTGCTGATCGGCCTGATGGGGGGGCGTGAAGCGAAGCTGGACCTGGCGCAGGTGCTGGCCAAGCGCGTGCAGTTGCTGGGCTCGACCCTGCGCAGTCGTAGCGATCAGTTCAAGGCGGATCTGTTCAGGGATCTGGGCCAGCATGTCTGGCCGCTGTTTGCCGATAAACGCTTGAGCCCGCAACTGGCGAAGGCCTTCCCGATCAAGGATGCCGAAGCGGCGTTTGCGGAGTTGGCGAGTAATACGGTGGCGGGGAAGTTGGTGTTGGTGATTGACGAGAGCCTGAGCTGATATCGGGTTGGGCCTGAAAAGATCGCAGCCTGCGGCAGCTCCTACAGGGGATCGCATTCTCCTGTAGGAGCTGCCGCAGGCTGCGATCTTTTGCTTTTACTTCCAGTTATGGATCGGCCAGCCGGATTTTTCCGCCTGCTCAAGCAATACCGGGTCCGGATTGACCACATGCGGGAAATCCACCTTCAGCAGCAACGGCAAATCATTGCGTGAGTCGGAATAGAAACTCGCGCCCTCCAGGTTCTCCTCCTCCGCATCCAGCCACTCCAGCAGCCGGGTGATCTTGCCTTCGCGATACGTCAGCGTACCGACGGTCTTGCCGGTATAGGCCCCGTGCGCCACTTCCAGCTCGATCCCGAGAATCTCGTCGATGCCCAGACGTTCGGCAATCGGCCTCACCAAATGCGTGCCCGAGGCCGAAATCACCAGGATCCGGTCGCCGGCCTTGCGGTGGGCGGCGATGGTTTTGGTGGCGTCGCTGAAGATGATCGGTTCGATGAAATCTTCCACCCACGGGCCGACCAGGTGCTCGACTTCTGCGGGGGTACGGCCGATCAAGGGTTCCAGGCTGAAGGCCATGTAGTCCTCCATGGCCAGGTGACCCCTGCCGTAGGCGTCCATCAGTTCCTTGTCGCGACGCAGGAAGGATTCGCCGTCGACCCAGCCGAGGCGGACCATTTGCTCACTCCACAACGAGGCGCAGTCGCCGTGGATCAGGGTTTCGTCCAGATCAAAAATTGCCAGGGCCATTGGGGTTCTCTCTGAGAACAGCTGCAAGCTTCAAGCTTTAAGCTGCAAGAAGTGGATTCAGTGGTCAGCAGTCTACAACTTGAAGCTTGCAGCTTGAAACTTGCAGCTGCCTTCAAGCCACCTCACACAGGGCGGTCGGATCGATGGAAAGTGCCAGGCGCTGACCATCGGGATGCAGGTCGGACGCCGAGCGGTTCAGCACATCCACCACCAGCTCCACGCCGCGGGCTTCAATGCGGTAGCGAATCACATTGCCCAGCAGGCTGTGACTGCGCACCTGGGCGTCGAGATCGCCGTCCAGGCTCAGTTCGATGGCTTCCGGGCGAATGGCGATGCGGTGGTTGATCGGCCGTTGCAACAGCATGGATGCGCTGGCGGCGTCCAGCAGGTTGTAGTTGCCGATGAAACCGGCGGCGAAGACGTCCACAGGTGCCGTGTACAGGGTTTCGGCGTCACCGCTTTGTACGATTTTTCCCTGGTTCATCAGGAAAATGCGATCGGACATGGTCAGCGCTTCTTCCTGGTCGTGTGTGACGAAGATCGTGGTCAGGCCCAGCTCGCGCTGGATCTGACGGATCTGTTCGCGCAGGTGCTTGCGAATCCGCGCGTCCAGGGCCGACAGCGGTTCATCCAGCAACAGCAGGCGCGGGCGGGTGACCAATGAACGAGCCAGGGCGACACGCTGGCACTGGCCGCCCGACAACTGGTGCGGGTAACGGCTGGCAAAGTCGTTCAGTTCCACCAGCTGCAACACCTCGGCGACACGCTTGTGGCTGTCGCCGGCGTTGACCTTCTGCATGCGCAGGCCAAACGCGACGTTTTGTTCCACGGTCATGTTGGGGAACAGCGCGTAACTCTGGAACACCATGCCGATCCCGCGTTTTTGCGGGCTCAACGGGACGATATCGACGCCATCGAGCAGGATCTTGCCGCCATCCACCGGCGTCAGCCCGGCGATGCAGCGCAGCAGGGTGGATTTGCCGCAACCGGACGGGCCGAGCAGGGTGACGAATTCGCCTTTGTGGATTTCGCAGTTGATGTCGTTGAACACCGTGGTGCCGGCGTAATTCTTTTGCAGATGTTGGACGCTGACATAGCTCATTCGCTTTTGTCCCTGTTCAAGATGTTGGCGATCCAGGTCAAGACCAGCACAAAGAGGAAATAGGAAATCACCAGCGCGCTGGTGAAATGACCGCTGCTGTTGCGCATGTTGTTGAGGTAGACCTGCAGGGTTTCGTAGCGGGTGCCGACGAGGATGTTGGCGAACACGAACTCACCGAACAGGAACGAGAAAGACAGCAGCAACGCCACCATCAGGCCCTTGCGCAGGTTCGGCAGCACCACCAGGAACGCTGCCTGAAAAGTGCTGGCACCGAGCAGTTGGGCGGCGTCCATCAGGTCGCGCAGGTTGATCGCTTGCAGGTTGTTGGTGATGGCGCGGTACATGAACGGCAGCGCCACGGTGAAGTAGCAACCGATCAGGATCCAAGGCGTACCGACCATGGCGAACGGCCCGGAACCGTAGAGCTGCAGCAGGCCCACCGACGACACCACCGGCGGCACGGCGAAGGGCAGCAGGATCAGGATGTTCATCAGTGCATCGAGTCTGGGGAAGTGGTAATGCACCACGAACAGCAACGGCAGGATCAGTACCACCGCCAGAACCAGGGCGCCGACGCAGACCAGCAGCGACTGGCCGAAAGCGCTCAGGAACCGCGGATCGCTCCACAGTTGTACGTACCATTTGATGCTGAAACCGCTGGGCAGGATGGTGGCCGACCAACTGCTGGAAATCGAATAGATGAAGGTGCCGACCAGCGGCAGCAACATGATGGCAAACAGCAGGTAGACCACCACCCGATGGTAGACGCCGGCAGGCCCCAGTTCAGCGCGAGACATGGTAGCTCCTCTTCAGCAGCAGTTGATGGACGATGGTCACCAGGGTCATCAACGCCACCAGCACCACGGCCAGGGCACTGGCCAGGTTCGGGTCCAGGGAAATATCACCCGAGACCATCGCGGCGATCCGGATCGTCAGCACGTTGAAGTTGCCGGTAGTCAGGGCGTACACGGTGGCATAGGCGCCGAGGGCGTTGGCCAGCAGGATCACGAAGGTGCCGAGCAGCGCCGGGGTCAGCACCGGCAGGCCGATGTGCCGCCAGTACTGCCAGCCGTTGGCGCCGAGCAGCTCGGCGGATTCGCGCCAGTCTTCGCGCAGGGCGTCGAAGGCCGGGTAGAGCAGCAGCACGCCCAGGGGAATCTGGAAGTAGGTGTAGAGAATGATCAGCCCGGTTTTCGAGTACAGGTTGAAGTCCTGAATGATCCCGGCCTGCTTGAGCATGATGGTGAAGCTGCCGTTGAAGCCCAGCAGAATGATGAACGCGAAGGCCAGCGGCACACCGGAGAAGTTGCTGGTCATGTTGGCGAAGGCGTTGACGAAGTTGCGCAGCCTGGAGTCGACCCGGCGAAGGGAATAGGCACCGAGCACGGCGATGATGATGCCGAACACGCTGGACCAGAAACTGATCTCGAGGCTGTACTGGATCGCCTGCCGGTAGAACTTCGAGCTGAAGACCTTGGTGAAGTTGGCAATACCCCAACCGGACTCTTCCGATTCCAGGCTGTTGATGATGACCCATGTCAGTGGGGCGATTTCGAACACGATGAAGAACAGGGCGAAGGGCACCAGGCACAGGGCTGCCAGCCATTTGCCGCGAGTCATGGAGGTCACTTGAGCAGCTCCCGGCACACGGGCTTGTCGTGGGGGACGCCCAGCAGTTCGCAGACGGTGCCGCAGAGGTCGGTCTGTTTCGGCGCCGCGTCGGCATTGAAGCTGAAGGCATCGCCGAGTACGAACAACGGCACTTCGCGTTCCTCGGGCAGCAGGCCATTGTGGGAGCGGTCGTTGTTCATGCCGTGATCGGCGGTCACCAGCACCTGATAACCGGCGTCGAGCCAGCCTTGCAGATAGTCCGCGAGGTAGATGTCGGCAAAGCGCGCGCTGTTGCGGTACTGCGGGGTGTCGAGGCCGTGCTTGTGTCCGGCGTCGTCGATGTTCATGGGGTGAATCAGCAGGAAATTCGGCGCGTGAATCAAGCGCAGGTTTTCCGCGTCGGCGAACAGGTGCGAGTCGGGATAGTGATCGCTCCAGTAGAAATGCCCGTGCTGGATCGGCAGGTCGGGGTTGTCGGTATGACGATCCCGGGACGCTACGAAGGGCGAGCGGTTGTACAGCTCACTGACCCAGTGATAAGCCGCCGCAGCGGTTTTCAGCCCGGCGTCGGTGGCGTAGTGATAGATGCTGCGCTGGTTGGACAGGCGCGAGACGTTGTTGTGAACGATGCCGCTGTCGATCGGCTTGACGCCGGTCAGGATGCATTCGTAAAGCGGTCGGGACAGGGCCGGCAACTCGCACTCCAGTTTGTAGAGCGCTGCGCGTCCTGCGCCGACGTAAGCCTGCAGGTGCCCCATGGCGTGACGCGCGACTTCGTAGTTGAGGCCGTCGAGCACGACCAGGATGACGTTGTGTTTCATGGGGGCAAACACTCCGGGAAACAGTAATTGGAAATTCACTCGGTCCACTGTGGGAGCGGGCTTGCTCGCGAAGGCGGACTGACATTCGACATTGATGTCGACTGACACACCGCATTCGCGAGCAAGCCCGCTCCCACATTTGGATCTCCATCAGATCCCCAAATGGGACCTATCGCGTCATTTCATTTCGACGATGACTTCTTCGTTCCACTTCTGCGGCAGGGCCTTGGAGGTTTTTTCCCAGGCATCCGCGTCTTTGATCGGCGTGACCTTCTTGTACTGCTCGTTCGGCAGCAGCTTGGCTTTTACGTCATCCGGCAGCGTGATGTGTTCGGCGCGGATCGGACGCGCATTGCCCTTGGCCAGGTTGATCTGGCCGGCGTCGCTGAAGATGTACTCGCGGGTCAGCTTGGCCGCGTTGGGGTTCTTGGCGTATTTGTTGATGATGGTGGTGTAGCCGGAAATCACCGAACCATCGGATGGGATCAGCACCACGTAGTCATCCGGGTTGGCCATCTTGGCCTTGTAGCTCAAGCCATTGAAGTCCCAGACCACGCCGACTTCGATCTCGCCTTTCTCCATGGCGCCAATGACCGGGTTGGACATCGACAGGCGACCCTGCTTGGCGAGGTCGGCGAACAGCAACAGTGCCGGCTCAAGGTTTTTCTCGTCGCCGCCGTTGGCCAGTGCCGCGGCCAGAACGCCGTTTGCAGCCTGGGCCGCGGTGCTTACGTCACCAATGGAAACCTTGTACTTGCCGGTCTTGAGGTCAGCCCACTTGGTCGGCACGTCGGAACCGTGCAGCAACTTTTTATTGACGATGAAAGCAATGGTGCCGGTATAGGCCAGTGCCCAGTTGCCGTCCTTGTCTTTCGCCCAGTCCGGGATCTGGTCCCAGGTCGTGGGTTTGTAGGGTTGCACCACGCCTTGCTTGACCGCGATCGGGCCGAAGGCGGCCCCGACGTCGCCGATGTCGGCGCTGGCGTTGTCTTTCTCGGCGGCGAACTTGGCGATTTCCTGGGCCGAACTCATGTCGGTGTCGATGTGTTTCAGGCCGTACTTCTTGGCCAGGTCTTCCCAGGTGCCTTTCCAGTTGGCCCAGTCATCGGGCATGCCGACGCTGTTGACGGCGCCTTCCGCTTTCGCAGCGGCCTCGAGAGTTTTCAAATCATCAGCCGCCATGGCGGCGGTGCACATGGCAATGGTCGAGCCTAACAGTGATGCCAGGAAAAGCTGTTTCATTCCGAAGCTCCTATGGGCGTTTTCAACGCTGCGATTGCGATTGTGTTGGTCTAGGTCAGCAATACCTGAGCCAATCTAAGGCGGCTCGATGACACTTTGATGTCGTTCGTCGCCCCGACGGACGTTTATTTGCCCGGTATCGGCGGGTGCCAAGTAAGCGTAGACCATGGGCGAAGCCCCATAACACAAGGGACTTGGCCGATGTCTTGCACGTTGTCGGGATGACCGTCGGGCGGCTGTGTCATCTCTCGGTCATCTGCATTGCCTACGCTTGCAGGATCTTGAAAGAACCGTTTTTTCCAGCGGTTGCGCCCCGAAAGAGTGCTGGTCTAGTCCAGATAGGTAACGTTGATGCGCGATGAGGCAACAAAAGCGGTGACAGCCATAGGCCAGGTGCTTCAGGAGCAGCTCGATAAGGGGCTGTTGGCGCCCGGGAGCAAGTTGCCAGCGGAGCGTAAGCTCAGTGAGTTGTTTGGGACGACCCGGATTACCGTGCGCGAGGCATTGCTGCAGCTCGAAGCACAGGGCCAGATCTATCGCGAGGAGCGTCGTGGCTGGTTCGTGTCGCCGCCGCGCCTGGCCTACAACCTCATGCAGCGCAGTCACTTCCACGCCATGGTCAGCGCCCAGGGGCGGGTGCCGTCCACCGAGGTCATTTCGGCGCGATTGTTGCCGGCATCGGCGGCGATCTGTGCCTGGTTACAGCTGCCGGCGTTGTCGAGCGTGATTCAGGTCTGTCGTTCGCGGCGTATTGATGGGCGACTGGTGCTGTACGTGGAGCACTATCTGAATCCGCAGTATTTTCCGGGCATTCTGGATTTCGACCTGAATCAGTCGATCACCGAGCTGTATGCGCGGCACTACGACCTGCACTACGGGCGGGTGCGCTTCGAGATCGTGCCGACGGCATTGTCGGCAGACGCGGCGGCCGCTTTAAGGGTGTCGGTGGGCAGTCCCGGATTGCGCATCGCCCGGGTCAATTACGATCAGCACGGGCGGCTGATCGATTGTGACCTGGAGTTCTGGCGCCATGATGCGATTCATGTCGGGGTCGATGTGGCCTGAACCGGGCCACCGCGGGCTTCGCAGCCTTATCCGAAACGGTAGATGTCCATGCCCAGCGCGCCCAGGGTGAACCCTTGGTGGGCGATGCTGAACTGCCCCCCGGCACTGCGGGCAAAGTACAACGGCAGCAAGTGTTCATCGCTGGGATGGTTGCGCACGGCGTTCGGTGCCTGCCGGCGATAGTCGTGCAGGGCGGCCTCATCCTTTGCCGCGAGCTTGTCGATCATCCAGTCGCGAAATTCCCGGGCCCAGGGTTCGACACTCTCCGGGCCGACATGCCAGTCCAGCTCTCGCAGGTTGTGGGTGATGCTGCCGGAACCGATCAACAGCACACCCTGTTCGCGCAAGCCGGCCAACGCCTGGCCCACACGGGCCTGCAAGGCCGGGCCGCCTCGAGTAGGCAGTGAAACCTGGACAATCGGGATGTCGGCCTGGGGATACATCAACGACAGCGGCACCCAGACGCCATGGTCGAACGGTCGTGTGCTGTCGATGCGGGCGGGAAGGGCACTGGCGCGCAACAGTTCGACCACCTGTTCGGCCAGCCCGGGGTTACCAGGAGCCGGATATTGCACCTCGAACAAAGCCTTTGGAAAACCGCCGAAGTCATGCCAGGTGTCCGGCTGCGGGTTGCCGCCCACCAGCAGTTCATCGCTTTCCCAGTGTGCGGAGACAATCACGATGGCATCCGGCCTGGGCATCTCTGCGGCCAGGCGAGCCAGGGCCGGTCCGCTGGCGCCCGGTTCCAGGGCCAGCATCGGCGAACCATGGGATATGTACAGGCTGGGGAACATGGATGAGCTCCTGGGAGTTAAGATGGCGTCATCTTCTGTCAGATCATTGATCTAAATCTAATATAAGTTTTAGGGTGTTTTGATCGAATTTTCGGGGTTATTTATGCAGCCGGAGTTTTGGCACAAGAAGTGGGCGTCGAATCAGATCGGCTTTCACTTGCCGCAAGTTAATCCTTATCTGCAACGGTTTTGGCCGCAGTTGGGTGTGGAGGACGGCGCTCGCGTGCTGGTGCCGTTGTGCGGCAAGAGCCTGGATTTGTTGTGGCTCGCCCGCGAAGGCCATGAGGTGTTGGGCATCGAGTTGTCGGAGAAGGCCATCGAGGACTTCTTCAATGAGCACCATTTCGACCCTGATGTCAGTGAGCAGGGCCCGTTCAAGGTCTATCGGGCTGGCTCGATCGAGCTGTGGTGCGGTGACTTTTTCGACCTGACGGCTGGTGATGTGGCCGATTGCGCCGCTGTTTACGACCGCGCCGCGCTGATTGCGCTGCCGCCGCCCATGCGTGAGCAATACGCCGCGCACCTGACGCGGATTGTGCCGAAGGATGCGCTTGGGTTGTTGATCACGCTGGATTACGACCAGGCGCAGATGCCCGGTCCGCCGTTTGCCGTGCTCGATGAAGAGGTGCAGCGGTTGTTCGGTGCTGCGTGGACACTAAAAATCCTCGAAGACCAGGATGTACTGAGCGAGAGCGGGAAGTTTCTGGAGGCAGGCGTTACGCGGCTTGAGGAGCGCGTTTATCGGGTTTCCACTCAGTAAAAGGTGTTGCTTTACCGGGCTCCATCGCCAGCAGGCTGGCTCCCACATCTACTGTGGGAGCCAGCCTGCTGGCGATGGGGCCATGAAAAACACCATAACCATCCAGTAGAAAAAAAGGCCCGCATCACTGCGGGCCTTCTTGTTTACTTCAGAACCTCTCAGCCCCGACGACGGGCCAGTGCGTCGATGCGCTCTTCCAGCGGCGGGTGGCTCATGAACATGCGGGCGAAGCCCTGTTTGATGCCACCGTTGATGCCAAAGGCGTTCAGGGTGTCAGGCATGTGCACCGGCAGGCCCTGTTCCGCACGCAGGCGTTGCAACGCGCCAATCATCGCGGCGGTGCCGGCCAGGTTGGCACCGGCTTCGTCGGCACGGAATTCGCGCTTGCGCGAGAACCACATGACGATGGCGCTGGCCAGGATACCCAGGACCAGTTCGGCGAAGATGGTCGCCACGTAGTAGGCAATGCCCTGGCCTTCTTCGTTCTTGAAGATCACCTTGTCGACAAAGTTGCCGATGATCCGTGCGAAGAACATCACGAAGGTGTTCACCACGCCCTGGATCAACGCCAGGGTGACCATGTCGCCATTGGCCACGTGGCCGATTTCGTGGGCCAGGACGGCTTTCACTTCATCCGGCGAGAAACGTTCCAGCAGGCCCTGGCTGACGGCGACCAGTGCGTCGTTCTTGTTCCAGCCGGTGGCAAAGGCGTTCGCCTCATAGGCCGGGAAGATCCCGACTTCGGGCATCTTGATCCCGGCTTCGCGGGACAGTTGCTCGACCGTTTGCAGCAGCCATTGCTCGTGACGCGTGCGCGGCTGGCTGATGATTTGGGTGCTGGTGCTCATCTTCGCCATCCACTTGGAGATGAACAGCGAGAACAGGGAACCGGCGAAACCGAAGACCGCACAGAAAATCAGCAGCTGATTGAGGTTGAGATCAACCCCATTGGCCGCCATGAACCCGTTGAAGCCGAAAAGGCTCAGGGTGATGCTGGCAATCAGCACGACCGCCAGGTTAGTGGCCAAGAACAGCAGGATGCGCATCATGGTTGTAGAAATCTCCTCATGCTAAAGATGTAGCGTACTGCGGGGTATATAAGGTGCTGCACCGGGGTATTCAACCAAGTGACTATTTCAAACTGTGTCCTACAGCAAAAGCGTAGCTGGTTGCAGGGCATTTCCGACGTGGGACGGCGAAGTTGTTTGTCAGGCCACCGGCGGCTGGGTGCCCGTGGTTACTCGACGTGACCAGGCAATGTGGCATTGCACAGGCATCGAGGCAGCAGTCATGGGTAGGACGTAATCATGTGTTGCAGAATGAATCACCGTGCGATGTTTCCGCCATCGCACGGTGACAGGCCGCTTACTGGCGGTAGGACTTGAGGAAATTGCCGATGCGTCCGATGGCCATGTCCAGGTCATCGACGCGCGGCAGGGTCACGACGCGGAAGTGGTCGGGCCATGGCCAGTTGAAGGCTGTGCCTTGCACCACCAGCAGCTTCTCGGAGAGCAGCAGGTCGAGGACGAACTTTTCGTCGTTGTGGATCGGGCAGACCTTCGGGTCGATCCGCGGGAAGGCATATAGCGCGCCCATTGGCTTGACGCAGCTCACCCCGGGAATGTCGTTGAGCAGTTCCCAGGTGCGGTTACGCTGTTCCAGCAGGCGCCCTTGCGGCAGCACCAGATCGTTGATGCTCTGATAGCCACCCAGCGCGGTCTGGATCGCGTGCTGGCTCGGCACGTTGGCGCACAGGCGCATGTTGGCCAGCATGTCGATGCCTTCGATGTAGCTCTGGGCGTGTTGTTTCGGTCCGGAAATGGCGATCCAGCCGGAACGGAAACCGGCCACTCGATAGGACTTGGACAGGCCGTTGAAGGTCAGGCACAGCAGGTCCGGCGCCAGCGAAGCGGTGCAGATGTGCACGGCATCGTCGTAGAGGATCTTGTCGTAGATCTCGTCGGAAAACACCACCAGGTTGTGCTGGCGGGCCAGTTCCAGCATGCCCAGCAGTACTTCTTTCGAATACACCGCACCGGTCGGGTTGTTCGGGTTGATGATCACCAGGGCCTTGGTGTTCGGGGTGATCTTGGCCTTGATGTCGGCCAGGTCCGGCCACCAGTTGGCCTGCTCGTCGCACAGATAATGCACCGGGTTACCGCCCGACAGGCTCACCGCGGCGGTCCACAACGGGTAGTCGGGAGCCGGTACCAGCACTTCGTCGCCGTTGTTGAGCAAGGCCTGCATCGACATCACGATCAGCTCGGAAACGCCGTTGCCCAGGTAGATGTCCTCGATGCCGACACCTTCAACCTGCTTTTGCTGGTAGTACTGCATGACGGCTTTGCGCGCGCTGAACAGGCCCTTGGAGTCGCTGTAGCCCTGGGCGGTCGGCAGGTTGCGGATCACGTCCTGGAGGATTTCGTCCGGCGCTTCGAAACCAAAGGGCGCCGGGTTGCCGATGTTCAGCTTGAGGATGCGATGGCCTTCCTCTTCCAGGCGTTTGGCGTGCTTGAGCACTGGGCCGCGAATGTCATAGCAGACGTTGGCGAGCTTGTTCGATTTGCTGACCTGCATGGCGATGTGTTCCCGAAAATGAACGATCCAGGCGGCGTGTGGACAACCGTGCTGGGAAACCTGCGTTATCACACAGGCCTGGCGCCTTGAGAGGCAGCACCCATAAATCCGTTTGAATGCGCGTGGTCTGGCTGCCAGACTGGCGTTTGACGAGGCGCAATCATACGTGCCGCCCGATCCGTGGAAAAGGTACAGATCGGGCTTTTTCAGCTGCTGAGGTGTGATGATGGAAAAGTTGGAAAAATCCCTGGAAGAATGGAAGGCCATGCTCGATCCAGAGCAGTACAACGTTTGCCGGCTCAAGGGCACCGAGCGCCCGTTTTCCGGCAAGTACAACGGCACCAAGACCGATGGTGTCTATCATTGCATCTGCTGCAACGAGCCGTTGTTCGACTCCGCCACCAAGTTCGATTCCGGTTGCGGCTGGCCGAGTTTCTACGCGCCGATCGGTGACAGTGCGATGGTCGAGATCCGTGATGTCAGTCACGGCATGATCCGTACCGAAGTGGTCTGCGCCAAATGTGACGCGCATTTGGGCCACGTATTCCCCGATGGCCCGCCGCCGACCGGGTTGCGTTATTGCATCAACACCGTGTGCCTGGACCTGGTACCCCGCGAATAAGATCACCTCGATTCTCTGTAGGAGCCGGCTTGCTGGCGATAGCGGTGGATTTGACACACCGCGGCGTGCCGATCGCCAGCAAGCCGGCTCCTCCAGGTTTGGCGCTCGATTAATTACATTGCACGCAATTCAATTGCTCGCTATGTTTGTCAAATCACCCCCATCTAGAGCGCCCCAATCATGAGCGACAATCTCCTCAGCATCCCTTGCACCACCATCAAGGGCGAACAGAAAACCCTGGCGGATTACGCCGGCAAGGCCGTGCTGGTGGTCAACACCGCCAGCAAATGCGGTTTCACCCCGCAATACAAAGGCCTTGAAGAGCTGTGGCAGACCTACAAGGACCAGGGCCTGGTGGTACTGGGCTTTCCCTGCAATCAGTTCGGCAAGCAGGAGCCGGGTAACGAAGGGGCGATCAGCGAGTTCTGCGAGCTCAACTACGGAGTCAGTTTCCCGCTGTTCAAGAAAATCGAAGTCAATGGCGACGGTGCCCATCCATTGTTCGTGCAGCTGAAAAAGCGTGCGCCGGGTGTGCTCGGTTCCCAGGGCATCAAGTGGAACTTCACCAAGTTCCTGATCGGCAAGGACGGCCAGTTGGTCAAGCGCTTCGCGCCGGCGACCAAGCCGCAGGACTTGAGCAGCGAGATCGAAGCCCTGCTCAAATGAACACCTTGTCCGTTGATTCGCTGAGCCTCGACAGCCAGCTCTGCTTCAAACTGTATGCCGCGTCCCGGGCGGTGATTCGCGCCTACAAGCCGATGCTCGATCAGTTGGGCCTGACTTACCCGCAGTACCTGGCGATGCTGGTGTTGTGGGAATGGCAGGCAACAGCCCCGGAGCAGCCCACGGTCAAGGCCCTGGGCGAACGCCTGGCGCTGGATTCCGGCACGCTGACGCCGTTGCTCAAGCGTCTTGAGCAATTGCAGCTGGTTCAGCGCCAGCGCTCGGCGCGGGATGAGCGGGAGGTGCACCTGAGCCTGTCGCCCCAGGGCACGGCGCTGCGTGATCAGGTCGGCCCGCTCAAGGCCCGCCTGTTGTGCGACAGCGGCGTGGACCTGGATCGCCTGAATGAGCTGCGCGACGGCCTGGATCACTTGTTGGGGCAGATCAAGGCGCTGTCGTAGCCGGTATCCACACATCCAGCAGGGCGGCCAGCTCTTCTCGACGAAAAGGTTTGGCCAGGTAGTCGCTCATGCCCGCCGCACGGCAGCGTTCGCGCTCTTCGGACATGGCGTTGGCGGTCAGGGCGACGATGGGTAACTGCGGCCAGCGACCGCTGCGACGGATTTGCCGACTGGCCTCATAGCCATCCATGACCGGCATGTTGCAGTCCATCAGCACCAGATCGAAATCGCGGCTCTCCAATTGATCCAGCGCTTCGGCGCCGTGCGCGGCGACGATCACGTCGCAACCGAGTTTGCCCAGCATGCCCTTGGCCACCAGCTGGTTGACCGGGTTGTCCTCGACCAGCAGCACCCGCGCCCGGCGCTGCGCGAGGGTGGCATCGACCCGGGTATCGCTGGGGGTGTCGGTTTGCACCAGGAGGATTCGCTGCAAGGTCTGGTGTAGCGCATTGCGTGCCAAAGGACGGGCCTGCTGCTGCAAGGGGGCGAGGGCGCTGGCCTCTTCGCTGGGCAGGAAGCTGCCGTAAGCGGTCACCAGCAGGATCGGCGCGCGGATGGTGGGGCGCAGGTTGAACAGGCACTCGGGGCAATCGGTGATCAGCACATCGGGGTCCAGACCGAGCAATGAGTCATCGATCGTGCGCTGTTGATAATCGAGCCCCCAACCAGGCAATACACTTTTCAGCAGTTCCGCCAGGCCGCTGCCGGCGGCGGTAATTGCCACGATTTTGCCCTGCAGGGGGGGCGGGGCCAGTGCCCGGGTATGACTGGGCAGCGGCAGTTGCGCGCAGAACTGGCTGCCGAAACCGGCTTCAGAACTGATGGTGAGGCGACCTTGCATGGCTTCGCACAGGTTATAGGTCAGGGCCAGGCCCAAGCCGGTACCGCCGAATTGTCGGGTGATGCCGGCACCCGCCTGGGTAAAGGGCTGGAAGATCTTGACCTGAGCCTCCCGCGGGATGCCGATGCCCGTGTCGCAGACTTCGATGCTGACGCCATCCTTATAGGTCGACAGCCGCACATCGACCCGGCCGAAACGGGTGAACTTGAGCGCATTGGACAGCAGGTTGCTGACGATCTGCCGCACCCTTGTCGGATCGCCGAGCACCAGCGCAGGAAAGTCCGGGTCGATCAGGCAGGTCAGTTCGACACTCGGCGCGGCGTTCTGTGACAGCAGGTTGGCGGTGTCTTCGACCAGCGAGCCCAGGTCGAACGGGATGTGTTCGAGTTCGAGTTGGCCGGCGTCGAATTTCGACAGGTCGAGGATATCGTTGAGCAACTCCACCAGGACTTTGCCCGAGTCATGGGCGATGGCCAGCTGTTGCTGTTGCTCGGCATTCAGCGGGCCGTCCAGCGACAGCGCGATCATGCCCAGCAGGCCATTGAGGGGCGTGCGGATTTCGTGGCTCATGTTGGCCAGGAACACCGAGCGCGCTTCGGCCATGTCCAGGGCGGTGCTGCGAGCGACTTCCAGCTCCTGATTGGATTGACTGAGCCGGGCATTGATGGCCTTGAGCTCGGTCGTGCGCGCCGACACGATGTTTTCCAGCTGGGCAAGATAGTCGGTCAGGCGATTTTCGGCGTTGCGTCGCTGCTGGATTTCGGTGGCGATGTTTTCGAATTGCTGGTTGGCAACTTTCACCAGCACGCCGATTTCGTCGTTGGCGTGTCCCGCCGGGCATTCCAGCGACGTCGGCTCGGCGTTGCGTGGATCGCGGCCGCTGAGTTCGCGGATGACCCGCACCAAGGGCTTGGTCAGCATCACGTAGAACAGCGCCAGGAGGATGCCACTCAGCAGCAGGCTGCGGGCGAAACCGTTGATCAGGGTGACCTCGGCCCGGCGCAGGAAGCGGTAGCCGAATGAGTAAGTGTCGACGTCCAGTTGCAGGGTGCCCAGGGATTCGCCGGGCAAATGATCCAGGTACAGGCGGTCTTCGAACTGCCGATTGGCCCCGAATAGCAGGTCACTCAATACCCGATAGCCGCTTTGCAGGCCGGGACGCTTGACGTTGGCCAGGATATTGCCGTTGTTGTCGGTCAGCTTCGCGCCGATGATCGCGGGCGAGCGCAGCAGGCCCAGGGTCAGTTCCTGGGCGAGTTCGGCGTCGATGTTGTAGGCGATGCGCGAGGCGGGGTTGTGGCTGATTTCGAGCAGAGACAGTATTTCACGGTTGATGGAGGCGTCTTCGCTGGCATAATCGATGCCTATTTGCAGCACGCTGAGCAGCATACCCAGGACGAAACCGACCAGCACGGTGAGCCGCGCCTGTTTGTAAGACAGGCGGTTGGTGAACTTGATATCCATGGGGTGCTGAATCACTTCCGTTTTCCTTCGCTGCTCAAGCATAGTCGATCATGCAGGGTGTTCCCATGAGCCCTGCCATAGGGCGGTTGACCGTTCATCGAACGCTGTATGTCGTATCTGTATCGCCATCATCACTGTGAACGTGCCCGAGGAGAAGACGTGGATTCCCGATTGAATGCTTTTCTTGAACGTGCCGATGCCGTTCTGGCCCGTATCGAACCGCTGCTGCCCACCCCTCGGCAAGCCATCGACTGGACCCATTGCCTGGCTGCGCGCTGGCAGCGCGAGGGACGCAGCGGTTTTCTGCTGCCGCTGCAGGTCAGCCTGGACATGCGCCTGAGCGACCTGATCGGCGTCGATCGCCAGGTTGAGCAACTGGGGCGTAATACCCGCCAGTTCCTCGATGGCATGCCGGCCAACCATGCGCTGCTCTGGGGTTCGCGCGGCACCGGTAAATCGTCGCTGGTGCGCGCCTTGCTGGCCGAGCACGCCCAGGCCGGTCTGCGCCTGATTGAAATCGAGCGCGATCACCTGGCGGACTTGCCGCGGGTGGTCGAGCAGATCGCCAAGCTGCCGCAGCGTTTCGTGCTGTTCTGCGATGACCTGTCGTTCGAGTCGGGCGAAGGCGATTATCGCGTGCTCAAAAGCGTACTCGACGGTTCGCTCGAACAGGCACCGGACAACGTGTTGCTCTACGCCACGTCCAACCGTCGCCACCTGGTGCCGGAAAAGGAAAGCGATAACGAAAACTGGAAACGCGTCGATGGCGAATTGCACCCCAGCGAGGCGGTGGAAGACAAGATCGCCCTGTCGGACCGTTTCGGCCTGTGGCTGTCGTTCTATCCGTTCACCCAGGAGCACTTCCTGAACGTGGTCGAGCACTGGATCGGCCAGTTGGCCGACAAGGCCGGCCTGCCGTGGCAGCGCACTGAAGAGCTGGACATCCTCGCGGTGCGCTGGGCCACCGGGCGGGGCAATCGCAACGGACGTTGCGCGTATCAATTTGCCCGCTATTGGGTGGGGCTCAAACTGTTGGAGCACAAGGCATGATCGATTTACAAAACAGCGGCCAGGGCCTCGAGGGCTACGGCATGCTGCACGCGCAGCTGGAATCCTTGCTGGCGGACGAGCGCGATTTCATTGCCAACGCCGCGCAGTTTTCGGCGTTCCTGTTCAATCAGCTCGAGGGTTTGAACTGGGCCGGGTTCTACCTCAATCGTAACGAAGAGCTGGTGCTGGGCCCGTTTCAAGGGCAGATCGCCTGCGTGCGGATTCCGTTCGGTCGGGGTGTGTGCGGCACGGCGGCGGCGACCTTGCAGACCCAGCGGGTCGAAGACGTGCACGCGTTTGCCGGGCATATCGCCTGCGACAGTGCGTCGAACAGCGAACTGGTGGTGCCCCTGGTCAAGGACGGTCGCCTGATCGGCGTACTCGACCTCGACAGCCCGCAACTGGCGCGTTTCACCGCGCAGGATCAGGCCGGTATCGAGCAACTGGCGGCTATTTTCCTGCGCCTGACCGACTGCTGATCAGCCTTTCAAGCCTGCCTTGGCCAGCAGGCTTGCGGTATCCACGGCATCGATCTGCCCTGGATCGAGGAAGCGCCGGGCGTACTGCAGATAGATCTGTGCGTTGATGAACAGCTCGAACAACTGCGGGTCGATGTGCGCATCCCGGCACATGTTGGCCATGATGCCCAGCGCTTCGCTCAGGGTCTTGGCTTTCTTGTAGGGGCGGTCGGCGGCGGTCAGCGCCTCGAAGATATCGGCAATCGCCATCATCCGCGCCGGCAGGCTCATCTGCTCACGCTTCAAGCGTTTCGGATAACCCGTGCCGTCCATTTTTTCGTGGTGGCCGCCGGCGATCTCCGCGACATTGCCCAGGTGTTCGGGGAAGGGCAGTTGGCTGAGCATCAGGATCGTCTGCACCATGTGGTGGTTGATGATGTAGCGCTCCTCAGAGGTCAAGGTGCCTCGGGTTATGCTCAGATTGTAGAGCTCGCCGCGGTTGTACTTGTAGCGCGGGACATCGAGCTTGAAACCCCAGGGATTGTCCTCGGCAATCAATTCGGTTTCGGCGCGCTCGAACAGATGCTCGGGCCGGTCCGCCAGCAACGCCTCGCGGACCGGCAGCGTGGGTGCCGGCGTACGCGCCTGGCGCTGGTTTTCTTCCCAGGAAACACCCAGCCGGTCATCCAGGGTTCGCGTCCAGGTGCGCTGCGCGATGCTGCGCAGGCGCTGCAGGTCGGCTTCGGCCATGGCCTCGCCGCCCAGGTTGCAGCGGGCGATGAAGGCGAAATCGTCATTGAGCGCCGTCAGGCTGGCCTCTCGCTGTTGCGCCAGCTGTTGCTCGTCGCCACCTTGGGCGATGGCTTGCCAATAGTCGATCCAGGCATCGCGCTTGAGAACTTCGAAGCGAGTGCGTATTTCGTGGATACGGTCGTTCAGGGTTTCCAGTTTCGTGGCTTTGTCGACCACGTATTCCGGGGTCGTCACCTTGCCGCAGTCGTGCAGCCAGGCGGCGATGTGCAGCGCCTCCCAATCATCGTCCGTGGGCTGATAGCCGCGAAAGGCCGGGTCCTGGCTGGCGGCCGCGGCCTGGGCGAGCATCAGTGTCAGGGCCGGGACTCGCTGGCAATGGCCACCGGTGTAGGGGCTCTTGGCATCGATCGCGCCGGCCAGCAGTTTGATGAAGGCGTCCAGCAGCTGTTTTTGCCGGTCTTGCAAGCGCTGGCTTTCGATACTCACGGCGGCCGCACCGGACACCGCCTGCAGGAACGCGATGCGGTCGGGACGCAGTTTGTCCAGGTCGCTCTGGTTGCCGCTGTCGGCCAGCAGAAACACCAGCAGGCCCACGGTTTCGTTGTGACGATTGTGCAAGCGGATGCCGATCAGGTGAACTCGGGGACAGGCCATGGCCAGCAGGACTTTCTGCAGGTCTCCCGCCTGTTCGAAGCCCAGGTGGGAGACGACGTTGTCGGCCGTCGATAGCTGCTGCAGCCAGGCGGGGCTGTGCGCATCATGAAGCCCGTGTGCGCTGAGGTCGAAAGACGACAGAGTTTGTGCCGTGTCGTTGATCACAAGGCCCTGGGGTTCCATAAGATCGCCATCCCCTTCGCGCAGGTAGATCAGGCCGGCCTGGGCCTGGCCAATCCTGACCGTTTCAAACAGCACCCGCTGCAGCAATGGGGCAAACCGGGTCTCGGCGCTCAGGCTGTCGGTGATCTGGAAGAAGCTCGCCAGGGTGTCCTTCATGCGCGCCATGGACAGGCTCAGTTGATCGACTTCGAGCACCGGAGAGCGGCGGGCGGCGGGAAAATTGAAATCGAAGCTGCGAATGGCATCCGCCTCCTGCACCAGGGCGCGCAGGGGCTTGACCAGGATCCTGGACGTCAGCCATCCCAATGGCACGCACAACAACAGGGTCGCCAGGGTAATCAGCGCGCCTTGCCAGCGCATGCGATAGGCGTCGGCGAGCAATTCATCTTCCGGTACCAGCGTCGCCAGTTGCAGCCCCTGGGGGCCGCCTTCCTGCATGCTGCTGCGGGCAACGATCCAGCTACGGCCCATGGCCGTCAGGCGATTGCCGGCCCCGGGGCTGTCGAGCAGTGTTTTCAGCGCGGGACTCAGGTCGGCGGCCTTGGCCAGGCGGGCGGTTTGATCGTCGACGATCAGGCGACGACTGTCGGGATAAGCGATGGCATTGCCCTGGGCATCGAACAGGACGATCTCGGTCGCCGGCGTCACCACATGTTTGGCCAAGGTGGCCGAGAGCTCGGCCAGGGTCAGGTCGGCAGCGATCACCGCATGCTCGCCGCTACGCCGTGCCAGGGTGGTGCCGACATGGTGGGTCGAGAAAAAGACGTAGGGTTCGGTGGTGATCTGGTCGACATCCTGGCTGGCACTGGTGAACCAGGCCCTGCTACGCGGATCATAGGTTTCGTCGAGATTGTCCTGACGACCGAGGAGCGTCAGGTCCTGATCGAAAAACAAGGATTGCGAATGCACCTGGCCGCTGCTGTTTCGCTCGATGCTCCATACCTGGTAGGCCGCGGTATCCGGGGCCTTGAGCAGCGCTTTCAGGTCTGGCGTGCGCAGCGGGCGAACCATGAAAAAGTCACCGTTGTCGTATCCCAGGTACAACGAAGCCAGGTCGGGGTTGTCCTTGAGCGACTGGCTGAAAGGCTGGAGCAGCGCCAGGCGCTGTTGCAGGTCGAGGGCCTGGGCTGCGGGGTTGTGCCGCAACAGGCTCAACAGATGCCGAATCGGCTCATAGGTGGCGTGCAGGTCCAGGCGCACATCCTGCTCGATTCGACTGAACAGCTTTTCGCTGCTCGAAAGAATGATCTGAGTGGTTTGCCGGTAGTGGAAAATGCCCAGCACGACCCCGGTCAGCAACAGCAGCAAAGTGAACATCACGCTGATATGAACGTGCAGGGGAAATCGCCGTTGATCCGGGCGCAGTGGGCTGGGCATGCAGGTCACTCCGTGATGGTTAACACACTGCTCCGGGTCCAAGCATAGTTAAGGCTCGGGTATTGTGCCTTTGTCGTTTTGTCCGATTTGTTGCAGCAATGCCTGTTCCAGTTCGAGCAGGGCGCGCTCCACGGCGTCGCAGTATTTGGCAACGTTCTCAGGGGAGAAGCGCTCATGGCAGGTGGCTTCGAGCGCCTCGCAGCTGTCGATCAACCGGGTGGCCTGAACGATTCGGGCGGCGCCCTTGATTTTATGGGCTATGTCGAGAAAGGCCTGCGGGTCCGGGGTGTCGGACAGTGCCAGCAGTTCCTGTCGATCCAGGCGGTTGCTGTTCAACAGTTCGGTCAGCAGGCGCAGGTCCAGCGCCGGGTCGCCCCCCGTCAACAAATGCAAGCCTTGCAGGCTGAAGGCCGGGGCCACGACCCTGGGCTTGATTTCCTTTATTCCCTTGATGCCCGTGACCCATTGACTCAAGGCGGCCAGGGACAGGGGCTTGAACAGGCAGTCGTCCATCCCGGCCTGTTTGCAGCGTTGAACTTCTTCCGGCTGAGCGTTGGCGGTAAAGCCCAGGAGGGTGCAGCGCGGCTGTTGAGTGTGTTGTTCGTGTCGACGAATGGCCTGGGCCAGTTCATACCCATTCATGACTGGCATGTTGCAATCGGCGACCACCAGGTCGAAGGCGGCGGATTTCCATGCGTCCAATCCAGCCTGGCCATCTGCCGCGACGCTGAATCGATGACCCAGGAACTCAAGCTGCTGGCACATCAGCAAGCGGTTGGCCGCGTGGTCGTCGACCACCAGCACATTCAAGGGGATTGTGGCGCAGTAGATGGGAGGCTCGGCGGTTTGCACCCTGGAGTCGCGAGGCAGTGTGGATAACGGCAACGAAATCCTTACCCGGGTACCGACGCCCGGCTGGCTGCTCAACTGCAGGCTGCCGTCCATCATTTCGCACAGGCTGCGACTGATCACCAGTCCAAGCCCGGCACCGCCCCGTGCCGACTGCCCGGTATTGGCGGCTTGAGCGAAAGGTTCGAACAGGCGTTGCTGATCCTCATGACTGATCCCCGGGCCGCTGTCTTCGACCAGCAACAGCATGTGCGCCCGGTCAGCCTCGCTGCTCAGGTCCAGGGTCACAATAATCCTGACCTGGCCGTGCTCGGTAAACTTGATGGCATTGCTGACCAGGTTCGACAACACCTGCTTGAAGCGCAGGGGATCGAGCAACACGTCGATAGCCGGATTGGCCGGGTTGAATTGCAGTTGCAACTCGAGCCCCTTTTGCCGGGCCAGCCCATCGAAGATACGCGCCACCGACGCCACGATTTCCTCCGGGTTGACCCGTTCCGGGTTCAGGCTCAGGTGCCCGGACTCGATGCGCGCAATATCGAGAATGTCCCCGATCAGTTCCAGCAGGTCCTTTGCCGAGTGGTACGCCACATCAATGGCGGGACGATCCGGGTGGTGTTGTTCGATGCGCTTGAGCGTCAGTTCGAGCATGCCGATGACGGCATTCATCGGGGTGCGGATTTCATGGCTCATGGTGGCCAGGAACGTGCTCTTGGCCCGGTTGGCTTCGTCGGCGCGCTCTTTGGCGCATCGCAGGTCATCGAACAATTGGCGCCGTTCGCTGATGTCGATCCAGCCGCCAATGATGCCTTGCACCTCACCGCTCGAGTCGCGGTAGGGAAGAATCCAGTGATAGATGGTCAACCGGCGACCGCCAATGTGCAGCGCACGGTCAAGGATCATCGGCGTGCCTTCGGCCACCACTCGCTGGTAATCGGCCTGGTACTCGCGCGCTTCGAAGGCGTTGCTCATGGTGCCCTGGATCACGCTTTTGCCGATCACGTCTTCGCGTTTTGCGTTAAAGGCGCGCAAGTAGCTGTCGTTGCAACTTTGCAGCAGTCCTTGACGATCACGCACATAGATCGGGTGAGGCGTGCCGTTGACCAGTGAACGCATGAACTCGAATTGATCGTTCAGCGCTCGTTCGGCCGCCTTGCGCTGGTTGATCTGGCGCCGCATGTAGGCGTTCCAGGTCACGGAGATCAGCAACAGCAAGCCGGCGCCGATCACGATCTGATAGAACACCCGCTGATATTGGCGCCAGGTGTTTTGCGAGGAGGCCGAATAGCCGCGCCAGCGACTGTTGATGACGCCCAGCTCCTGCGGCGCGATGCTCAACAGTGCCTTGTTGAGGATGTCATTGAGTTCCTTGGCCTCGCGCCCCGTTGCCAGGGAGAACGCCGCCTGCTGGGTGCCTATGGTGGTGCTGATTTGCAGCTCGGTTTCGAACAGTTGCGAGGCGATGAAGTAGTTGGCGATCACCAGTGAATTCACCGCTCCTTCAACCCGGCCTTCGGCGAGCATTTCCACGGCGCTGAAGGCGTCCGGGGTCTGGATCAACCTGATCTGCGGGAACTCGCTGCGCAGATAGTCCATAAGCGGGTTGCCGCGGGCAATGGCCAGGCTTTTGTTCTTGAGCTGTGCAAGGTTTGTCGGACTGTCGTGCGCCTTGCGTGTCAGCAGGACATAGGAGTTCTGCAGGTACGGGCGGGTAAAGTTCAGCAAGGTATCCCGTTGTGCACTAGGGAGCATCGCGGCGATCAGATCGGCTTGATCGGTGTTGATTCGCTTGATCATGTCGCTGTCGCTACGGCTGCGCTGAACGTCGAAGCGCAGGCCGGTGCGCAATCTGATCAGCTCAAGCAAATCCGCGGCAATCCCGCGAAAGTTACCGGCACTGTCAAAAAACGTCAGCGGCGCATAGGCCTCATTGACGACTACCCGGACCACTGGATGTTGCGCCAGCCAGCGCTCCTCACTGTAACTGAGCTGCAGTTTTTGATCGGTGAGCAGGATATCGCTCCCGGCGCTCCAGCGTTTGGCGATGTTTTCCCGTTCGCTGGCGGGGATGGCCATGAGCGTCGTATTGATGATGGCGAGCAGTTGAGGATTGTTCCTGTGCACGGCAAAGCTGAAACCATGGGCTTCGTGCTTGCCGAAACTGGCCATGCGAATATTGTTCAGATAACCCTTGTTGATCATGTAATGGGTTGAAATGGTGTCGCCGAGAAAAACATCGGCCTGGCCGAAAGCCACTGCATTGATCGCGTTCTGGTAGGACGGGTAGGCGTCGATGATTGCCTTCGGGTATAGGGCCTTGACCTCCTCCAGGGGCAGGTAGTGATACACCATGCTGAGCCGCAAACCGGCCAGGCCATCATTGAGCGGCCGGGTTTCGCCTTCACGTGTCACCAGCACCGGTTGATCGACCGCATAGGGTGTGGAAAGCGCGATGTCGTCATTGTTCGCTTCGAATCCGTTGGCGGTGCCCAGCAGGTCGACCTCGCCTTTTTCGAGCGCTTCGATCGCCGCTCCCCGGGAGGCGAAGCGTTGAACCTTGACGGGCAGGCCGAGGGCCTCGCCGAGTATGCCCGCGTAGTCGGCGGTAAACCCTTCATATTCACGGCCGCTGCTGGTCAGGTCGAAAGGGGGGTAGTCGGGTGCCGAGGTGCCGAGGATCAGCTCACGTTTACCCTCGACCCATTGTCGTTGTGATTGATCCAGCTGGACTTCCAGGTGCAGGGGCGCTGAACGACTGAGCAAGGCATATTGTTCATGCTCCTGCGCGGCGTACAGCTCGGTGCACAGGCACAAGCCCGTGGACATGATCAGCAGATAGTCCTTCAAGCGGCTGGGCATTCTGTGCCTCACACTAACGCGTTACGTTTTGCCATCTCGATGAGTTCAACCAGGGATTTGGCCTTGAGTTTCTGCATGAGTCGTTTTTTATAAGTGCTGACGGTCTTGTTACTCAGGAACATGCCTTTGGCAATTTCCTTGTTACTGCGACCCTGGGCAAAAAGTTGCAATACCATGAGTTCCCGGTCATTGACTGACTTGAACAGTTCAAGTTCGGCGCACCGCGCTTCGTCACCACGGGCAGGGTTCAAGGCTTCACTGGGAAAGTAGTTATAACCGGACAGTACCGCTTTGATGGCGCTCACCAGCTCACTTAGATCTTCCTGTTTGCATACATAACCCGAGGCACCGGATTGCATGCAGCGGATACCGAATAATGTTGGGCATTGTGCAGTCAATACCAGGATTCTCAGGGGTGTACTCATTGCGTTGAAACGGGCAAGCACTTCCAGTCCATCCAGTTTGGGAATGCTGATATCGAGAATGACCAGGTCGGGCATGCATTCACGCACCATCTGCATGGCATCGACACCATTATCGGTTTCACCGACGACCTTGTAGCCCTCGTGTTCCAGCAACATGCGAACGGCAAGGCGGATGACAGGATGATCGTCGACAATAAAAACGGAGTTCATAATCAAATCCCTGCGAGCTCGGATAAAGCGCGCACCTTAGCTCAGATAGTTAGGGGGACGTATGAACTGACGGGTCTGTCGTAGCAATATAGGAATGTTCCTACATGCGAAAAGGAAATGGATTACGTGTCAACCGGTATTTTTTGGTAAGTTGCCACAAAAGATGTTGCTGTTTAGTTATTGGGAGCAGGGTGGTGATATGTGGGTTACACACTTTTTAAAGGCGCTTGGTTGCAGGGTGACGGTATCAGTTTCAATAAGTATCTCAGCTCGCACTGTTTTAATGGTTTTATCAAGCAGCCAAGTAATGGCAGTCCATTGACGAGGGCCAGATTTTCAAGTTCGCCCAGTTCATTGGATGTCAGGCTGCTTAACAGTATGGCCTGCTTGATCAGCCCCTGGTGGCTGGCGATTGATATCAGGTCGATGCCGCAAACGTCGGGCAGGCATTGGTCGCATAACAGGATGTCGAAGGGCTGCTCGGCGCTGAGCATGTGGTGCAAGGCGCTCCTGGCACAATCGCTGGTGGTCAAGTGAGTGAAGCCGTAACTCTCGAGCAGACATTGGGTGGCCCTGAGCTGAAACGGATGGTCCTCCACCAGCATGATGCGCAGATTGTCGTTGATCATGGTGTTCACGCTTCTTCTGTCGGAACGATAGGCGTGATTGTTTCCCGACAGCCGCCGCGCATTCGATCAGTGCACTCGACAGGCGTTGTAGGGGGATTCGGTGTTGCTTGAATGTTTTTGGATTTTCAGGACTGATCGGCCATTACCGAGGGGGTAATGGCTGATCTATCGCTTGTCGTCAGTGGCTGGAACGACCGGTCATTTCCAGGGCCATGTGGCTGGCGTAGCTGTCGGTCATGCCGGCGATGAAATCGATCATGCGCAAAAACGAGTTGTGCAGAGGGCCGTTCGGATCGGGTGCATTGTTGCCCAGCAGGTCGAGCACCCGCCGGCTCTTGAAGGACGGCGTTCGACCGTTGTGCTGCTCCAGTGCGGCACCGCAAAAAGCATTGAGCAGAATTTCCAGGGTGGTATAGGCACCGATCTCATGCAGGGTCTTGCGCTTGTCCTGGAAGATCTTCTGCCGCGCCATGTCCTTGGCATTGAGCACACAGCGTTTGGCCGGGCCGTGCATGTGCTCCACCAGGTCACCCGCCAGGGTGCCGGCCAACAGCGCATCCTGCTGCTCGACAAAGGCGCGGGCCGCGGCATTGGTCAGGTGTTCGATGGCCTTGCCGCGCAGGATCGCCAGTTTGCGCCGCCGCGAATCCTGCGGGCCGAGCAGGCGATAGGTTTGCGGCAGATCGTCGCCCACCAGGTCCAGTAACAGCGACTCGACTTCGGCATACTCCAGCAAGTCCATTTCCAGGCCGTCTTCGAGGTCGATCAAGGCGTAGCAGATGTCATCGGCGGCCTCCATCAGGTACACCAGCGGATGGCGCGCCCAGCGCTGCTCCTCCAGTTGCGGCAGGCCAAGTTTTTGCGCGATCTGCTCCAGCAGCGGCAGCTCGCTCTGGTAGCAACCGAACTTGTGTTTCTTGTACCCCAGCGAGTCGGCGTGCCTGGCCGTCCATGGATACTTCAGGTAAGTGCCCAGGGTGGCATAGGTCAGCCGGGTTCCGCCGTCGAACTGGTGGTACTCAAGCTGGGTCAATACCCGAAAGCCCTGGGCGTTGCCTTCGAAGTTGAGGAAGTCATTGCGTTGCGCTTCGCTCATCGCATCCAGCCAGCCGCGTCCCGCGGCCTGCTGGAACCAGTGCCGGATCGCGTCTTCGCCGGAATGGCCGAAGGGTGGATTGCCAATGTCATGGGCCAGGCAGGCCGATTGCACCACCATCCCCAGGTCACTGGGATCACACCAGTCGGGCAGGGCGCCGCGGATGGTTTCGCCGACGCGCATGCCCAGTGAGCGGCCGACGCAACTGACTTCCAGCGAATGGGTCAGGCGCGTGTGGATATGGTCGTTGCTGTGCACGGGATGAACCTGGGTCTTGCGCCCCAGACGGCGGAACGCCCCCGAGAAAATGATGCGGTCATGGTCTTTGTGAAAAGGACTGCGGCCCAGTTCTTCCGGGCTGTGCAGGGGCTTTCCGAGGCGTTCGCGGGTAAGCAGGGTAGGCCAATCCAAGGCTGGTTCGCTCCGTCAGGGGACTGATCGGGTAGCTTCCCGGTTCGCAACGCTGCCTGCAAGCGTCACTACAGCCCGACCGCGTCGATATCGATGAGCAGCAGGCGTTCGCCGTTGTCGAAAAATTGTCCGGCGGTGAGGCAGTACTGATTGCTGGTGGCGTCGCGGTAGGTGTTGGAGAGGGTCAGCTGCGGCTCCTCACAACCCTGCGCCAGCAGGTGATAGAAATACGGGCGCCAGGACCAGTTATGGCCCAGGTAGCGGTTGTCGGCGACCCAGCCGTTGTTGCGCCATTCCAGGTTGGGCGTCAACTGCGTGCCGTGACGGTCGCACTGATAGAAACGCAGCAGCCAGGGAAAGGCATCCAGTTGTGGCAGGGCACTCAGGGGCGCGCAAGTCTGTGCCCAGTGCTGCAGGATCGCCATCAGTTCGCCCAGTTGTTGGCGCATGATCATCAGGCGACCGCGTTCGGCCAACTTCTGCTGCACATAGCGCTGGCGCAGGTGGGCAAAGCGCTCGACGAAGGCATCGGCGGCAAAGAAATCCGCTTGTGCCCGGGCAAACAGAAACCCCTGGACATAACGTGAGCCGCACTCCAGGGCAAAATTCAGTTGCGCTTCGGTTTCCACGCCTTCGGCAATGATCCAGCACCCGGTTTTTTCCGCCATTTGTGCCAGCGCCTTGACCACGTCACTGCTGGGGCCGCCCAACGCGGCTGCCTGGAACAGGCGCATGTCGAGCTTGAGGATGTCTGGCTGCAGCGCCAGTACCCGATCGAGCTGGGAGTAGCCGGCGCCGAAATCATCGATGGCAATCCGTGCGCCGGCTTGCCGGTAACGCGCCACTACCTGTGCCAGGCGCTGGATGTCGCCACCCAGTTCGGTAATTTCGAAAACGATGCGCTGCGGATCTATTCCGTGCTTTTGCAGCTGACCAAGACTTGGCAAGGGTTGGTCCGGGCGCAGGCGGCTGATCCAGCGGGGGGAAATGTTCAGGCTGAGAAACCAGTCGCCAGGCGCTTCGTGCAGGCGACTCAGGGCGTTATCGCGCAGCTGACGGTCGAGGCGACGCAGGGCGACGGCGTTGGTGCGGGGATCGGCGAACAGCGGCCCCACCGAGGCGAGTTGGCCGTCGGCCTGACGCAGTCGGCCCAGGGCTTCCACGCCGGCGATACGGCCGGTGGCGGTATCGATGAACGGCTGAAAGCAGGCGAGCGGTTGCCCGTCGATCACAAGGCCTCCTTGGATGGATCTTGTTGTTGGATAAAGCCTGGTCACCGGGTAGGCGCGCAGGATCGAACCCCTCGATAGAGAGGTTCGATCCTGCGGTTACTGCAAGAATGTAGCCAGATACTGACAGGGTCAGTGTTTACGCGAAGAGCCTTGCATGACCAGCTTGACCAGAGGCCCCAGCGTGGTGCCCAGGCGGATCAGCCGGGTCAGGCTGCCCACGCCTGCGCCGCTCCGCGTGCCCTTACCGGTCAGGAAGCCCAACAAGGTAACGGCCGCCACGCCCCACAGCGGTGCATGCTTGATGCCGAACCCATCGTGCAGGTTCTGGCCCATGCCACGCAGCCGATGCAGGGGTTGCAGCAGTTGCCCGGATTCGTGACGGATTTCCTGGCGATGCATTTCCATGCGCAGGCGGATCAGTGCCTTGCGCATTTCCGTGCGTGAGCTGTTTCGAGGCAGTTCAGGCAGGTTCATGGCAGCAGGCGCTCCCGATCATTGGCCAATTCTTCCAACGTGCCATGGAAGGGCGAGGATTCATCGAAGATTGCCGCTCTCAGGCGTATCCCGCAGAACACGCAGGCAAGGGTGTAGAACACGCACAGTGAGATGATGGCGGGCAGGCGATAGGTGTCCCAGAACACGATCAACACCAGTGTCGACAGCCCAACCAACAACAATAACGCGAACACCAGCGCCAGGCCGGCAAACAGCAACAGGCTTACGGTGCGGGCCTTTTGCTCCTGCAATTCGATACCGAACAGTTCGACGTGACTGTGCAGCAACCCAAGAACGGCGGCGCCGAGGCGTCGCGGTGAGGAACTGGCGCCCGTCCCGGACGAGCCGATTTCATCGATCGCCATGATCAGCGCCGGGTTGCCAGCAAGCCAATGAGGAAACCCACGCCGGCGGCAATACCCACCGATTGCCATGGGTTGGCCTGGACATAGTCCTCGGTGGCGGTCACGGCAGCCTTGCCGCGTTCGCGCAGGGAGTCTTCGGTCAGTTTCAGGGTTTCCCTTGCACGCAGCAGACTGTCGTGGATCTGGTCGCGCAATTCATCGGCCTGGTCACCGGCCAGGGAGGCGGTGTGTTCCAGCAACCGTTCGGTATCGCTGACCAGTGTCTGAAAATCGCTCATCAGGATTTCTTGAGCAGTCTTTGCCTTGATGCTGGCCATTGGTGATCTCCGTAAGTGGCGTCTGAATCGTTCGAGTATGAGCCTTGTGCGAAGGTTCAGTACAAATGACTGGTACAACTTTTGCTGTGTCGTGGTGCGTCGGCTCGCGCCGTTGCGCTGTTGCTGGGCAAGATTCCAGTAAAACCTTAACTCAAACAATCAAAACCCGCGCAAATGTCCCGGTCGTGATTGGCCTTGATGAACCCCGTGCTTCAAAACGGTTCATCGGGAGAGACCTGTTCGATTCGACAAGTCTCAACTTGGTGCATGGATTGCCCGCGCGAACTGCTTTGGTGCTTTTTTTCAGCCTTAAGGTCTGCCAAATCCATGGAAAATCTGCAAAGCGCTGTGGACACCCTGGTTCATAGCTCCAATACATTGTTCATCCTGATCGGTGCGGTCATGGTGTTGGCCATGCACGCCGGCTTCGCGTTCCTGGAAGTCGGGACTGTCCGGCAAAAAAACCAGGTCAATGCCCTGTCGAAAATCCTAAGCGACTTCGCCGTTTCCACACTGGCTTACTTCTTTATAGGCTATTGGATTTCCTACGGCGTCACCTTTATGCAACCGGCGGCCGTGATCAACGCCGATCACGGCTATGGCCTGGTGAAGTTTTTCTTCCTGCTGACCTTTGCCGCGGCGATCCCGGCGATCATTTCCGGGGGCATCGCCGAGCGTGCCCGGTTCGTTCCGCAATTGTGCGCGACAGCGTTGATTGTGGCGTTCATCTATCCCTTCTTCGAGGGCATGATCTGGAACGGCAACCTGGGTCTGCAGGCCTGGCTGCTGGAGCGCTTTGGCGCCAGCTTCCATGATTTCGCCGGTTCCGTTGTCGTTCACGCCATGGGCGGTTGGCTGGCGCTGGCGGCGGTGCTGTTGCTTGGGCCACGCAATGGGCGTTATCGCGAAGGGCGGCTGGTGGCGTTCGCGCCGTCGAGCATTCCGTTCCTGGCGTTGGGCTCGTGGATTCTCATTGTCGGCTGGTTCGGCTTCAACGTGATGAGTGCGCAAACCCTGCAAGGGGTCAGCGGGCTGGTTGCGGTGAACTCGTTGATGGCCATGGTCGGCGGCACGATGGCGGCGCTGATCGTCGGGCGCAATGACCCGGGCTTTCTGCACAACGGGCCGCTGGCCGGTCTGGTGGCAATCTGTGCTGGCTCCGACCTGATGCATCCGGTGGGTGCGCTGGTCACCGGTGCCATTGCCGGGGCGCTGTTTGTCTGGTGCTTTACGGCCGCACAAGGCAAATGGCATATCGATGACGTGCTGGGGGTGTGGCCGCTGCATGGTCTGTGTGGCGTCTGGGGCGGGGTAGCCTGCGGCATCTTCGGCCAGGCGGCCTTGGGCGGGTTGGGCGGTGTGAGCATCGTCAGCCAGTTGATCGGCACGGCACTGGGTGTGGTGGTAGCGCTGGCCGGTGGTTTTGCGGTGTATGGCGTGATCAAGGCATTCCATGGTTTGCGCCTGAGCCAGGAAGAAGAGTATTACGGCGCGGACTTGTCGGTGCACAAGATCGGCGCCGTCAGCCAGGATTAGCCGTGGTTCATTGGCTCGACGGCATTTCGGGGCGGGCCTAGAATAAGCACTCAATTTCTTGGTAGAGCGCTCATGCTTCCTGAATGTCAGCTGTTCGGCACTCTCGGGTGTCATCTCTGTGAAGTGGCCGAAGCCATGTTGATGGAGTTTGTCGAGCGTGGCCTGCTGGTGGAACTGGTGGACATCGCTGACGACGAATCCTGGTTCGCCGCCTACAGCCTGCGCATCCCGGTGTTGCGTCGGGTCGATACCGGCGCGGAACTGGGTTGGCCCTTCAGTGCCGACGAAGTGGTTGCCTTCCTGGGTTAAACGGTTTTGTGGGTGGACAGGTTCCGCCCGTCGAACTTTAGAGCCGATCCCCTTGGCTTAATCGACGCTATTCGGATACTGTATGCGCATACAGTTATCCGGATTGCTGTCCTGCTGCCGTTGATTTTTGGCGTTGAGCGGGGCAACTCCGGGCGTGAGGGGGATGAGTCGTGGTCAATGTCGAACAATTGAAAAGCAGCGTTAATCGCATGTCGGTGGATGTGGTACGCGAAGCCGTCGCCGAATTGCGCCTGGACGGCCTGGTGACTGAAGGAAAAACGCCCTTCAACAAGCTGCATTTCAATACCTGCTTTGCCGAAATCGAAGCCTTGTTCCAGCGCGCGGGCTTTCACCGCCAGCTGGATGTCGTGGGTTATCAGGGTTTGTTGTATGCACTGTATGACCCGGGTCGCTGGGAGGCGGTCGACGTGCTGCGCTGGCTCAAGGAGTACACCGAGGCGGCGCAGATACCGGCGTGAGGATTCTGCGCTAGGTTCGTTTGCGCTGCTGTTGGATAATGCCGCTCTGCATTCAAGGTAAGAGCTTTTGTATGTCCACTTCAGCATTTTCTGCTGCACACAGCCAGGCCAGCACGCTGTACCTGCCGCCTGGCCCGTGGCAGACCGTTTTCGATTGCCTGTGCGAGCACTTCAGCGCCATCAGTCGTGAACAATGGCTGGACAGAATCGCTCGCGGTCGCGTCCTCGATGGGCAGGGCGCGCCCATTGCCCTTGACCTGCCTTACAGGGAAGGCTTGCGGATTCACTATTTTCGCGAAGTGCCTGACGAAAAACCGATCCCGGTGGTCGAGTCGATCCTGTACGCGGACGAGCATCTGGTGGTGGCGGACAAGCCACATTTTCTACCCGTAACCCCGGCGGGTGAGTACGTCGAACAGACCTTGTTGCGTCGCCTTATCCGTCGCCTGGACAACCCGCACCTGGTGCCCTTGCATCGCATCGACCGGCATACCGCGGGTCTGGTGCTGTTTTCCGCCAACCCGCAGAGCCGTTCGGCGTATCAGTCGCTGTTTCCTTCGCGGCAGATCGAAAAGCGCTACGAGGCTATCGCCCGGGCATTACCTGACCTGACGTTTCCACTGGTGCACAAGAGCCGACTCATCGATGGCGAGCCGTTCTTTCGCATGCAGGAAGGGCCGGGCGCCAGCAACACCGAGACGGCTGTGGAAGTCCGGGAAAAGAACGGCGACCTCTGGCGCTATGGGCTTTATCCGGTGACGGGCAAGAAACATCAGTTGCGGGTGCACATGACCGCCCTGGGCGCCAGCATCTGCAACGACCCGTTTTATCCCCGGGTGCTCAAGGACGTGGAAGATGACTATGCCAACCCGCTGAAACTGCTGGCCCAGGGGCTGAAATTTGTAGACCCGGTGACGGGTGAGGGCCGGGAGTTCGAGAGCGCAATCACGTTGCAGTGGTGAGCAGGGCATTCAAAAAAATCGAATTTATGCCCAGGTCTGCAGTCTTTTGATCAGGCGCCACGCCTGTGGCGTTCGATACCTCCCATGCAAGGAGATATTCATGAAACGCACGGTTTTCGCCGGAATGTTGATTTGCACCGCCCTGTTGGCCTCTCCCGTATTCGCCGCAGACAGCGACCTGTGCACCATCAAGCTCCAGGAGCTCAAGGACAAGGTCACCAGCCTGCCGGCCACGTCCGAAAACACCACCATGGAAATCAAGCGGATGCAGGCCAGCGCTGAATCGGCCCGGGCCGCCAACGACGACAAGAAATGCATCACCGAGGCCACGCAGGCACTGGCACGCGTGGATAAACTGAACAATGAGCCGAACCCTTAGCGAGGGTTTTCCAGAGGCGAATAAAAATGCCCCGACCAGTCGGGGCATTTTCATGTATCCGGTAGTCGCCGCGAAGATTACAACTCTTTGACGGTACGAACCTGATCCTTGTTGATGCGGGTCTGCTTGCCATCCAGCTGTTCGAATTCGTAGAAGCCCGAATCCTGGTCGTAGTTTGGCGTGTCGACGGCCTGGATTTCGCGACCGTCATTCAAGGTGATCACAGTAGGCGATGCGCAACCGGCGAGGGTAGCGAGGCCCAGTGCAAGCATGAAAGTGGCCAGGGTCCGTTGAGTCATGGAAGTGTCTCCGAAAAAATGAATTCTTTTGGTTGCTGGGCTTGAGACGTAAACAGCGCGCGCAAGTTCCTTGGTACTCAGTCTGACACAGTGTCTGACGTACTTAACAGTTCGGGCGTGTTGAGGTTTGCCAGGCGCGGATCGTTGTCGGGGCACTGCAACGCAGTAGCACCCAGCTGGCGCATCAGTCGACCCGGGCTACGTTCACCCTCCTTCCAGGCCGTTTCGAAATCAGCGCGCAGTGCCACTGGAATAATGCACAGCAACGGCTCCCAGTGGCCGTCATGGCGCAGCATCAAGGGTTTGTCCGGATGCTGGCTGGCGGCTTCGCGCATGCTGCTGAGCAGTGCCTGGTCAATGCGCGGGACATCACATGGCAAGACTAGCAGATGATTGTGACGGGCCGCTTTGAGACCGGCACGAATGCCCGCCAATGGCCCCGGAAAATCGCCTTCGTCGTCATGGACCAATTGATCGGCGTAGGGCGCGTACTTTTCCAGGTTCCGGTTGCACGAGATGATCAGGTCATCGCTCAGCGCACGTGTCTTGCGATGCAGATGTGCAATCAGCGGCTCGCCGTGCCATTCCAGCAACCCCTTGTCCTGGCCGCCCATGCGCTGGCCGCGGCCGCCTGCCAGGAGCAAAATGGAGCAGGGTGGCAACGCTGGGTTCGAAGTCATGGCAGGCCTCCATGGGGGCGGCGAAAAATGAGGTCGCTGTGATATAACACCGGGCTGTTTCTCCTACAACTGGACGAGCCTATGAAAGCCAAGGCTGATGTACCTTTCGCGCCGCTCAACATCGCGGTGCTGACGGTCAGCGATACCCGTACCCTGGAAACCGATACCTCAGGCCAGCTGTTCGTTGACCGCCTGACGGCTGCCGGACACAACCTGGCCTGCCGGGTCTTGCTCAAAGATGACCTCTACAAGATTCGCGCGCAAGTTGCCAACTGGATCGCCGACGAGGTCGTACAGGTGGTGCTGATCACCGGCGGCACCGGTTTCACCGGTCGTGACAGCACGCCGGAAGCAGTGAGCTGCCTGCTCGACAAACAAGTCGATGGTTTTGGTGAATTGTTCCGCCAGATATCGGTGGCGGACATCGGCACATCGACCGTCCAGTCCCGCGCCTTGGCCGGCCTGGCCAACGGCACGCTGGTGTGCTGCCTGCCGGGGTCGACCAATGCGGTGCGCACCGGTTGGGATGGCATTCTTGGCGAGCAGCTGGATTCGCGCCATCGCCCGTGCAATTTCGTGACTCACCTGAAACAGGCGGCACCCTGTGAATCCCGCGGGTAAGCCGGGCAAGACCGGGACCCTGATGCCGGTCGAGGTAGCCCTGGCGCGTCTGCTGGAAATGGCCGACGCCTCACGGATTGTAGAGCGCGAGCGTTTGCCGTTGGCGCAGGTCGAGGGCCGGGTGCTGGCCGAGGATCTGCTGTCGTCCCTCGATCTGCCGCCGTGGCCCAATAGCGCGATGGATGGTTATGCCTTGCGCGTGGCTGACTGGAACGCAGAGCCGCTGGTGGTCAGTCAGAAAGTCTTTGCCGGCCAGGCGCCTGTTGCCTTGACGCCGGGCACCTGCGCGCGAATCTTTACCGGCGCACCTGTGCCGCCGGGTGCCGATTGCGTCGAGATGCAGGAGAACGCCGAAGTCCAGGCGGATGGACGTGTCCGTTTCACCGAGTCCCTGGTCATCGGGCAGAACATTCGTCCACAAGGACAGGAAACCACCGTTGGTGAACTGATCCTGCCGGCGGGCACGCGGCTGGGGCCGATCGAGCAAGGTCTGGCCGCCTCGCTGGGGTGTGCCGAGCTTGCGGTGATCCGCAAGGTTCGCGTAGCGGTGCTGTCCACCGGGGATGAACTGATCGAGCCGGGTCAGCCGCTGGGGCCGGGGCAGATCTACAACAGCAACCGTGTGTTGCTCTGCAGCTGGTTGCAGCGCCTGGGTTGCGAGGTGATCGACGCCGGGATCCTGCCGGATGACCTGGACACCACGCGCGCGCGCCTGGGCGAACTGGGGAATGTCGACCTGATTCTCTCGACCGGCGGCGTATCGGTGGGGGAGGCCGACTTCCTGGGCATGGCCCTGCGAGAAGAGGGCGAGCTGGCGCTGTGGAAACTGGCCATCAAGCCCGGAAAACCCCTGACCTTCGGACATTTTCGTAGCGTGCCGGTGATCGGCCTGCCGGGCAATCCAGCCTCGACCCTGGTGACCTTTGCCTTGCTGGCAAGGCCTTACCTGCTGCGCCGCATGGGTGTGCAGGAGGTGGAGCCGCTGAAGGTGCAAGTGCCTGCAGGGTTCGACTGGACTAAGGCCGGCAATCGACGCGAGTACCTGCGCGGTCGCCTGGAGAACGGCCAGGCCATCATCTACCGCAATCAGAGTTCCGGTGTGCTGCGCAGCGCCGCGTGGGCCGATGGACTGGTCGAGGTCATGGAGGAGCGGACGCTGGTGGCAGGTGACAGCGTCTACTTCATTCCGCTGAGCGAAGTATTGAGCTGATCTGGGCCACGCGGTGACGCAAGCCCGGTCGATTGAGCCGGGTTTTGCGTCCATGGTAGATCAATGAGCCAGCAGCAGGGAGACGACCTGGTCGAAACGGCTGTTGGCGATCCAGCCCAGCAGCCCCAGGACAACGACTGTTCCGCCCACCGAATAGGCAAGCCTGAGCCTGATTGACCTGACGTCACTGCGAATCTTTTCCAGGTCGCCTCGCAGGGTTTCGAGGTGTGTCTCAAGCTCGTTGACGCGAGGTTGCATAGGAACTTCTCCACTGGATTTTGCACTGCTGACGAGTTCAGCTGGATGATCGGCCCGTTTCATTGCGAGCGGCACCACCGGCATCACCGGTGACCTGATGTCATGTCGTTGCATTGCACATCCTTGCGTCTGTCCTGCTGATGACTGAAAACCGCTGACACAAAAGTGTACCAATCGCCATTTCTGGTCAATTGAGCCGATTCCTCACGTTTTGTAAGAAAATTCTCCTTATTGGACTCAAGCGTAAATAATTCATTTTTTTGCGACTTTTCAGGAGGGTGGTGAGGTCACATGTCCCATACGCCTTCAAAGATGGGGAGTGACGACAATGAGCGAACGCAAGGCACTGTTGATTCTGCATGGCAAGCAGGCGCTCAACGAAGCGGTTCGGGCCGCCGTCGAGGAAAAGCGTGAACAAGGCTGGGACCTGGCCGTGCGCCTGACCTGGGAAGCCGGGGATGCGCAACGGCTGGTGGGCGAAGCGCTGGAGGCGGGTTATCGGCGTATCATTGCCGGTGGCGGCGACGGCACCTTGCGCGATATTGCCGAAGCCATGGCCGGCCAGTCGCCGGAGGCCAGCCTGGTGCTGATGCCGCTGGGCACCGCCAACGATTTTGCCCGTGCTGCCGGTGTGCCGCTGGAGCCGGATCAGGCACTGGCGCTGCTGGACGTTGCCCCCAGCGCCATCGACCTGGGGGAAGTCGGTGGCCAGGTGTTCCTGAATATGGCCACCGGTGGTTTTGGCAGTCAGGTCACGGCCAATACCTCCGAAGAACTGAAGAAAGTCCTTGGTGGTGCGGCGTATCTGTTCACCGGCTTGACGCGTTTCAGTGAGCTGCATGCGGCGTATGGTGAATTGCAGGGGCCTGATTTTCACTGGAGTGGCGAGTTGCTGGCGCTGGGGATCGGTAACGGTCGACAGGCGGGTGGTGGGCATGTGCTCTGCCCAGAGGCTTTGGCGGACGACGGGCTACTCGACATCAGCATTCTGCCGGCACCGCAGGAGCTGGTCGGCACCTTGAAGAACCTGCTGGCCGATGGTTTCGGACTCGATAGCATGTTCGTCCGCGCCCGCCTGCCATGGGTTGAGATCAAGGCCTCTGAGGGCCTCTACATCAACCTTGACGGCGAACCGCTCGAGGGTGACAGCCTGCGGTTCTCGGCTCGGCCGGCGGCGCTGCAGGTGCATTTGCCCGAGCAGTCACCCTTGTTGAGCAGGGCTGGAGCTGTCAGTCGTCCAGACTGATGATCTGCTCGCGCACGGCGAACAAGACAAGGCCGGCCACGTCAAATATCTGCAAGCGCTTCATGACTTGCGAGCGATGGGTTTCCACGGTCTTGACGCTCAGGCCCAGGCCGTTGGCGATTTCCCGGGTGGATTTGCCACGCACGATCAACCGCAGGATTTCCAGCTGACGGGCTGTCAGGTTGTGCGAGTCTGCCGGGGCCGCCTGGCTGTTCTGGGTCCGGTTCAACGCCTGGGTGATCACGGTATGGGCGATGGCCGGGCTCAGGTAGCGCTCATTGTTACGCAAGGCTTCCAGCGCGTGTTCCAGTTCGGTGGCCGTGGTGTCCTTGAGTAAATAGCCATGGGCCCCGGATTCCAGGGCTTGCATGATGAGTGCCGGGTCGGTGTGCATCGACAGGATCAGCACCTTGCTGTGCGGACGGACCCGCTTGAGCTGTTGCAAGGCTTCGAGGCCACCGGTCTGCTTCATGGAAATATCCAGCAGCACGATATCCGGCGACAGTCGCTGGGCCATTTCGAGCAGCTGCGAGCCATCGTTGGCCTCGCCGACAACCGCATAGCCAGGAAGGTCCAGCACCAGGGCGCGCACGCCAGCCCTGATCAGCGAGTGGTCATCCACCAGAAGCAAGTTACAAGTCAATGCATAACCTTATTCGTATTGGCCCGTTCGAACTCACGGGGTGCCCATGGGAAGAGGGCTTCGATTTGGGTGCCTTTGCCTGGCTGGCTGGTCACGGTCAGCGTGCCGCCCAGTTGTTTGATCCGTTCCGACATCCCGGCCATGCCGCGTTGTCCTTCACGCCCCGGATCGGTGGCCGGCGCGAAACCGCGGCCATCGTCACTGATCAGCAATGCCAGGCCCTGGGGCAAACGCTGCAGGCAGACCAGCAGGTTTTGCGCATCGGCATGGCGCAGCATGTTGGTGACGGCCTCCTGGGTGATGCGAAAGGCCGCCACTGCCATTTCTTCCGGGATGCCGGTCAGTCGTTGCTGGCACTCCAGGCTCCAGTGCACCGGGGTGTTGCTCAGCGTCTTGAGCAAATGCGCCCGCAGGCTGGCTTCCAGCCCAAGGCTGGCCAGTTGTCGGGGGTTGAGGATGGCCGATACATCGCGAACCTTGGCGAGGGTTTCATCCAGCGTGTCGCACAGCACCGAGCATTGCCCCTGCAGGTCTTCGGGCATCCTGCGCTTGAGCCAGTCACTCTGAAGTTTTGCCGCGGTCAGCAACTGGCCGATGTCGTCGTGCAATTCCCGACTGAGGCGATGGCGTTCGTTTTCCTGGACTTGCAGCATCCGTTCGGCCAGCTCCTGAGGTTGGAACTTGATCGACTTGCGTGACAGGCGGTATTGCATCCAGACGCAGCCCAGCGCAGCAAGATCGAGCGCCAGCAGACCCAGCGGCAACTGCGTGGACAGGCCGTAGACCAGCAGGCTGCCGAGTGTCGAGCCGGCGCATAGAAGCAGCGTGAACCGGCGTGCGTTATCTGGGGAGGGTGGCCATTTGGCGATTGAATTGAGGCTGGCGTACATAGCGGATGGAGCCAATGGATGTTCGCTGCGGGCCGATCGGTCATGTTCGCTGACAGATCGATGATTTTTTTATGTCAGCTTTCGACTTCAACGGTTTTTTGTATAAGAAAACCACGGTCTTGTATAAGAAATCAGACCTGAATTTTTTAGCTGAGTTGTCTGCAATCGCGTTGCCGTTAATTGACGTCAACTAATGGGCGGCATAATAGCACTTCGAATACCGTTGGTCGCGCTTGTGATTAGATGTCCAGGAGGACAGGAGATAGCGCCCAGGAAGGTGGGAACACCGTTTAGGCCACGATTATTTGGATCCAATAAAAATCGGCGCAGACACACGAATACTTGTACAAGCAATAGTTACTTGTTTCGAGGTGTCGTTAGCAGATATGAAGTATTCAATTGCGACATGAGTCCGCACAAGTTGTGACGCAGTCATCTATTCGCAGCTTGACGTACTTGCGCAAAGTTAAGCCTGGCGCTGCGAATAAGAAACGAGTGTGTACGGCCTGGAATCAACCGGGGGGCGAAACTGACTCTGGCCGACCTGGAACGCGAAGGCTTCGATCAGGGAGGCCTGTTCAGTTTCATCGAGGCTGAGCTGCCCGGTTTTCTGGTCGATCAGTTCAAGTTGCCAGGCGATCAGCGTCAGGCAGTCCTTGAGCGCATCCAGGGCTTCGTCGTGCAGTGCCATGTGGTTGTGGGCGTGATTGAGCAGGCCATGAATGTGCAATGAAAACTCTGACACGGCCGCGAGGGCGAGGGCATCCGCCTTGCACGCCAGTTTGAGCAGGGTGCTGAGCATGCAGTCAATGGCGTCCGGGTCATTGCTGATCAATTGCAGATGACTCAGGCACTCCTCGGTCCTGGCCAGGAGTGTTTCAGCCTCGACGAGAAACTCGGGAATGCGCTTTGCCCACTCTTTACGATTGTTCGGCATGCTTGTCTCCACAACGTCATGTCAAATGAGGAGGGTGTCTTGAGTTCGCGCTCTGGACGGCTCAAGTGCGGGCTGAACGCTTGAAAGGTTGATTGGCCACTGGTTTGCGATCGCAGACAAATGCCCGACTCCATTCATGCAATGAGAATGGCGTCACATTAATGGCTATTGGATATTGCGAATATCAGGTTGCACCTGATTGTTGCTAGGGGAATCCCTTACAGGGCGGAACCAATCGCGCAAATGATGGTCGCGGCGAAAAGCATGGCAATAGAAGAAATTACAGGATCAGTAAAGCATGATGTTAATGTGACATCAATTCCTCGCGTGGCATTTGCCAAGGGGTCAAGGTCCGGCGAAAACAGCCGATAACCCTCTATCCAGTGAATTCATCCGCAAAAGCCCCAGGAGTCATAGATGGCCGGTATTCTCGATACGGTAGACCAGCGTACGCAACTTGTGGGTGAGAATCGCCTGGAAATTCTCATGTTCCGGCTTGCCGGGCGGCAATTGTTCGCGATCAACGTGTTCAAGGTGCAGGAAGTCCTGCAACTGCCGAAGCTGACCCTGATGCCCCAGCGGCATCCGTTCGTGTGCGGCGTGGTCAATCTGCGCGGCCAGACCCTGCCGGTCATCGACCTGTCCCAGGCCATCGGCATGCGTGCGCTGGTGCCAGGCCCTGGCAGCACGATCATCGTCACGGAGTACAACCGCTCGGTGCAGGCCTTCCTGGTCGGAGGGGTGGACCGCATCGTCAACATGAACTGGGAAGCGATCCTGCCACCGCCCAGCAGTGCCGGCCGGCAGCATTACCTGACCGCGATCAGCAAGGTCGATGATCAGTTGGTGGAGATCATCGACGTCGAGAAAGTCCTCGCCGAAATCGTGCCTTACAACGCCAAGGTCTCCCGGGAAAAACTCGAGGATCCGGTGCTCGAACGCGCCCGTGGCCGCGAAGTGTTGCTGGTGGATGACTCGAATGTGGCCCTGACGCAACTGCGCGATACCCTGGGGCAACTGGGGGTGAAGATGCACATTGCCAGCGATGGCTTGAAGGCCCTGAACATGCTCAAGGCCTGGGCGGACACCGGCGTCAACATGACCGACAAGCTGCTGATGGTCTTCACCGACGCGGAAATGCCGGAAATGGACGGTTACCGCCTGACCACCGAAATCCGCAACGATCCGCGACTGCGCGGCCTTTATGTGGTGCTGCACACGTCCCTGTCCGGCAGCTTCAACGACTCGATGGTCAAGAAGGTCGGCTGTGACAACTTCCTCTCCAAATTCCAGCCGGACAAGTTGGTTGATGTGGTGCGTCAGCGTTTGATGCGCGATGCAGTGCCGGCCTGATCCGAGGACGAATGCCCAACACTAAACATTGTGGGAGCTGGCTTGCCAGCGAAGAGGCCCGAAAGGTCAATGCAATATTCAAGGACGCCTTCGCTGGCAAGCCAGCTCCTACAGGGGCGGGACCTTTGATTCGCTGATCAAGCTCGTATAGGGTGGCGTTTTTGTCCGTCAGGGAGCTGGCCATGTTGCGTCTGAGCGCGCTGTATCGTTATCCGTTGAAATCCGGCAAAGGCGAGATCCTGCAACAGGTCGGCCTCGACAAGCTGGGGCTGGACGGCGATCGACGCTGGATGCTGGTGGATGAAGCCAGCGGACGCTTCCTGACCCAGCGCGCGGTCGCGCAGATGAGCCAGCTGTCGGCGTTGTGGAATGCCGAGGGTGGCTTGACCCTCAGCGCCCCCGGCCATTCGCCGATCGATGTCGCCTTGCCCACCAGCGATGCTCAATTGCGCGGTGTGACCATCTGGCGTGACAGCTTGCGCGTGCCCGATGCCGGCGACGCGGCCGGCGCCTGGGTCAGTGGGTTCATCGGCAAGCCGACGCGCCTGGTGCAGGTGCCACTGGATCGCGCACGGACCACCGCCTCGGGCTATGGCAAGGACGACGATCAGGTCGCCTTCGCCGATGGCTTCCCGCTGTTGCTGATTGGCCAGGCATCGCTGGATGACCTGTCGCAACGCGTCGGCCGCTCGCTGGAGATGCTGCGTTTCCGGCCCAACCTGGTGATCGAGGGCAGCGAGGCGTATGCCGAGGATGGCTGGAAGCGCCTGCGCATCGGCGATGTCGAGTTCCGGGTGGTCAAGCCCTGTTCACGCTGCATCATGACAACCGTCGACCCGCAAACCGGCGAGCGTGACGCTGGCCGCGAACCCTTTGCCACCTTGCAGAAGTACCGTAGCGAAGCCGATGGTGCGATGTTTGGGCAGAATCTGGTCAACGACGGTAATGGCCGGCTCGAAGTCGGCATGCCGGTCACCATCCTCGAATAAACGCCCTTCAACGAAAAATGCCCGTGTCGATGGACACGGGCATTGTCTTTTCGCAGTGAACCCGGGGTTTTAGCCGCGGTATTCGCACAGGTAGGCAGTGTCGACCGCCACTTTGAGCTGGAACTTGCTGTTGGCGGGCACGTTGAACTGGCTGCCGGCGGCGAAGGTTTCCCAATCGGTGCTGTCCGGGAGCTTGACGGTCAGGGCGCCGGAGACCACGTGCATGATTTCACGCTGGCTGGTGCCGAATTCGTATTCGCCCGGGGCCATGACGCCGATGGTCGCTGGGCCTTCGGCAGTGCCAAAGGCGATCGACTTGACGGTGCCGTCGAAGTACTCGTTGACTTTAAACATGGGCGATTCCTCGAAAAGGGCTTAAAAGGGCCGGCCAGTATGCACAAGGCCCAAGGACTCGTCACCTCTCTAGAGCGGCAGGACAAGCGGCAACAGGCGTGCGGTGTTGCGCGCGTCTTCCAGCGCCCGATGTTGCTGCCCCGTGAACTGCAGTCCCGCCAGTTGCAGGGCGCCGTTGAGCCCCAGCGGTCGTTCCAGGCGTCGGGCCTTGGCAAAGCGCTGCTTGAGATTCATGTGCGGCACGTTGCTCAACGCGCTGTCGAAGGGCAGGCGCTGCCATTCCTGGAGCAACTGTTTGCGATCGTAGTCACCCCAGCTGACCCAACCTTCAAGCCGCGAGTGATGTTGGCCCAGCCAGCGCTCGAACGATGGCCAGACCTCGGCCAGGGGCTGTGCGGCATCGATGTTGGCCTGGGTGATGTGCGTCAGCTCCCGGCAAAACGGCGTCAACAGAGGGCGGCGCAACGGGCGCACGAAACGCTGGAAGCAATCCAGCTCGCGGCCTTTGCGATCCACCAGGGTGGCACCGATTTCGATGATTTCCATTTCCGTTATGGGCCAACCACCCTCATCGGTGGTGGCTTCCAGATCAATGACCAACCAGTGAGGCATCGCAGGGTTCCCGGTATCCGCGTGCTGATAGGGCTTGAGCGTAGCCAAACCCGGCGGTTACGCCTAGCGACTTATTCGACCTCAAGCAGAATCTGCCGGTTTTTCACCTGGTCGCCCACCTGCACCTGCAAGCGCTTGAGCACGCCGTCGATGCCCGCCTTGAGTGGGTGTTCCATTTTCATGGCTTCCAGCACCACCAGCAATTGGCCTTTGCTGACCTGGCTGCCTTCACTGACCAGCACGTCGATGACCGCACCGTCCATGGGCGCCTTGAGGGTGCCGGAGCTGATGCTGGCCTGGCTGCAGACCGGCGCTTGGGTGCGATCCAGCAGTTGCAGGCTGCCGGGGCGAGTGAATAGCCAGAGTTGCTCGCCTTCGAGAAGGTAGGCATGACGCTGGCGGATGCCGTCGATGTCCAGGGTGACCCAGCGACCGTCGCACTGGATAACGGTCAGGTTGAGCACCTGTGCGGCGATTTGAATCCGGTAGGGCTGCCCCGGTACCGCGTTGAGTTGCACGGGCCAGTCCTGATCCCCCAGGCCGATGTGGTAGTGCAGCGGCACACTGGCGTTGTTACGCCAACCGGCCAGCGCGGCGGGATGAATCCGTGCCGAAGCGTGATGGAACAACGCCGCCGCAATCGCCAGCGCTTCGGTGCTGGGTACAGGGGGCTGCAGGTAGGGGTTGTCGGCGAAATGCGCCGCAATGAATCCGGTGCTGAATTCGCCACGGATGAACCGCGGATGTTCCAGCAGGCCGGCCAGCAAACGCTGGTTGCTCGGCAGGCCCAGCAGGACGCTGTCCTGCACCGCCCGCAGCAACTTGCGCCGGGCTTCTTCACGGGTCGCGCCGTGGGCAATGATCTTGCCCAGCATCGAATCGTAGAACGGGCTGACCTGCTGTCCTTCCATCAGCCCATGGTCGATGCGCACGCCGCTCTGCAGCGCCGGTTCCCAGCGGGCGATGCGCCCGGTTTGCGGGACAAAGTCCTGGGCCGGGTCTTCGGCGTACAAGCGCACTTCCATGGCGTGACCGCTGAGTTGCACCTGCTCCTGGCGCAACGGTAGCGGCAGCCCCGCGGCGACCTGCAGTTGCCAGGCCACCAGATCCAGCCCGGTGATCAGTTCGGTGACCGGATGCTCTACCTGCAGCCGGGTGTTCATTTCCAGGAAATAGAACTGCCCGCATGCATCCAGGAGGAATTCCACGGTGCCGGCGCCGACATAGTTGACCGCGCGACCGGCCTTGAGCGCCGCTTCGCCCATGGCCTGGCGCAGTTCGGCGGTCATGACCGGGCAGGGCGCTTCCTCGATGACTTTCTGGTGACGGCGCTGGATGGAACAGTCGCGCTCGCCGAGGTAGATCAGGTTGCCCTGATGGTCGCCGAACAGCTGAACCTCGACGTGACGCGGGTCGATCAACGCCTGTTCGAGGATCAGTTCATCGCTGCCGAATCCATGCAGCGCTTCGGAGCGTGCGGTGCGGATCTGCGCCAACAAATCGCCGGCATCGTGCACCAGGCGCATGCCGCGACCGCCACCGCCAGCGCTGGCCTTGATCATCAGCGGGTAGCCGATGCGATCGGCTTCGCGGCTGAGCGTCGCATCGTCCTGCTCGGCGCCCTGATAGCCGGCGATGCAGGGAACCCCTGCGTCGAGCATGGCCAGTTTCGACAGCCGTTTGCTGCCCATCAGCTCGATGGCTTCGGGGCTTGGGCCGATGAAGGTGATGCCGGCGTTTTGGCAGGCACGGGCGAAACCGGCATTTTCCGAGAGGAAACCGTAGCCCGGGTGGATGGCGTCGGCCCCGGTACGTCGGGCCGCCTCGATGATCGCTTCGATGTTCAGGTAGGACTGTTGCACCGGGGCCGGGCCGATGTTTACCGCTTCGTCGGCCATGTGCACGTGCAGGGCGTCGGCGTCGGTATCGCTGAAGACGGCGACGGTGCGGTAGCCCAGGGCCTGGGCGGTGCGCTGGATGCGGCAGGCTATTTCACCGCGGTTGGCGATCAGGATTTTGTTGAATCCGGGCATGTTTTATTCCCTGGGTTTTTGCGGTGAATGTGACGGCCCCTTCGCTGGCAAGCCAGCTCCTACAGGTTTTGTGTGCGACGCAGACCCTTGTAGGAGCTGGCTTGCCAGCGAAGCTTTTAAGAGGCCCACCCCGGCTTACGCTTTTGCACAAAAGCCAGGGTCCCCTCGACCCCTTCAGCCCCGGTCACCGCCTCGCTGAACCACTCAGCCGCCTGATCCAGCAGCTCATCCGATGGCTGCCCCGCACTCGCCAGCAACAATTTCTTGGTCGCCGCATTCGCCTCCGGCGCACAACACAACACATGCGCCAACACCTCATCGAGCCGTTCGGCCAACGCCTGCGCATCGTGCTCGACAAAATGCACCAGCCCCATCCGCCGCGCCTGGGTGCCGTCGAAACGTGCCGCCGTCAGTGCCAGGCGGCGTGCCTGGGTCAGGCCGATGCGCTGGACCACGAACGGCGCGATCTGCGCTGGCAACAGGCCGAGGCTGGTTTCCGGCAGGCCGAATTGCGCCTGGTGATCGGCCAGGGCAATGTCGCTGACGCAGGCCAGACCGAAGCCGCCACCGAGCACCGCGCCTTGCAAGACCGTGATCACCACTTGCGGCGCGTGCTGCACTTCCTGCAGCAACGCACCGAACAGCCGATTCAGATCGCGGTGCGCGCTCGGGCCCTGGGCGCGCGCGTTGGCCATGTCCTTGAGGTCGGCGCCGGCGCAGAAATGCCCGCCGGCACCGCCGATCACCAGGGCCCGAATCCCCCGGTCCTCGTGCACCGCCGCCAGCACCGCACGCAGTTCGCTGACCATCTGCAGGCTCATGGCGTTGCGGCTGTCCGGTCGATTGAGAGTGATGTGCAGCACGCCGTTGTGCAATTCGAGCAGCAGGGTCTGGCAAGCGGGCAGGGTGCTCATGGCTTTTTCCCCGGCAGGATGCCCATGAGCTTGCAGATGATCCCCAGCATGATTTCGTCCGCGCCGCCGCCGATCGACACCAGGCGTACATCGCGATACGCGCGGGCCACCGGGTTGTCCCACATGAAGCCCATGCCGCCCCAGTATTGCAGGCAACTGTCGCTGACCTCGCGGCCCAGGCGACCGGCCTTGAGCTTGGCCATCGACGCCAGGCGCGTGACGTCCTGGCCCTTGATGTATTGCTCGGTGGCTTGATACACCAGCGCCCGCAGGCACTCGATCTCGGTTTGCAGTTCGGCCAGGCGAAAGTGAATGACCTGGTTGTCGATCAGCGCACTGCCGAAGGTCTTGCGCTCCTTGCAGTACTCGATGGTGCTGTCGACGCAATACTCCAGGCCCTTGATCATGTTGGCCGCACCGAACAGGCGCTCCTCCTGGAACTGCAGCATTTGCATCATGAACCCGGCGCCTTCATGGCCGATGCGGTTGCGCTGTGGCACCCGCACGTTGTCGAAAAACACCTGGGCGGTTTCCGAGCTGCGCATGCCCAGTTTGTCCAGGTGCGAGCTGAGGCTGATGCCGGGGCTGTTCATCGGCACCATGATCAGCGATTTGTTGACGTGGGGTTTGTCGTCCGAGGTGTTGGCCAGCAGGCAGATGAAGTCGGCGCTCGGCGAGTTGGTGATCCACATCTTGCTGCCATTGATCACGTAATCGTCGCCGTCCTTGCGCGCGCTGGTTTTCAAGCCGGCCACGTCGGAGCCGGCGCCGACTTCGGAGACGCCGATACAGCCAACCTGCTCGCCGCTGATGGCCGGCCGCAGGAATTCATCGCGCAACTCATCGGAACCGAAGCGCGCCAGGGCCGGGGTACACATGTCGGTCTGCACGCCGATCGACATGGGAATGCCGCCGCAATGAATGGTGCCGAACTCTTCGGCGGCGACGATCGAGTAGCTGTAGTCCAGGCCCATGCCACCGAACTTTTCCGGTTTGGAAATGCCCAGCAGGCCCAGGTCGCCAGCCTTGCGAAAAATCTCGTGGATTGGAAAGCGCCCGGCCTTTTCCCATTCCTCGACGTGGGGATTGATCTCGTGATCGACGAATTGGCGAACGGTACGACGCAGTGCTTCGTGTTCCTGGGTGAAGATCATTCTTGTTGTTCTCCTGATTAGAACCGGGCTACGCCAAAACTGTTGGCATGCAGCGGCCGCACCTCGGCCTCAAAACAGATATCCAGCAAGTAACCGAGCAGGGTCCGGGTATCCCGTGGGTCGATCAGGCCGTCGTCCCACAGATTGGCGCTGCCATACAGCGCCGTGGACTGGCTGTCGAGTTTCTGCGCAGTGACCTGTTCGAGCATGTCGAGCATCTTCGGGTCGGGCACCAGGCCGTCCTTGGCCTGCTTGGCCTCGGTGACGATGCGCAAGACTTTGCCGGCCTGGGCGCCGCCCATCACGGCGGTGCGGCTGTTGGGCCAGGCGAAGATGAAACGCGGGTCCAGGCCACGCCCGCACATCGCGTAGTTGCCGGCGCCATAGGAACCGCCCACCACGACGGTCAGTTTTGGCACCCGGGCATTGGCCACCGCCTGGATCATCTTGGCGCCGTGCTTGATCACCCCTTGCTGCTCCGATTCGGTGCCGACCATGAATCCGGTGGTGTTGTGGAAAAACAGCAGCGGCGTCTGGCTCTGGTCGCACAGCTGAATGAACTGCGCCGCCTTGCTCGCGCCCTTGGGCGTGATCGGCCCGTTGTTGCCGATGAACCCGCAGGCGTACCCCTGGATTTTCAGTTGGCCGCAGACGGTCTGCTGATCGAACTCGGCCTTGAATTCGAGGAAATTCGAGCCGTCGGCGACGCGGGCGACGATCTCGCGCACGTCGTAGGGCTTTTTCGGATCATCGGGGATCAGGCCGAGCAATTCGTCGATGGGGTAGAGCGGCTCCTGCCATTGCCTGGCGGGCGACATCGGCAGGCGCGCATTCCACGGCAGCAGGCTGACGATCTCGCGCACCAGGCGCACGCCGTCGGCATCGTTCTCGGCCAGGTATTCGGCGGTGCCGGCCGTTTGCGCGTGCATCTCGGCGCCCCCCAGTTCCTCGTCAGTGGCGACTTCTCCAGTGGCCGCTTTCAACAGCGGCGGGCCGGCCAGGAACAGCTTGGCCTTGCCGCGTACCACCACCACGTAGTCCGACAGCCCTGGTTGATAGGCGCCGCCGGCCGTCGCCGAGCCGTGGACCACGGTAATCTGCGGCAGGCCCATGGCCGACATGCGCGCCTGGTTGGCAAAGCTGCGCGCGCCTTCGACGAAAATCTCCGCCGCGTAATTGAGGTTGGCGCCACCGCTCTCGGCGAGGGTAATCACCGGCAGTTTGTTTTCCATGGCGATCTGTTGCAGGCGCAGGGACTTTTTCAGGCCCGAGGGGGAAATGGTGCCGCCCTTGATCGCACTGTTGTTCGCCACCACCAGTACCCGTACACCCGACACGTAACCGATCCCGGCGATCAAGCCGCCACCGGCCGCGCTGCCATCTTTGTCGTCGTGCAGCTTGTAGCCGGCCAGGCCGGCCAGTTCGAGAAACGGCGCACCAGGGTCGAGCAACAGGTTGAGGCGTTCGCGAGGCAGCAACTGCGCGCGTTTTTCGAACTTGGGTCTGGCCTCGGCCGCCTTGTCCAGCAGGGTCTGTTCAAGGCTGCGCAGCTGCTCGACGGCAACCAGCATTGCCGCGCGGTGGCGGGCGAACGGTTCGCTGCGGGGGTCGAGTTGCGACTGAATCACCGGCATGGCTTATTCCTTGTCCTTGAGCACATCAGGCAGGTACGCGCGGTGGAAGCCGTTGTACGACTCGCTGTGGGTCGCCTTGTGGATCGGCCAGGCCCGCCCGCCGAGGCTGGCCGCGCCGTCGATGCGCAGGGTGCTGCCGCTGATGAACGCCGCGCCCGGGCTGAGCAGGAACACGATCGCCGCGCTGACTTCCGATTCGGTGCCGATGCGCTTGAGCGGCACGTGTTCACGCAAGGTCGGAATCACCGCCTTGAACGCACCTTCGTAGGTGTCCATGCCGCTGGACGCGATCCAGCCCGGCGCCACGGCGTTGACCCGGACCCCGGCGTGGCCCCATTCGAAGGCCGCGGTCTTGGTCAGGTTGTCCATGCCCGAGCGCGCCGCGCCCGAGTGGCCCATGCCCGGCATGCCACCCCACATATCGGCGAGCATGTTGACGATGGCGCCGCCATGTTTGCTCATGGACTGGTTGAACACTTCCCGGGCCATCAGGAAGCCGCCCAGCAGATTGGTGCGCATCACCGTTTCGAAACCCTTCAGGTTGATCGAGGCCAGTGGTGACGGGTACTGGCCGCCGGCGTTGTTGACCAGGCCGTGAATCGGGCCGTGCTTGCGGATCAGTTCGCTGACCAGATGCGTGACCGCTTCTTCCTCGCGGATATCGCAAGTGCTCCAGTCAGCCCTGCCGCCATCTTCGGCAATTTCGGCGGCGACGGTTTTCAGCTTGTCGGCCTTGCGCCCGACCAGCAGCACATGGGCGCCGAGGGCCGCCAGTTCGTGAGCGGTGCAGCGGCCGATGCCACTGCCGCCACCGGTGACGATGATGGTCTGGCCGGCAAACACATCGGCTTTGAAAATCGAATCGTAGGCCATGGCGGCAATCCTCTAGTTGACCTGGTCGGCGATGCGCTGGGGCACCGGAATCTGGATTTCCAGCAACTGCTGGGCGAACGCCTTGCCCTGCGGATCGATCCGCAGGCTGGCCACGCCACCGCCACCCAGGGCGTTTTCCAGGAGGAAATTCAGGCTGTGGGTGGCGGGCAAGTACCAACGCTCGACGCGCCCGTGGATCGGGTCGAGGACGTGGCTCATCCAGTCGACGATCACCTCCGGGGTCAGGGCTTCGGCGATCCACGGCAGGTACTGCGGATCGCGGGCCATGACGCCGATGTTGCTGTGGTTGCCCTTGTCACCGGAGCGGGCGACCGCGAGCTTGACCAGGGCGACGCTGGCGTCGGCCGGGCCCGAAGGCCTGGGTGGTTCGAACGGTACCGGCAATTCGGCGCTGTCGAGCACATCGAGGGCGGGCAGGGCGCAGGGGTGGCGCTGGCCCATGAGATCAATGTCCAGCGTGCAGGCGTTTTTGTCGATCAGGAACGAAAACAAGCGGATCAGCGGATACACCGTCGGCCGGCCGCCGACGATCCCGGTCAGCCCCGGCGCCATGCCGGTGGCGGCCTGGGCGATTTCCCGGGAGAACAGGATCAACGCCTGTTTGTGCGGATGGCGCACCGCGAGCTTGATCACCACTTCGCGGCTGTCCTGGCGCTGGCCGTGGGGGCCGTACGTGGCTTCGCTGCCAAGCAGTTCAATGTTCACCTCGCTGTAGGGCGCCCAGCCGCGCTGGCTGAACATCTGCGAGGTCTTGTTGATGATCGCTTCACTGACACGCCGGGCCTTGTCCACCGCATCGATGCCGGCGATCAGGCAACTGGCGGTGCAGCGAAAACCGTCCGGGTAGGTGGCGCTGACCTTGTACTGGGCGGTGGGCGGCAAGCCTTTTGCGCCATGCACCCGGACCGCGTTCCGGCCTTGCTGCACGAGCCGGACCTGGGTGAAATCGCAGACCACGTCGGGCAGTAGGTACGCCCGTGGGTCGCCGATTTCATAGAGCATCTGTTCGCCCACGGTCAGGGGCGTGACCAATCCGCCACTGCCTTCGGGCTTGCTGACGATGAACTGGCTGTCGGCGCTGACTTCGACGATGGGAAAGCCGATGTGCTCGTAGTCGGGCACATCGCGCCAATCGGTGAAATTGCCGCCGGTGCATTGCGCGCCGCATTCGATGATGTGCCCGGCCAGCGCCGCCTGGGCCAGTTTGTCGTAGTCGTGCCACGACCAGCCGAACTCATGCACCAGCGCGGCACTGACCACGGCGCTGTCGACTACGCGCCCGGTGATCACGATGTCTGCGCCCAGGCGCAGGGCTTCGACGATGCCGGGCGCGCCAAGGTAGGCGTTGGTCGAGACACACATTGGCGGCAGGGGGGCGCCGCTGAACATTTCATGAATGCCCTGGCTGCCTAGCTGCTTGAATTGCGGTTGCAGGTCATCGCCCAGCAGGACGGCGATCTTCAGGGTGACGCCGGCCTTGTCGCAGGCCGCTTGCAGGGCAGCGGCACAGGCTTGGGGATTGACGCCGCCGGCATTGCTGATCACGCGGATCTTTTGTTCGGCGAGTTGGGAGAGCAGCGGCCCGAGGACTTCGACGAAGTCAGTGGCGTATCCGGCCTGGGGATCTTTCATCCGCGCGCCCGCCATGATCGACAGGGTGATTTCGGCCAGGTAGTCGAAGACCAGGTAGTCCAGGTGCCCGCCTTCCACCAGTTGCTCGGCGGCGGTCGAGGTGTCGCCCCAGAAGGCGCTGGCGCAGCCGATGCGAATCGTTCTTGGCGCAATCAACTCCATAACCACCTCCGGCAACAATGCTTCGAGACTACCAAGCAAGCGCTTGGTTTGTAAACGGCTGAACTATCTTCTGCCCGAGCGCTTGCTTGGTCGTCGCCAGTTGCTTAAATTGCCAGCGCAACCCCAATGTTTTCGCGGGGAGCGTGGCATTGGACTGATCGACTGTAGGAGAGAACGGGTGGATGAGCAAAAAGCCTTGAGCGTCATGCGCGAGTTGGTCGACAGCGGGCAATTGACCGACCCCGACAGCGCCCGTGGCAAGTTGCTGCAAGTGGCGGCCCACCTGTTTCGCCACAAAGGCTATGAACGCACGACCGTGCGCGACCTGGCCGGTGCCGTGGGCATCCAGTCGGGGAGCATTTTTCATCACTTCAAGAGCAAGGACGAGATCCTGCGGGCGGTGATGGAGGAGACCATTCGCTACAACACCGCGTTGATGCGGGCGGCCATCGCCGAGACGGGCGACGTGCGCGAACGGGTGCTGGCGCTGATCCGCTGCGAATTGCAGTCGATCATGGGCGGCAGTGGCGAAGCCATGGCCGTGCTGGTCTACGAATGGCGATCGCTGTCCGAGGAGGGCCAGGCCCAGGTCCTGGCGCTGCGCGATATCTATGAAGACATCTGGCTGCAGGTGCTGGGTCAAGCCAAGAGCGCCGGTTTTATCCGCGGCGATGTGTTTATCACCCGGCGCTTCCTGACCGGGGCGCTGTCCTGGACCACCACCTGGTTTCGTGCCGGTGGCAGCATGAGCCTGGATCAACTGGCGGAGGAGGCCTTGATCCTGGTGCTGGAGGGCAAGTAAGGCGGGTGTGCGGGTCGGCAGGAAACTGGCTAACTGGGCGAAACCGCCTAGCTTGAATGCATTGATGCAGTACTTCGGGAGTGGGTTGTTTTGATGTCTTCGCCAATTCGGACGGCTTCGCGGTTTTTACTGGCGGTGGTCGCGGCGTTATCGGTTCTACCGACCCAGGCTGCACAACTGGTGCGCATCGGTGCCGCACACTTTCCACCCTACACGGTGCGCCCTGAATCCGGGGCCGACACCGGCCTGTTGCCGCAACTGGTCGAGGCCCTCAACACCCTGCAAAGCGACTACCGGTTCGTGCTGGTACCCACCTCCATTCCCCGTCGTTTTGGCGATTTCAAGCAAGGCCGGGTGGACATGGCGATCTTCGAAAACCCCAATTGGGGCTGGAAGGACATTCCCCACACCAGCGTCGACATGGGCCTGGAAGATGCCGAAATCTTCGTCGCCCAACGCCTGCCGGAGCGCCAGCAAAGTTACTTCAGCGACCTCAGCGGCAAGCGCCTGGCGTTGTTCAGCGGGTACCACTACGAGTTCGCCAACTTCAATGCCGACCCCAAGTATCTCGCCACTCACTACAACGCCACGTCGACCTACTCCCATGACAGCAACCTGCTGATGGTGCTGCGTGGGCGCGCCGATGTCGCCCTGGTCACACGGTCCTACCTGAGCGACTACTTTCTGCGCAACCAGCAAGTCGCCAGCGAGTTGCTGGTATCCGAGCGCGTCGACCAGATCTATCACCACTACGCCATTCTGCGCCCGGCCGCGCCGATCAGCGGGGAGGCCTTCGGCAAGTTGCTGCAAGGGTTGCGGGACAATGGCCAGATGCTGAAGATTTTCGACCCCTACAAAATTGCGGTCTTGCCGGCGCCGGCTAACTGAGCGGGGCACCGTAAGTCGTGTATCGCTTAAATTTTCCGGCTTGGCTCACGTCAAACGTTGACCTGTCGACGAATCGTGAGCCCGACCCATGTCCAATCCGAATGTCCTGCCTTTACCAAACGGCAGCCGTCTCGTAGCCGATGAAACCGAAACCGGGCTGAGCCTGAGCCTTGAAGGCCAGTCGCTGATCCAGCTACACCTGACCCGCGCGCCCGAGTTGCTGCTGCAATTGCACGAGGGCGCTCCACGCCCCGACAGCCGGGCCATCTGGGCCGCGTGTTACTGGTTGTTCGCCCGTGACCCTGCTTGCCAGCGACTGGTCTGGCAACTCGATGAAGCGCCACCTGAAGCGTTGCTCAGCGCATTGCTGGTGTCTACCGAAACGGTCGGCCAGTTCCGTTGCGAACGCACGCTGTTCTGGCAGTTGCCGCAGCCGTGGCTGGGTCAGTCGCTGACGGGCTGTTACCCACAGCGGATGGTATTCAGCGGCGGCAAGCGTCACCCGTTGCGCCCACCGAAGCCACGGGGCGAGGTGTATCGGCGTTTCGATGCCAGGCTGGGGGCCTGGATTTCCCTGCGTACGGTGGACATCGACGAGGATCTTGCGCGTTTCAATCGCTGGCAGAACAGCCCTCGAGTGGCGAATTTCTGGCAGGAGCAGGGCAGTCTCGAACAGCATCGAGAGTACCTGGGCAAACTCCAGGACGATCCCCATACCCTGACCTTGATCGGTTGTTTCGACGATCAGCCCTTTGCCTACTTCGAAGCGTATTGGGCCAAGGAAGACCGCATCGCGCCGTTCTACGAGGCAGGTGATCACGACCGTGGCATTCATATGCTGGTGGGGGAAGAAAATCATCGTGGGCCGCACAAGGTAGCGAGCTGGCTGTCGGCGTTGGTGCACTACCTGTTTCTCGACGATCCACGTACCCAACGGGTCGTCGCCGAGCCCCGTGCCGACAACGCGAAGATGATCGGGCACATGCAAGGACAGGGATTTTACTGCGAGAAGGAATTCGACTTTCCACACAAGCGCGCAGCGTTAATGGCGCTGGGGCGCGAGCGGTTCTTCGATCGCTGCTCGTTGACCTGAACCGGAAGTAACGGCAGTAAATCGTCCGAATGCCGCGAAGGACTTCGGACGATTTTGCAGCTAGCGGTCCTGCGCTTCCTTGGCGTCCATTTCCGCATTGCGTTCGGCGACGCGTTTGCGCTGTTCATCGGTCAGCTCAACCTTGTGGGCGGTGTCACGCAGCATCATCAGACCGCCAACGATAGAGCCAATGGCAACTATCAGAATCAACCAGGCATACCAGGGCATGGGACCTCCTTGAAAGCCGGTCGGCGGGCGAGGGTTTCGCTTGCCGAACGTGCATACCACTTTGAGCGATTGGATTTCGCTGTGGTTCCATTCTATGCCTGTTTCACACCTGCGATGTTGCCTGTCATGCCGCCATCGCGAGCAAGCTCGCTCCCACAGGGTTTTCGCAGTGTCTGGGTGAACGCATTCCCCCTGTGGGAGCGGGCTTGCTCGCGAAGGGGCCAGCCAGAACAACGCAGTAACCAAGCCATAAACCCAGTCTTTACGCTTTCTTTATACCCCGCGCGCACCCTCGCTCTCGTTCCTTTACAGCCTCCCTGCCGACAATACCTCCACACGCGGCAATACGCCGTAACACGGAGAACTTCCATGAGCGTTCTGGACGGAGTGTCACTGCTGCTGGCAGTGGGACTGTTCATTTATCTGTTGGTTGCGCTGTTGCGCGCAGACCGGAACTAGGAGCGGCTATGCACAGTTATGACTATTGGCTGATCCTGGCGTTTTTCGCGCTGGTTTTGGTCCCGGCACCGTTCCTGGGGCGGTTCTACTACAAGGTCATGGAAGGCCAGCGCACCTGGCTGACGCCCATCCTTGGTCCGGTGGAACGCGGTTGTTATCGTCTGGCCGGCGTCGATCCCCAGGTCGAACAGAGCTGGCAGAAGTACACCCTGGCCTTGCTCGCCTTCAACCTCGCGGGTTTCCTGTTGCTGTTCGCAATCCTGCTGTTCCAGGACCACTTGCCGCTGAACCCGCAAAACCTGCCCGGCCAGGAGTGGACGCTGGCGTTCAACACCGCCGTCAGCTTCATGACCAACACCAACTGGCAGGGCTACAGCGGCGAAGCATCCCTGAGCTACCTGAGCCAGATGGTTGGCCTCACCGTGCAGAACTTCGTCAGCGCCGCCACCGGCCTGGCGGTACTGGTAGCCCTCTGCCGCGGCATCGGTCGCAAATCCACGGCGTCGCTGGGCAACTTCTGGGTCGACATGACTCGCGCCACCCTCTACGGCCTGCTGCCACTGTGCCTGCTGCTGGCGCTGTTCCTGGTCTGGCAGGGCGTGCCGCAAACCTTCGCGCAGTACGTCAATGCGCTGACGATGCAGGGTGTCGATCAGGTCATCCCGCTGGGGCCGGCCGCCAGCCAGATTGCGATCAAGCAACTGGGCACCAACGGTGGTGGCTTCTTCGGCGTCAACTCGGCGCATCCGTTCGAGAACCCGACGGCCTGGAGCAACCTGTTCGAAGTGGCGTCGATCATCCTGATTCCGGTCGCGCTGGTGTTCACCTTCGGCCATTACGTCAAGGACCTGCGCCAGAGCCGCGCGATCATTGCCTGCATGCTCGCCCTGTTCCTGATCGGCGGCGCGACCTCGATGTGGGCCGAGTACCAGCCCAACCCGAGCCTGGCCAACGTCGCCGTCGAACAGACCGCACCGCTGGAGGGCAAGGAGGCACGTTTCGGTACCACCGCCACGGTGCTGTGGTCGGTGACCACCACGGCGGCCTCGAACGGTTCGGTCAATGGCATGCATGACAGCCTCAACCCGCTCAGCGGCATGGTCGCGCTGGTCAACATGATGGTCGGCGAAGTGATCTTCGGCGGCGTCGGTGCCGGCCTCTACGGCATGTTGCTCAACGTGCTGATCGCAGTGTTCCTCGCCGGCCTGATGATCGGCCGGACCCCGGAATACCTCGGCAAAAAACTGCAGGCCCGCGAGGTGCAACTGTTGGTGGTGACCCTGCTGGTCATGCCGCTCGGCGTGCTGGTCCTCAGTGCGATTGCCGCCAGCCTGCCAGGGCCCGTGGCCTCGGTGAGCAACCCCGGCGCCCATGGGTTTAGCCAATTGCTCTACGCCTACACCTCGGCCAGTGCCAACAACGGTTCGGCGTTCGCTGGCTTCGGCGCCAATACGGCGTACCACAACCTGATGCTGGGCCTGGGCATGTTGATCGGTCGCTTCGGCTACATCCTGCCGGTGCTGGCCCTGGCCGGCAGCCTGGCGATGAAGAAGACCGCACCGATCGGCCAGAACAGCTTCCCGACCCACGGTCCGCTGTTCGTGACCTTGCTGACCGTGACCATCTTGCTGGTGGGTGGTTTGACCTTCCTGCCGACGCTGGCGCTGGGTCCGATTGCTGAACATCTGAGCATGGGCTTCTAAGGAATCCATCATGAATATGCCTGTAAGCAAAACCGCCGTCGTCAAGGCGCCGGAACAACCAAAAACCGCTATCTCGGCCCTCTGGCGCCCGGCGCTGGTGCAAGCGTTCGTCAAGCTCGACCCACGGCAATTGCAGCGTGCGCCGGTGATGCTGGTGGTCGAACTGACGGCGATCCTGACCACCGTGCTGTGCTTCATTCCCGACACGGCGGTGCCGACCTTCGTCGCCGCGCAGATTGCCCTGTGGCTGTGGTTCACCGTGCTGTTCGCCAACTTCGCCGAGGCCCTGGCCGAAGGTCGCGGCAAGGCCCGCGCCGACAGCCTCAAGGCCGGTAGCGAAGGCTTGAGCGCCCGACGCAGGACCAGCAACGGCAGCTTTCAAGTAGTGCCAGCCGCCAACCTGCGCAAAGGCGATGTGGTGCGCGTCGAAGCGGGGGAGATGATCCCCGGCGACGGCGAGGTGATCGAAGGCATCGCGGCGGTCAACGAAGCGGCGATCACCGGTGAATCGGCGCCGGTGATTCGTGAGTCCGGTGGCGACCGCTCGGCCGTGACCGGCAACACCCGCCTGGTGTCTGACTGGCTGCTGGTGAAGATCACCGCCAATCCCGGCGAGTCGACCCTGGATCGCATGATCGCCCTGGTCGAAGGCGCCAAGCGCCAGAAAACCCCGAACGAAGTGGCGCTGGACATCCTGTTGATCGGCCTGACCCTGATCTTCCTGCTGGTGGTGGTTACCCTGCAGCCGTTCGCCCACTTCGCCAATGGCAGCCTGCCGCTGGTGTTCCTGGTGGCCTTGCTGGTCACGCTGATCCCGACCACCATCGGCGGCCTGTTGTCCGCCATCGGTATCGCCGGCATGGACCGCCTGGTGCGCCTGAACGTGATCGCCAAGTCCGGTCGCGCCGTGGAGGCAGCGGGGGACGTGCACGTCCTGCTGCTGGACAAGACCGGCACCATCACCTTCGGCAACCGTCGTTGCTCGGCGGTGTATGCCGCGCCGGGTGTAAGTAGCAAGGAACTGGCCGAGGGTGCGTTGTTCGCGTCCCTGGCCGACGACACCGCTGAAGGCAAGTCCATCGTCGAGTACTTGCGCGGCCTTCATCCGCAGGCCGAGCCGTCCGCCGAACTGCTGACAGCCGTGCCGTTCAGCGCCGAAACCCGCCTGTCCGGTGTCGACTATCAGGGTCGCGTGTATCGCAAGGGTGCGGTGGATTCGTTGCTGGCGTTCGTGGGCCTCAAGCGCGCTGAACTGGCGCCGGCGCTGTCCCGTGAAATCGACAAGATCGCCCAGAGCGGCGGCACCCCGTTGCTGGTCTGTGCCGACGGCAAACTGCTCGGCGCGATCCACCTCAAGGACGTGGTCAAGCCGGGCATCCGCGAGCGTTTCGCCGAGCTGCGCAAACTGGGGATCCGCACGGTCATGGTCACCGGCGACAACCCGCTGACCGCCGCGGCGATTGCCGCTGAAGCGGGCGTGGACGACGTGTTGGCCGAAGCCACGCCGGAGAAAAAACTGGCGCGCATCCGCCACGAGCAAAACGACGGGCGCCTGGTGGCCATGTGTGGCGACGGTGCCAACGACGCCCCGGCCCTGGCCCAGGCGGACGTGGGCATGGCGATGAACGACGGCACCCAGGCGGCGCGCGAAGCGGCGAACATGGTCGACCTCGACAGCGACCCGACCAAGCTGCTGGACGTGGTGCAGATCGGCAAGGAACTGCTGGTGACCCGCGGCGCGCTGACGACCTTTTCCATCGCCAACGACGTGGCCAAGTACTTCGCCATCCTGCCGGCCCTGTTCGCCGCGATCTACCCGCAACTGGGCGTGTTGAACGTCATGCAGCTGCACAGCCCGCAGAGCGCGATTCTCTCGGCGATCGTGTTCAACGCCCTGATCATCGTGGTGCTGATTCCGTTGGCGCTGCGTGGTGTGCGGGTGCAGGCGGCGAGTGCGGCGGCGTTGTTGCGACGCAATCTGCTGATCTATGGGCTTGGCGGGATTGTCGTGCCGTTTGTGGGAATCAAGGCGATCGACATGTTGTTGACGGCGTTGCATCTGGTTTGAAACAACATCCCCTCTGTAGGAGCTAGCTTGCTAGCGATGGGCGTTAACGATGACGCGTTCCGTCTGGATGAACGCGGCGCCCTCCGGTTCTTCGCGAGCAAGCTCGCTCCTACAGGTTTTTGTGTGAATTCGAGGATTTTGAAATGTCCACAATGATACGCCCGGCCCTGAGCCTGCTGGTCCTGATGACCCTGATCACCGGCGTCGCCTATCCCCTGGTGGTCACCGGCGTGGCCCAGGTCGCCTTCCCGGACCAGGCCAATGGCAGCCTGGTGCGCGATGCCGACGGCAAGGTTCGCGGCTCAACGCTGATCGCCCAGGATTTCGTCGGCGACGCCTGGTTCCACCCACGGCCATCGGCCGGTGCCTTTGCCACCGTGTCGAGCAGCGCCAGCAACCTGTCGCCGAGCAACCCGGCCCTGGCCACCCGGGTGATCGACGATGCCAACAAACTCCAGGTCCCAGGGCAGGGGCCGGTACCGCTGGCAATGCTCACCACCTCCGGCAGCGGCCTCGATCCGCACTTGCCACCGGCCGCGATTGCCTATCAACTGGCGCGTGTCGCGGCAGCGCGCAATCTGCCGGTGGCGACCCTGCAGAATCTGTTGGATGCGCACATCGAGCAGCCATTGGTGGGCCCACCCGTGGTGAATGTGCTTGAGTTGAATCAGGCGCTGGAAAAGCTCTAAATCAAAAGATCGCAGCCTTCGGCAGCTCCTACAGGTGTCCGCCGATCCCCTATAGGAGCTGCCGCAGGCTGCGATCTTTTGAGGCCACACCCAAATCCGAAATCGAACAAGGCAAAGACAAATGAGCGACTCCGGCCGCGCCGACGCGCTGTTAGCAGACCTGCCCCGCGATGGCCGTGGCCGGCTCAAGGTGTTCCTCGGCGCCGCGCCCGGTGTAGGCAAGACCTACGCCATGCTGCAAGCCGCCCACAGCCAACTGCGCCAGGGCGTGAAAGTCATTGCTGGCGTGGTCGAAACCCATGGCCGCGCCGAGACCGAAGCGTTGCTCGGCGGCTTGCCGCAACTGCCGTTGGTGCGCTCGTCATACCGTGGCGTGGAGCTCGAGGAAATGGACCTCGACGGTCTGCTCGCGGCCAAGCCAAGGCTGGTGCTGGTGGACGAACTGGCCCACACCAACGCCCCCGGCAGCCGACACGAAAAGCGCTGGCAGGACATTCAGGAACTGCTCGCCGCGGGCATCGACGTGTACACCACGGTCAACGTCCAGCACCTGGAAAGCCTCAATGATCAGGTGCGCGGCATCACCGGCGTGCAGGTGCGCGAAACCCTGCCGGACTGGGTGTTGCAGGAAGCCTACGAACTGCTGCTGATCGACCTGCCGCCACGGGAATTACTCGAGCGCCTGCGCGACGGCAAGGTCTACGTGCCGGAGCAGGCGCGGGCGGCGATCGATGCGTTTTTCTCCCAGACCAACCTCACCGCCCTGCGCGAACTGGCGATGCAAACGGCCGCCGCCCAGGTCGACAACGACCTGACCCAGGGTTATCGCCAGATGGGGCAGGCGGCACCCACGGTGCGTGGTCGCTTGCTGGTCGGCGTCGATGGCGATGCCCAGGCCGAGCGCCTGGTGCGTCACGCCAGCCGGGTCGCCCAGCGACGGCATCTGCCGTGGAGCCTGGTGCATGTGGACAACGGCAGCCTGCGTGACGAGCAGTCGCGCCTGCACCTGCAAAGTGCCCAGCAACTGGCTGAACGCCTGGGCGGTGAAGTGGTGCTGCTGCGGGCCGGCGAGGTGGCGAAAACCCTGATCCAGCACGCCACTGAGCGCCGCGCCAGCCTGGTGCTGGTAGCCCAGTCGCGGCCGCGCCTGCGCCGTCGCCTGTTTGGTGGCGGCCTGGCGGCGCGCTTGCTGCGCAATGCCCGCGGGCTGGAAATCAACGTGCTCGACACCGAGCATGAACAGCATCAGCCACGCCAGCGCTCAATGCAGTCGCTGGTCTGGTTCGACTACGCCCTGGCCGTGGTGGCGACGGTGTTGGCCAGTGCCCTGGCCTGGGCGGTGGCGAGCGTGCTGCCGTTGCCGAACATCTCGCTGGTGTTCCTCGCCGCCGTGTTGCTGGTGGCGGTGCGCAGCAGTCTGGGCCCGGCACTGGCCTGTGCGGCGTTGTCGTTCCTGACCTACGATTTTTTGTTCATTCCGCCGAATTTTTCCTTCAGCATCCAGCGCGAAGAAGACGTCCTGACCTTGCTGTTCTTCCTGCTGATGGCGGCCCTCACCGGCAACCTCGCGGCGCGCCAGCGCCGGCAACTGCAGGCCCTGCGTGACACCCAGGAAGAGACCAGCGAACTGCTCGACCTGTCGCGCAAACTCACCGCCGCCACCGACCGCCAGGCCGTGGTCAGCGCGGCGACCCAGCACCTCAACGGCTGGAGCGATGTGCAACTGTGCCTGCTCAACCGCGATGGCCAGAGCGGCTGGAAAGTCGAGACCGGTGGCCCGCTGGAATTCACCGAAGCCGAACGCGCCGCCGCCGATTGGGCCTGGCAGCACGATCAACCGGCGGGCGCGGGCACCGGGACTTTACCGTTCGGCCGTTGGTGGTGGTGGCCCTTGTCGGTGGAGGACGGTCCGCTGGCGCTGCTCGGTGTGTGTGCGAAAGAGGGCCAGACCTTGAGCGGCCAGCGTCGGCGTCTGTTGACCGCATTGAGCCAGCCGCTGGCCCAGGCACTGGCCCGCGCGCAATTGGTCGATGACCTGGAAGCCGCGCGGTTGCACGGCGAAACCGAACAACTGCGCAGTGCGTTGCTGGCGTCGGTGTCCCACGATCTGCGCACGCCACTGACCTCCATGCGCGGCAGCATCGACAGCCTGCTGGCCCTCGGCGAGGCCATTCCACTGGAGGATCGCCGCGAGCTGCTGGAAGGCACCCGCGATGAAGCCGAACGCCTCGATCGCTACATACAGAACCTGCTGGACATGACCCGCCTCGGTCACGGCGCGTTGAAGCTGGCGCGTGACTGGGTGTCACCGGCGGACATCGTCGGCAGTGCGCTCAATCGCCTGCGCGCGGTGCTGGCGCCGTTGCAGGTCAGCACTGAAGTGCCGGGGGAGCTGCCGCTGCTGTTCGTGCATGCGGCGCTGATCGAACAGGCGCTGGTCAACGTGCTGGAAAACGCCGCGCGGTTTTCCCCCGCCCATGGGCGCCTGCAATTGCGTGCCGGGGCGGACGACACCGAGCTGTTTTTCTCGGTGAGCGACGAAGGCCCGGGGATTCCGCAGGACGAACGGGCGAAGATTTTCGACATGTTCTACACCGCCGCCCGTGGCGACCGGGGCGGGCAGGGCACCGGGCTGGGGCTGGCGATCTGTCAGGGCATGGTCGGTGCCCATGGCGGGCGGATCAGCGTCGCCGACGGCATCGAAGGGCGCGGCACCTGCATCACCCTGCACTTGCCGCTGCAGGCGCAGCCCGGATATGAGGGTGAAGCCTGATCGTGCGTGCGCTACTCTCTTGCCACTTCTTTGTGTTGACGTGAATTCATGAGCCAGACCGCGACCATTTTGGTCATCGACGACGAACCGCAGATCCGCAAATTCCTGCGCATCAGCCTCGCTTCCCAAGGCTACAAGGTACTGGAGGCCGGCACCGGCACCGAAGGCCTGGCGCAGGCGGCCTTGAACAAGCCGGACTTGCTGGTGCTCGACCTCGGCTTGCCGGACATGGACGGCCAACAGGTGTTGCGCGAGTTTCGCGAGTGGTCGACGGTGCCGGTGCTGGTGCTCTCGGTGCGGGCCGCTGAAGGGCAGAAAGTCGAGGCGCTGGATGGCGGCGCCAATGACTACGTGACCAAGCCGTTCGGCATCCAGGAATTCCTGGCGCGGATTCGCGCGCTGTTGCGCCAGGCCCCGGTGGGCGAAACCCAGCCAGCGGCGCTGTCCTTCGGCCCGCTGATGGTGGACCTGGCCTATCGCCGGGTCTTGCTCGATGGCAGCGAAGTCGCGTTGACTCGCAAGGAGTACGCGGTGCTGGCGCAACTGGCACGGCATCCCGGACGGGTTATCACCCAGCAGCAATTGCTCAAGGACATCTGGGGGCCGACCCATACCGAAGACACGCATTACCTGCGGATCGTGGTTGGGCACCTGCGCCAGAAACTGGCGGATGACCCGACGCAGCCCAGGTTCATCGTGACCGAGGCGGGGGTGGGGTATCGGTTGTTGAGTGAGGGTAGTCTCTGATTTTGTGTTGCCTGTGGGGGCCCCTTCGCTGGCAAGCCAGCTCCTACAGGGATCTCAGCGTCCTCTGTAGGAGCTGGCTTGCCAGCGAAGAGGTCCGCACATTCACCGAAGAACCTCAGGAATCCCGCTCATTCTCATACCGGTCCAAAGTATCGCGCGCAATCTCCCGCCCCAGCGCGATCAACTCCGGCGCCTTGTAGAACTCGAAAAACCGGCACACCCGCTTCGGCACGTTGATCAGGATGTCCGGCGGATACCCGGCAATCTTGTATTGCGCCAACGAGGTCTGCATCACCTCGAAACTCTGGTTGATCAAGTCCAGCAGCGACGCCGGCCCCACGTTGTCGATGATGAACGACCCTGTGGCCGATTTCGGCGCGCCGTCCTGCTCGGGCGCGGCCGCCGGTTGTTGCGAGTCAGGCTTGGCCGACTCGACCCAAGGGTTGATCTCCGCCGCTTCGGCCAACAGCGCTTCCTTCTCCAGCAGCAGCAATTGCTCGGCCTGCTTGCGCCGGAACGGCATCTTCGAACCCAGGGAATTGATCAGGCTGTCGAAGCGGGTCTTGAACGCGGCCGGGCGCTGGATTACCGGCAACTGGTAGTGACGCTGGTTGGTGGAGTTGAGGTTGACCGCGATGATCAGGTCGCAATGGCTCGACACCACCGGCACGATCGGCAACGGGTTGAGGATGCCGCCATCGACCAGCATGCGATTGCCCTGCATCACCGGCGTAAACAGGCTGGGAATGGCCGCCGAGGCACGCATGGCCTGGTGCAGGCAGCCTTCCTGGAACCAGATTTCCTGCTGGTTGGTCAGGTCGGTGGCCACCGCCGTATAGGGGATGCGCAGGTCTTCGATATTGATTTCACCCACGATCTTGCGGATCTGCCCGAAGACCTTTTCCCCGCGGATCGCCCCCAGACGAAAACTGACGTCCACCAGGCGCAGCACGTCGAGATAATCCAGGCTCTCGATCCAGTCGCGATAATCATCGAGTTTGCCGGCGGCGTAGATCCCGCCGACCACCGCACCCATGGAACAACCGGCGATACAGGCGATATCGTAGCCACGCCGTTCGATTTCCTGGATAACGCCGATATGGGCATAGCCCCGGGCTCCACCCGAGCCCAACACCAGTGCGACACGCTTTTTCATTGATCGCCCTCGTTTGAATGGTTCAACAATGCACCCTTCAAGGGGCCCGCTTCAATCGTCAGGTCGTTCGGTCGCGCGAATGGGTCGTTTTTTCGACACTCCATGGCGGCTGATGGGTATTCTCCCGCCGCAGGGTTTGCGTTGGCGATGGACGGCACTTTTTGCCCGCCAGACCGTCCTACCTGCATGACTGTTTTCCTATCTTTGAGGTGTAAGAAATGAAAGCCTGGATCTGTGTGCCACTGATTGCCCTGGCACTGGCCGGTTGTGCCGGCAAAACCGCCTATCGCGACAGCTGCGGCAGCCAGCTCGATGCCGCGTGGCGAGAGCTGGACCTGGCCAAGGCCGAAGGCTTCGCCGGTACCGTCAGCTACTCCAAGGCGTTGTCGCTGCTGACCGCGGCCAAGACCCAGCAGCAATTCGAAGGCTTCGAGGGCTGCTCGAAAAAGGCCGAAAAGGCGCGTTTCTATATTCGTGAATCGCGCGCGGGGCGATAGAAGCAGCTACAAGTTATAAGCTGCAAGCTGCAAGTGAGTTCGCTTGCAGCTTATAACTTGCAGCTTGCAGCTGTTTAGGGAGTAAACCCCATGATCAACCGGCTGGTCGCCCGCGTCCTGGGCCTGGAAATTCGTCTGCTGGCCTGTCAGGCACGCTTGAGTGCCCATACCGACCCTGAGGCCTTGCACGACTTGCGCACCACGATGCGCCGGTTGCGCAGCCTATTGCGGCCCTTGCGTGGCTTGCCCGGCGTCGAGCAGCTGGAAGTGGCGGCGTCCGCAGTTGGTGACTTGACCACGCCATTGCGCGATCGTGAAGTGATGGCGGCCTACTTGCTGGAGCACGATCAACCGCAAGCCGCGCAGCGACGCATGGCGCAAATGGCCAAGGCTTATCCCGCGGTAGCGACCAGTAATGAGCTGGCGCAGCTGCTGATGATCCTCGATGCCTTCCCGCGATTCCTGCGCGCCGCCCAGCGCCAGGGGTTGCTCAAGGGGCTCGTCAAGCGCATTGAAAAACGCCTGGACAAGCAGTGGAAGAAACTCGACAGCGCCCTGCACGATCCCGCCCATGACCGTCATCGTTTGCGCCTGCTGATCAAGCGTGTGCGTTACGGCATCGACGCCTATCCCGAACTGGATCGCCTGCCCAAGGCCGCCATGCCCCGCTTGAAAGCAGCCCAGGGGGCCCTGGGGGACTGGCATGACTGTGTGCAATGGCTGGCCATGGCCGAGCAGGAGGCGGATCTGCAGCCTTGTGTCGCCGTTTGGCAAACCACCATGGCCAAGGCCGAACAGCGCGCCGACCGCGTCCTGGACAAGCTCAGCGCCGACTGTTTCAAATCCTGAAACCCCCACGGCCCCTTTGTAGGAGCGAGCTTGCTCGCGATGAACGTTAACGATAACGCGTTCATCCTGAATGTACGCGGTGTCCTTGAGTCCATCGCGAGCAAGCTCGCTCCTACAGGGGCACAGACGGCTCATCTGTCAGTCAAATTGACCGGAATAGGCACTGTACAGCCTCCGTGAGCTGGTTAAGATCCCCTCATCTTTTTCCTTTTCTTGAGGTCTTCATGCGCTTTTGCGATCTGCTCGACGCTGTCCGCCGTCAGCCACGCGAACTGTCTATCCCGGCCGGATGGGCACAAGGGCGCGCCAGCTTCGGCGGCCTGGTGGCCGCTCTGCAATACGAAGCCATGCGCGCCCAGGTGCCGGCGGACCGGCCGGTGCGCTCGCTGGCGATCACCTTTGTCGGCCCGGTCGAACCCGACGTGCCGGTCAGTTTTGAAGTCGATGTACTGCGCGAGGGCAAGGCCGTCAGCCAGGTGCTGGGCCGGGCGATGCAGAAGGGCCAGGTGGTGACCCTGGTCCAGGGCAGCTTCGGCGCCTCGCGTCCATCGCAAGTGAAGGTACAGGCAGAGCCGGCGCCAGAGATGAAGCATTGGGAGGACTGCCAGGAACTGCCTTTCATCGAGGGCGTGGTCCCGCAATTCATGCAGCATCTGGCAATGCGCTGGAGTGTTGGCGGGCTGCCGTTTTCCGGCAGTACATCCCGTCAGATGGGCGGCTGGGTGCGCTTGCGCGGCGATGTGAAGGAGGAGCCGGTCACCGAGGCGCATATCCTGGCGCTGGTCGATGCCTGGCCACCGGCCCTGATGCCGTTCCTCAAGCAACCGGCGATGGGCAGCACGCTGACCTGGACCATCGAATTCGTCCAGCCGTTACTGGCGCTCAGCACTCTGGACTGGTGCAAATACCTGGTTGAAACCGAACACGCCGCCGACGGCTACGGCCATGCCGCCGCGAAACTGTGGGACGAGGAGGGGCGTTTGATTGCCATGAGCCGGCAGACGGTGACAGTGTTCGCCTGATCAATTCGCCTGATCAGTGCCGACGGTGGCGCTCCCGCCAGGCGCGCCACCAGCCGCCGCTGAGGAAAAATCGCGGGAAGGTCAGGAACTGCTCGACCAGCAGGCGCGATACCGCGTCTTTGCGATCGCTGAACGGCTCGGAGGCTTGCAGCTCCAGGGTATGGCCGTGACGCTGCAAACCCAGTGCGGCGATCACGCCGATGATGCCGATGGCGAAGTTCGCCAGGTTCAGGCCGAACACCCCGGTGACGATCAGCAGGAACGCGACGATGAACAACGGCACGGCGATCAGGTGCAGCACCAGGTTGGTCGGGTGCTGGTGATTGTTCGGGTAGGCACGCCATTGCCAGGCGGGAAGGTTGGGGTGACGTTTACCCATGATGCTGATCCTCGATCCATGTTGAACTGATGAATCAAGGATAGGCCCGGTCATTGCAGGCGGCGAATCAAGCTTGGCTATCGAAGCGATAGCGATCATGGGCATTCTCGATGTTGGCCGTTACAGCTTGAGCTGCCCGATCGCCTTGCTCAACTGACCGGCCAACGCCGCCAGCTCATCACTGGTGGTTGCCGAACTGACAGTCTGGCGCACCGTGTTCTCGGTCACATCGCGAATGCTCACCACCGCGCGGTTCATCTCTTCGGCCACCTGGCTCTGTTGCTCGGCCGCCACGGCGATCTGGGTGTTGCTTTCGCGCATCTGCGCCACCGCCCCGGTGATCTGCGCCAACGCGGCCCCAGCCTCCTGCGCCTGCTGTACGCATTCGTCGGCCTTGAATGAACTCTCCTGCATGAAGTCCACCGCATCGCGAGTGCCTGATTGCAACGCGGACACCATCACGGTGATTTCATCGGTGGAGGTTTGCACACGCTTGGCCAGGTTGCGCACTTCATCGGCGACCACCGCAAAGCCACGGCCCATTTCACCGGCCCGGGCCGCTTCGATCGCCGCGTTCAGCGCCAGCAGATTGGTCTGCTCGGCAATGCTGTGAATCACATTGACCACCCCGTTGATCTTCTGACTGTCCTCGGCCAGGCGCTGGATCATCTCGGCGGTCTGCTGCACCCCGGTCGACAGCCCGGCAATCGATCGCTGCACGCGCATCACCACTTCCTGGCCGCTGCCGGCCAGGGTGTCGGCCGATTGCGACAGGTCGCGGGTGGCACCGGCGTGCTGGGCGATGTGATAGACGGTAGCGGTCATTTCATTGATGGCCGTCGCCGCCTGATCGGTTTCGCTCTGCTGGCCCAGCATGCCGTGACGCACTTCATTCATGCTCGAGGCCAGGCGTGCGGCACCGTCGTCCAGTTGCCGGACCGTGCTGGCGACGGTGCCGACCACGCGTTGGTAACCGGCCTGCATGGCGTTGAAAGCGTTGGCCATCTGCCCGACTTCGTCGCTGCAGGTCAGCGGGACGCGGGCCGACAGGTCGCCGGTTTTTTCGACGTGCAGCATCACGTCCTTCAAGGTATTGAGCTGGCTGAGCAAAAAACGGATCAACAACTGTGAGGCGCCAAGCATCGCCAGCATCAGGATGAACACCGCCACCGCATAGTTGGCGAAACGCTCGCCAAACACCTGGGCCAGGCTTGGGCCATGGGCAATCAGCGCGACCCGCTGACCATCAACGCGGGTGAAGACTTCGGCGCCGATCGGCAGGTTGTCACCGACATACGGCAGCGCATTGAGCTCGACCCAGCCGTTGGCATCGGCCAGTGCCTGCAGCGGCTGGCCGTTGAGCATCGGTGCCTGGCCCTGATCGAAAGTCAGCAGATGCTCGGCCCTGGGCAGCGGCTGCCCGGCAGGCCAGTCTGCGAGCAGTCGCGCCTGAGCCTGGGCCGATGCCTGGGCGGCATGCCTGCGGGCCTGTTGCTCGAGGTGCACGGCATAAAACACCAGCAGCAGCGTGGTGACGAAGGCGACCGCATTGACCGCCCAGAATTTGTACTTCAACGAGATGTTGCTAAGCCAGGCACCCATGGAGGTCTTCTCTGATAGCGGAAACAGTTTTGGCAAGGTGCCATTATTGTGCCGCTACTCGTAGGCTGATCGCTTGATGTGGGTCAAGATCACGAGCAATGTTTGCTCGCCGCCATCGCCGGGCGTAATGCGCTATCCTTCGCGCCCAGAAATTTACTTGCTACAGGATCCGCCTCCATGAAAGCCGCACTCATCGAACTCATCAGCAACATCAGCTCCGGGTGCATGGGCGATGACGAAATCGAGAAAGTCGCCGACGAAGCGGCCCAGGCCTACGCTGATCCAGCGGCTTTCCTGAGCGCCAACCCGGACATCAACTACGACGATACTTTCCCGATCCCGCTGGGTGAGTGGGTGGTCGTTGGCAGCCTGCCCGAGACCGTGCTGTTCCAGGCCGACACCTACATGGACCTGTTTGCCCAGATCGTTGCCTCGTTCGGCCCGGGGGTGGAGTTCAATCTCAAACCCAAGCAGCTGGCCAAGACCGAAGCCCTGACCGCGCTCAATCGCATCCAGGTGCAGATGAGCAGCCTGAACAAGGAAAACGGCGGTTACACGCTGATGAACTTCAGCCAGTTGCTGGATGATGAACTGCAAGTGGTCCTGGTCTACGGCAATGCCGTGCCACGGGTACTGGAGCTGTGCGCCGAAGTCGGCATCGCCGCCGCCCCCTCGCTGGAAGCCTTGAAAGTGGCGATCCACGTCTGAATCGGTAAAGCTGTCAAAAAAAAGGAACCCTGGTCAGGGCCGGCTATCCTATGAGGGCATACCACTCTTCGGGAGCGTCATCATGGGTTCCACGTTCAATAGCCTGGTTGGCCTGATCATTCTTGCCTTGGACATCTGGGCAATCATCAACGTGCTCAAAAGCGGCGCCGAGACCGGGATGAAGATCTTCTGGGTGCTGTTGATCCTGTTGCTGCCGGTTCTGGGCCTGATCATCTGGGCCATCGCAGGGCCGCGAGGAAATGTACGCGTCTGACGAAAGAACACTCGCCGGAACATTTGCCCGGCGTCCAAGGTCGAGATAGATGTAGGCCCATTCATGGGTTTTATCGAGGAGGCACCGATGCAAAAGTGGAAAGTCACTTTCGTGGATGATCATGGTGAAGTAATCGACGAAGTCTTCGAGTGCGAGGAGTGCCCGAATCACGAGCAGGCCGCCAGACTCATCAAGGAACGGCTCCTTCCTGTGGCCGCCGAACTGGATCTGAATGATCTGGAGGGGCGAACCAGCGATGCAGGCGTAAAAAACCTGAAAACCCAGAACAGTATCGAAATCCGCAGCATTACCCCCATCTGAACCACTTCTTGTCCTTGACTGCTGTAAAACCAGGCCTTGGCAGCGCCTCTATCTTGGGGCTACTCTGCAATCGAGATCAGCGAATGGATCGCTAAGGTCTGGTCTTGTCAGCTCCATGCTTGTTTCCCATCGACATCTGGTTGTCGATTCGTGCGTACCCTCTGGGTCGCGCACCCAGGGAGTACGGAAAGTCTATCCATCAGTTTGAGGAGGACGTTTCATGAGCACAGCCTATCAAGAAGACATCAGCAGCAGTGTGCTGCGCCGCATGAAAGAAGGCGGTTTCGACTTTTCCCGGTTCCATCCCATCGAGTTCTACGCCATTTTCCCGGACGAGGAGCGGGCACGCAGGGCGGCAGGACATTTCCACCGTGGTGAATCCCTGGATGCGCAAGTCAGTGTGCGCGACGATGGCGCCTGGGCGCTGGAGTTGTGCAAGGTCATGTATGCGACCTACGACGACATCGGCGATTTTGAACAGGGTTTCGAGGCAGTGGTAGAGCCTCTGGGCGGTATCATCGAAGGCTGGGGTGTGAAACAGGAGGTACGAGGGCGACTCGCATAATCTTATGAACAGTGACACTCGGCAATGACGGCTGACCTTCGGGTTGGCCGTTTTCGTTTGTGCCGATGGGAAATTCCACACGGCTTTGCAGGAGCCCGGCAAGCCGGCTCCTACAGACTATGCTAGTGATGGGCGACAACAACGCCTTGCAATGAAGCGGGGGCAGTCAGGTTGGGGCATTTGCCGCACAGGATTGGTGCGGTGCTCGCGTAGTGAATATCCAACCGATTGAAATCTAAGCGTTTCTGCCGATGGCACGGGCCTTGCGAAGGCCTGGATGTCCGGGTGACAAGGAGTACGGCATGATCCGCACCTATTTTGATGAAATGTACGATGCCGGTGGCCAGGTCCGCCCGCATTATCGGGAGTTTGCCCGTTGGCTGGCCGAAACGCCTGACGAGCTTCTGGCACAACGGCGACGCGAGGCCGATCTGTTGTTTCATCGCGCCGGGATTACCTTCACGCTCTACGGTGATGAGCAGGGGACAGAGCGCCTGATTCCCTTCGACACCATCCCGCGCAGCATCCCCGCCAGTGAATGGCGGGTGGTCGAGCGCGGCTGCATCCAGCGGGTCAAGGCGCTGAACATGTTCCTCGCCGACCTCTACCACGAGCAACGCATCATCAAGGCCGGGATCATTCCCGCCGAGCAGGTGCTGGCCAACGAGCAATACCAGTTGGCCATGCAGGGGCTCGACCTGCACCGGGATATCTATTCGCACATTTCCGGCGTCGACCTGGTGCGCGACGGTGACGGCACCTACTACGTGCTCGAAGACAACCTGCGGACACCCAGCGGCGTCAGCTACATGCTCGAAGACCGCAAGATGATGATGCGCCTGTTCCCCGAGCTGTTTGCGGCCCAGCGCATCGCCCCGATCGACCATTACCCGAACCTGTTGCTCGACACCCTGAAAAGCTCCAGCCCGATCGATAACCCGAGTGTCGTGGTGCTGACACCGGGGCGCTTCAACAGCGCATTCTTCGAGCATGCGTTCCTGGCGCGGGAAATGGGCGTCGAGCTGGTGGAGGGCGCGGATCTGTTCGTGCGCGACGACAAGGTGTTCATGCGCACCACCGACGGACCCAAGGCCGTCGACGTGATCTACCGCCGTCTCGACGATGCGTTCCTCGACCCGCTGGCGTTCAATCCCGATTCGATGCTGGGCGTGCCGGGGCTGTTGTCGTCCTATCGTTCCGGCAATGTCGTGTTGGCGAACGCCATCGGTACCGGGGTGGCGGACGACAAATCGGTGTATCCGTTCGTCACCGACATGATCCGTTTCTATCTGGACGAAGAGCCGATCCTGAAGAACGTGCCCACGTGGCAGTGTCGTAATCCATCTGAACTTTCCCACGTTCTGGCCAATCTTCCAGAGCTGGTGGTCAAGGAGACCCAGGGCTCCGGCGGCTACGGAATGCTGGTGGGGCCGGCGGCCACCGCAGCGGAAATCGAAGCCTTCCGCGCGCGCATCATCGCCAAGCCCCATGCCTACATCGCGCAGCCGACGCTGTCTTTGTCGACCTGTCCGACCTTTGTCGAAAGCGGCATCGCACCACGCCACATCGACTTGCGTCCGTTTGTATTGTCTGGCCGCGAAACCCGGGTCGTACCCGGCGGTTTGACCCGTGTCGCCCTGCGCGAAGGCTCCCTGGTGGTGAACTCCTCCCAGGGCGGCGGAACCAAGGACACCTGGGTGGTCGAGGAATGAAGGAAGCCTGACATGTTAAGTAGAACTGCCTCGGATTTGTATTGGATGTCGCGTTACCTGGAGCGGGCGGAAAACCTCGCACGGATGCTCGACATCAGTTATTCGCTGTCGCTGATGCCGCAGGATGGCCGGGGCGACGGCCTGCACGAACTGGCCATGCCGCTGCTGATCACCGGCACCCTGGATGATTACCTCGAACGCCACGGCGCGCTGCATGCCGAACGGCTGTTGCATTTCTTTGCCCTGGACGCGGAGAACCCGGCGAGCATCTACAGTTGCCTCGGCGCGGCGCGGGCCAGTGCCCATGCAGTGCGTGGGCGCATCACCGCCGACATGTGGGAAAACATCAACGCCACCTGGCTGGAGATTCGCGGCATTGCCCAACAGGGCCTGAGCCGCTACGGCATGAGCCGTTTCTGCGAGTGGATCAAGGAGCGTTCCCACCTGTTCCGTGGTGCGTCCTACGGCACCATCATGCGCAATGACGCGTTCCGCTTCATTCGCCTGGGGACGTTCATCGAACGCGCCGACAACACATTGCGCCTGCTCGATGCCCGCTACGAAATGGCCGGCGATCAGGCCGAAGCGGTCAGCGATGGCACGGCTCACGCCTATTACCAGTGGAGTGCGTTACTGCGCGCGTTGTCCTCCTTCGAGGCGTACACCGAGATCTACCGTGACGCGCCCGGTGCGCGGCATGTGGCCGAGTTGCTGCTGCTGCGCGCCGATGTGCCGCGCTCGTTGCGCGCCTGCACCGAAGAAATCGACCAGATCCTCGCCCAGCTTCCGGGGGCCAACGGCCGCCCGGCACAGCGCCTGGCGGCGGAGATCGATGCGCGATTGCGCTACACCGGCATCAGCGAAATTCTCGACGAAGGCCTGCATGCCTGGCTCACCGAGTTCATCCCGCTGGTGCGCCAGCTGGGCAATGCCATTCACAGTTCCTACCTGGAGGCTGCATGAGACTTTCCATAAGCCACGAGACCACCTATCACTACGAGGATCAGGTGCGGGCGAGCATCCAGTACCTGCGGCTGACCCCCCACGACAGCGAGCGCCAGCACGTGCTCAGCTGGCAGCTGGATCTGCCGCGGCCAGTGCGCGCGCAGCTTGATCCGTTCGGCAACATCCTGCATGTGCTGACCATGGACGAGCCCCACGAGGCGATCATCATCGGCGCCCGTGGCCAGGTCGACATCGACGAGCTGCGCGAGGCCGAGCACGAGAGCCAGTCGGCCTTGCCGTTCCTGCGTTTCACCCGGCTGACCGAGGCCGATCAGGCACTGCGCGCCTTCGCCGACAAGGCGTGCAAGCAGCGCCGCGATCGCACGGCGCTGATCGACTTGATGCACGGCCTGAACCAGCACATGACCTACACACCGGGCGCCACCGAAGTGGACACCAGCGCCGCGCAGGCTTTCGCCGGGCGTTCGGGCGTGTGCCAGGACCACACCCACGCATTCCTCGCCTGCGCGCGCAGCCTGGGCATCCCGTCGCGTTATGTGTCGGGGTACCTGTACAGCGAAAACAGCGAACACCTGGCCAGCCATGCCTGGGCCGAAGCCTGGCTGGATGACGCCTGGTACAGCTTCGATGTGACCAATGAACTGGCGCGACCGGAGCGGCACCTGAAACTGGCGGTGGGCCTGGATTACCTGGACGCCTGCCCGGTGCGCGGCATGCGCCGCGGGGGTGGGTGTGAGCAGATGCATGCGAAGGTATTCGTATCGCCGACGCCGATGCCGGTAATTTCCGTGCAACAGCAGTAATTCGCTGGTTCGCTCACTGTAGGAGCTGCCGCAGGCTGCGATCTTTTGACGTTGATTTTTCAAGATCAAAAGATCGCAGCCTGCGGCAGCTCCTACAAGGGGGGGGGCATGTTCAGGGATTAACCTTGCGCCCGACCATATGCTGCAAATACCCCACCAGCATCCCCAGATCTTCATCCGGCAACACCTCGGCCGAGAACCCCGGCATCTTCGCCTGGGGCCACTGGCGCAAACTCTGCGGGTCGCGGATATAGCGCTTGAGGAAATCCGCGCCGAAATACTCGGTGGGGTTGAAGGGAATATTCAGGTCCGGGCCGAACTGCGCATCCCCGGCGCCATTCAAGCGATGGCACGCCAGGCAGTTTTTCTGGAACAGCGCAAAACCCTGGTTGACCGGATCATCGGCCTTCAGCGCAGGATCCGGCAGCAGGGCAGGGAAGCGCTCGGCCACGGGGGCCATGCGCTTGATGCTGGCGACCTCGAACGGCCATTGTTCCGGGCTGATGTTGCCTGCCCGCGGATCGGTCCAGACCAGGTAAAACGGCCCGGCGCTGTGCTTGCCTTCCGCCAGCGGTGGCCATGGCTTGGCGGGGTCTTCGATCGCCAGCCAGGCACGCGCGCCCTGGGTGTTGAGCAGCGGGGCGGCCGCCAGCTCGGCGGCAAAGCCGTCCAGCGCCACGGCTTGCAGGTGGTCGTCAGGCTTGATGTCGGTCAATAGCGCGGCCAGCGGCACGGCGCGGTAGGCCATGTCACGCTTGTAGGACACGTCATTGCTGATGTTGATGGTCTGCACCTGAGGGTGCTTGAGCAGCTCCTCGGTTTGCCACGTGCGACTGTTCGCGCCCAGCTCCAGGTTCAGCTGTGCGGCATGAAGAGGCGTGCTGAGCAGCAGGGCCCCGAACACAATGAGCGTTTTCAAATGATCGCCATCCATGTCGTGGAAGTGCCGCAAAGGTTGGCACAGCCACGCTGGCCCGGGAAGGAAGCCAGTTACGTTTTTACTTGGCGATAAAACATCTGGCGCCGTTTTCCAAAGAACGACTATCCGATCACCTTGGTCAGGTTCGGCAAAATCAACAACAGAGTGGTGGCGAAAAGAATGAGCCCGGCTTGACGAACTTTCGATTGTTTGAACATGGCTGACCGCCTTTTTTTTGTTATTTCCTGATGCCTGCCTGCACATCTCCTGACGGCAAACGCTGCACTTCCTGTAGGACGAGCGCCTCGGCAAAACCCGACGACAACTTCGTACACCTTCACCTTAGAGCCCGCGTCACGCTTGGTTTAGATCCATTTAGTATGGTGTTCTCACAAGATGCTATTAAAAAGGCATGAGGCCTATTGCCAGCTTCTTGGGCGGCCTTTTGCTAGACACCTGCGTGTCCTGAACCGGTTCACCGGCTGCGGGATGACCGTCCGTCTGAGCGTGAGCGTCAATGCCAGTGAGCGCTGCGGTCATTGAATCCATGACGCCATGGGCCAACAGTGAGGGCTGTATTTTTCTCACCTGCATTGCGGTTCGAGGACGTCATGACCCAAGCTTTCATTTTCGACGCGTTACGTACGCCCCGTGGCAAAGGCAAGGCCAACGGTGCCTTGCATGGCGTCAAGCCGGTGAGCCTGGTGGCCGGGTTGCTCACGGCGCTGCAACAGCGAACCGACCTGGATACCAGCCAGGTCGATGACGTGGTGCTCGGTTGCGTGACGCCCATTGGCGATCAAGGCTCCGACATCGCCAAGACCGCGGTCCAGGTGGCGGATTGGGACGTCAGCGTGGCCGGTGTGCAGATCAATCGTTTCTGCGCCTCGGGGCTGGAGGCGGTGAACCTGGGGGCGATGAAAGTCCGTTCCGGTTTCGAAGACCTGGTGGTGGTCGGCGGCGTCGAGTCGATGTCGCGAGTCCCCATGGGCAGCGACGGCGGGGCGTGGGCGCTGGACCCGGCAACCAACCTTCACGGCCATTTCATTCCCCAGGGTGTGAGCGCCGATCTGATCGCCACGCTTGAAGGCTTCAGCCGTCAGGACGTCGATGCCTATGCGCTGCACTCGCAACAGAAAGCCGCGCGGGCGCGGGCCGATGGCTCGTTCAAACAGTCATTGGTGCCGGTGCAGGACCAGAACGGCATCATCCTGCTCGATCATGATGAATTCATCCGCGCCGAATCGACCCTGGAAGGCCTGGGCAAGCTCAAGCCTAGTTTCGAAATGATCGGACAAATGGGTTTCGACGCCACCGCGCTGCGGGTCTACAGCCAGGTGGAGCGGATCAATCATGTCCACACCCCCGGCAACAGTTCCGGAATCGTCGATGGCGCGGCGTTGATGTTGATCGGCTCCGAAGCCAAGGGCCTGGCGTTGAGCCTGCAGCCACGGGCGCGGATCGTCGCCACGGCGGTCACCAGCACCGACCCGACACTGATGCTCACCGGCCCCGCGCCGGCCACCCGCAAGGCGTTGGCCAAGGCCGGGCTGCGGGTCGAAGACATTGACCTGTTCGAGGTCAACGAAGCGTTTGCCTCGGTGGTGTTGAAGTTCATCAAGGACATGGCCATCGAACCGGACAAGGTCAATGTCAACGGCGGTTCCATTGCCATGGGCCACCCGTTGGGCGCAACAGGCTGCGCCATTCTCGGCACGCTGCTCGATGAGCTGCAAGCCCGGCACCTGCGTTATGGCCTGGCGACCCTGTGTGTCGGCGGCGGCATGGGCATTGCCACCATCATCGAACGCCTCTGAACCCGGACTTCAAGGAACCTGTCTATGAACCAAGCCATTCGTTACGAAAAGGGCCAGGACCGGATCGTCCTCCTGACCGTCGACATGCCGGGCCAGAGCGCCAATACCATGAATGCGGTCTACCGCGAGGCCATGGCCGAGTGTGTCGCCCGCCTGGTGGCCGACAAGGACGACATCGCGGGGGTGATCATCACCTCGGCCAAGAAAACCTTTTTTGCCGGCGGCGACCTCAATGAGCTGATCAAGGTCGGCAAACCCCAGGCCAAGGCTTTTTTTGACAGGGTGCTCACGCTCAAGGGCCAACTGCGCACCCTGGAAACCCTCGGTAAACCCGTGGTCGCCGCGATCAATGGCGCGGCGTTGGGCGGTGGCTGGGAAATCTGCCTGGCCTGCCATCACCGCATCGCGCTGGACGATCCCTCGGTGCAACTCGGCCTGCCGGAAGTGACCCTCGGCCTGCTGCCGGGTGGCGGCGGGGTGGTGCGCATGGTGCGTATGCTGGGCATTGAAAAGGCCCTGCCGTACCTGCTCGAAGGTAAGAAGATTCGCCCGCAGCAGGCCTTGCAGGCGGGCTTGATCGATGAACTGGCGGTGGATCGCGAGGCACTGCTGAGCAAGGCGCGCAGTTGGATCATTGCCAACCCGGCGGCGGTTCAGCCCTGGGACGTGAAGGGCCATCAGATTCCCGGTGGCACACCGGCGAACCCGAAAGTCGCGCAAATGCTGGCGATTGCGCCGTCGATCCTGCGCAGCAAAACCCAGGGCACACTGCCCGCGCCGGAGAAAATCCTCTGCGCCGCGGTGGAGGGCGCCCAGGTGGATTTCGACACGGCGCACTTGATCGAAACCCGTTACTTCACCGAGCTGACCACCGGCCAGGTGTCGAAAAACCTGATCGGCACCTTCTGGTTCCAGCTCAACGAAATCAATGCCGGCGGTTCGCGGCCTCAAGGTTTCGCGCCTTATGTGACGAAAAAAGTCGGGGTGCTCGGCGCCGGGATGATGGGGGCGGGCATCGCTTTTGTCAGCGCGTCGGCCGGTATCGATGTGGTGCTCAAGGACATCAACCTGGCGGCGGCCGAGAAGGGCAAGGCGCACTCGGCGGCGTTGCTGGACAAGAAGGTGGCACGCCGGCAGATCAGCGCCGAGCAGCGTGAAGCCGTGCTGGCGCGCATCCATACCAGCGACAACGATGCCGAACTGGCGGGTTGCGACCTGATCATCGAAGCGGTGTTCGAGGACCGTGAGTTGAAGGCCAAGGTCACATTGGCCGCGCAACAAGTGGTGGGTGCGGATGCGGTGATTGCCTCCAACACTTCGACCCTGCCGATCAGTGGCCTGGCCACGGCGGTGCCGGACCCAGGCAAGTTCATCGGCCTGCATTTCTTCAGCCCCGTGGAAAAAATGCCCTTGGTGGAAATCATCAAGGGCGCCAGCACCAGCGACGAAACCCTGGCTCGGGGATTCGATTACGTCCTGCAGATCCGGAAAACCCCGATCGTGGTCAACGACAGTCGCGGTTTCTTCACCTCTCGGGTGTTCGGCACCTTCACCAATGAAGGCATTGCCATGCTGGGTGAAGGGGTTTGCGCGGCGATGATCGAGACCGAGGCGCGCAAGGCCGGCATGCCGGTCGGGCCATTGGCGATCTCCGACGAAGTTTCCCTCAGCCTCATGAGCCATATCCGCCAGCAAACCGCCAAAGACTTGCAGGCAGAAGGCAAGGCGCTGATCGAACACCCGGCCTACGCCGTGATCGACTTGCTGCTCAACGAGTACAAGCGTCCGGGCAAGGCCGCCGGGGGTGGTTTTTATGAATACCCGGCGGGTGGCCAAAAACATCTATGGCCGGAACTGAAAACCCGCTTCGAAAAGGCCGACGGGCAGATTTCGCCAAAGGATGTGCGCGATCGCCTGCTGTTCGTGCAAGCCATCGAGACCGTGCGCTGTGTGGAAGAAGGCGTACTGACCTCGACGGCGGACGCCAATGTGGGCTCGATCTTCGGCATCGGCTTCGCCGCCTGGACCGGCGGTGCACTGCAGTTCATCAATCAGTACGGGGTCCAGGACTTCGTCGCCCGCGCCCAGTATCTGGCCGGGCAATACGGCGAGCGCTTTGCACCGCCCGCGCTGCTACTGGAGAAAGCCGCCAAAGGGGAGGCGTTTTAGGGATAGGTGACACACTGCGGGGCTTGCCTTGTCACGGTGTTCAAGGCAGGCTCTGGGGTGTGCATTATTCCCATCATGTGTCAGGTATTTTTTATGTCGTTACGCATCTGCATTCTGGAAACCGACATCCTGCGTCCGGAATTGGTTGACCAATATCAGGGCTACGGGCAGATGTTCAAACACCTGTTTTCGCAGCAACCCATCGCCGCCGATTTCACCGTCTATAACGTGATGCAGGGCGAGTATCCCGGCGATGACCTGACGTTCGACGCCTACCTTGTGACCGGCAGCAAGGCCGATTCCTTTGGCACCGACCCGTGGATCGAAACCCTCAGGGCCTACTTGCTCAAGCGCTACGAGCGCGGCGACAAGCTGCTGGGCGTGTGCTTCGGCCACCAGTTGCTGGCGCTGCTGCTGGGCGGCAAAAGCGAACGTGCGACCCAGGGCTGGGGCGTTGGCACCCATAATTACAAACTGGCCGCCAAGGCGCCCTGGATGAGTCCGGTGCGCGAAGAGCTGACCCTGTTGATCAGTCACCAGGACCAGGTTACCTCGCTACCGGAAAACGCCACGGTCATCGCCTCCAGCGATTTCTGCCCGTTCGCCGCCTACCACATCAACGATCAGGTGCTGTGCTTCCAGGGGCATCCGGAATTCATCCACGACTATTCCCGGGCCCTGCTGGAAATTCGCCAGCAGGCGCTGGGCGAGCAGATTTATTCCAAAGGCATGGCCAGCCTGGAGCATGAGCACCACGGCACGACCGTCGCCGAGTGGATGATGCGTTTTGTGGCGCACAAGCCGGAAACCGTGTAGGAGCCTGGCTTGCCGGCGAACGCGGTGTGTCAGGCCGGTCGCCTTCGCTGGCAAGCCAGTTCCTACAGCGATTCTCACGAACGCCTCGGTCTCGCCTACAACCACCCCGACTTCTTGAAGCTCGCCCACAACCCCACACACCCCACCGCAATAAATCCCAGAACCCCGAAATATCCGTAATGCCAGGTCAACTCCGGCATGTTCTGGAAGTTCATCCCGTAGATCCCCGCCACCGCCGTCGGGAACGCCAGGATGGCCGCCCAGGCCGCGAACTTGCGTTGCACTACGCTCTGGCGTGAGGCCTCGAGCAAGACCCCGACCTCGATGGTCTGGCTGGCAATGTCCGCCAGGGTCGTCAGGTCTTCCATCTGCCGCGTCACATGAATCTGCACATCGCGAAAGTACGGGCGCATGTTCTTGTCGATGAATGGGAAGCTCAGCTTTTGCAGTTCTTCACCGATCTCCACCATCGGCGCCGCGAACCGGCGCAAGCGCAATACATCGCGGCGCAGGCTGTGGAGTTTTTGAATGTCGCGCTCGTTCAGTGAGCTGCACATGACGTTGCGTTCCAGCTCGTCGATCTGCGCATGGATGGCTTCGCCCATCGGCTGGTAGTTTTCAATGACGAAGTCGAGGATGGCATAGAGTACGAAATCTTCCCCGTGCTCCAGCAACAACGGACGCGCCTCACAACGCTGCCTTACATAGGCGTAGGACGCCGAATGACCGTTACGCGCGGTAATGATGTAGCCGTTGCCGGCAAAGATATGCGTCTCGATGAATTTGAGTTTGCCATCTTCCATGATGGGCGAATACGTGACGATGAACAGCGCATCGCCAAAGGTTTCCAGCTTCGGGCGGCTGTGTTTTTCCAGGGCGTCTTCAATGGCCAGTTCATGCAGGTTGAACTGGCGTTGCAGGTTGTACAGTTCCTCTTCATTCGGCTCTTCGAGGCCGATCCAGACGAAGTGCCCCGGCTTCGCAGCCCAGGCGGCGCCTTCGTCGAGGGTGATATTGGTGACTTTCTTACCAGCGCTGTAAACGGCAGCAGCAACAACTCTACCCATGATGTTGATTCACTTCTTCTTGGCAGCGTTCAGCTTAGCCTTGTCTGCTACCGGGAGTCAGTGAAATCTTGTAGGAGCCCGGCTTGCCGGCGAAGGCGCCCGTCCAGTCGTTGGGTTTATCGACTGGACGTGCTGCATTTTCAAGCAGCCTGCAGCTGCCGATCCATCGAATCGATGCACTCGCGCATCTGCTCGCGGCACTGGGCGATCAACATGGGCATGTCATCCAGGCTCAATCCCGCAGTAGGAATGGCCGGCAAGGAACGGATCAGAATTTTCCCACTGCGCCAGCGGTTCAATCGCATGTGTTTGACGTAACTGCTGACACACACCGGGACGATTGGCACCCCCGCCGCGATGGCCATCTGGAAAGCGCCTTTTTTGAACGGCAACAGCTCTTCGCCCAGATTGCGTGTGCCCTCCGGGAAAACCCAGATCGAAGTGTCTTCGTTTTGCAGGGTATGGGTGGTGGTCAACATCGACTGACGCGCCTTGTGCGCATTGCCACGGTCGATCAGCACATTGCCGGCCAGCCAGAACAACTGACCGAACAATGGCACCCATTTCAGGCTCTTTTTACCGATGCACACCGTACGGCGGGGTACTACATTGCCAAACACGAACAAATCGTAGTTGGACTGATGGTTGGCAATGATCACGCAGCTGTCGGGTTTATCCATCAATGGCCCGACGTCGGCTTTTACCCGCAGGCGCAAGATGCACATCGCCGGCCACGCATAGAGGCGCGCGCACAGGCGGCTGTTGTCCGGATTGAACGGGCGACACAGGCCTAGCACCACGCCCAGCACGCCCGCCACGATAAAGTGCAGGGCCATCAATGACATACGTAAAGCAAAGAGCATTTGCAGGCCCCACCGGGACAAAAGGTGGCGCAGTGTACGGATGTGCACTGTTTTCGGCAATTGCCACTATTGAGGCGGGAGATAGACGATGTTTGAGTACATGTTTCCGACTGACGGGTCAGACTTGTCCTAGAGCGCTCCCAGCGTTTTCAACGCAAAAGCCCGACACAACGGTCGGGCTCCTGGGTTACTGCAACATCGGGCTCAGCCCATATGTTCCTGATCCAGAATGATCGCGTTGTCCAGCGCTTCCAGCAGCGCCTTGCGCACTTTCAACTTGGTGTTCTTGTGGGCAATCATGTTGATTTTCTTCAACTGGCGAGCCGCCGCCAGCGCCGCGCCTTGCAGTTCTTCGGCCGCGACCACGACGTCCAGGTAACCGGCAGCCACGGCGCTTTGCGGGTTGAACATCTCACCGTTGACCACGGAACGCTGGAAGGCCGATTTGCCCAGGCGATCGCGGGCAATCTCGATACCGGCGTGGTGCATGGTCATGCCGATCTGCACTTCGTTCAGGCCAATGCTGAAGGGGCCATCGACACCCAGGCGGTAATCCGCCGACAGCAGCAGAAACGCACCCTTGGCGACCGCATGCCCAGGGCAGGCGACGACGACGGGGAAGGGGTGCGACAACAGGCGACGGGCCAGCGTCGAGCCGGATGTCACCAGCGACACCGCTTCCTTGGGGCCGGAGGTCATCACCTTCAGATCGTACCCGCCCGACAGAATCCCGGGCTGACCGGTAATGATCACCACCGCGCGATCAGTCACCGCCTGATCCAGCGCAGCGTTGAACGCCGCAATCACGTCCGGAGAGATGGCATTGACCTTGCCGTTGCTCAAGGTCAGGGTCGCGATACCGTCTTCGAGGTGGTAGGTAATCAACTCACTCATGACGCTAATCCTTTCAATAAAGTAGGGCAGAAGTTACTCACCACCATCGGCAAGGTAAAGCGCCATGACTGACTCGCCAGTCACCCTTTACCCGCTCGGCCAGCGTCACCCGGCACGCCTGCTGCGTATCGCCTGCTATATAGAGGTGGGGTGCCAGGCCGGAGATTGGCCGGTTTGCCATTACCCTGGGCAACCAAAAACACCCAAGCGCCTTAAGCGCATGAAAATTCTCAAAAAAATGTTTGCCAACAGAAAAGCTTTCGACTACATTAGCGCGCCTCGACAGACAGAACATGTTTGAAGAGATACGGTGAAGTGTCCGAGTGGCTTAAGGAGCACGCCTGGAAAGTGTGTATACAGGAAACTGTATCGAGAGTTCGAATCTCTCCTTCACCGCCACATTCTGAAAAGCCCCGCAAATCAATGGTTTGCGGGGCTTTTTCATTTCCGATTGTACTACTCGGTTGTACCACTCATCACATCCCGCCTTCCGGCGCTCCGTTATCCACAGGGCGTTGCCGTTTCTCCCTCGCATACCCCAAGCATCTCCTAGACCCCTACCGTTGATCCGATCACGCCCCCAGCCATGTCACGCTCTGTGCTTTGCCTGCACCTACCGTTCGTCAGGTAATGTGCGGCAGTTGGTTAACCAGAATCGCCTACAATCCAAGCAGGGCATGGGTTTCATCATTGTAGCTATCGAAAATTGTCTTCTAATAGCGAAAAAGATGTTGCATTAATGTGCAAATAGTGCTTGACAGGTAGCCAGTATGTGGTACAATTAGTGCAGGAGGGGTGGTTGGAGAGATCCGACCCCGCTCCGTTCGGTGACTGGCGTTTCCACACAGACCGAACAGCCGCCCTAATCCATTTGGTGGAGGGCTCCAGTGTCCAACCGGTGATATGGCTACAAACTTGGTAGAGGCGGGTGGTGCCGTACCTCGACGCTACGCCGCAAGTGTTAAGGATTAATCTACCAGCGGCACAAATTCGCAACACCATCGAACCAAAGACAACGATGTACTTGAGCGGATACAGAGCCCCAAACTCTGTATCCGTTTTCTTTGTTTGTAATTCCGTTCCACCCCACATACCCAATCACCCATATTCCATAGGAGAACATATGGCCGTAGTTATTCGGCTGTGTAAGCACTGCTGCACGCCATTCCCAAGTAAGACCCAGCGAGCGTTGTACTGTTCGCAGACATGCAACAAAGAGTTCCACCGCTCCAAGAAGCGCCAGCTAATCAACCTCGACAAGATCAACCCACAGCCACAGGAGGAAAAACATGAACAGGATTCTAACGCATAAAGAACGAATGGCACGCTATCAGGCCCAGCCACAGGTTACATTGAACTACCGCAAGGAAGAGTCTCGCCCATATTCGGTTATCAACCTTCAGGACATGTACTACGATCTTCTGGCGGTGTTCAACAAGCACATGGATGGAGTGGCGGGGCAAGAGCGTTCGGAGTTCGCTAGCATCGTCCGTGCACTTGTAACTTGCTACCTTGATGAATCCAATGATGGAAAGAGTCCGCGTGTGTTAGATAACGCTGTACACAGTTCCGTTGTTGCCAAACTCATTCGCGAAGAGCTGTGCCGCTTGGTTGGGCTCTATGTGCCAGAGGGTGGAGAGGGCAGCGTAGAAGAACACAGCCTTATCCTGAAAGAACGACAACAACTGGCAGATGCTGCATATGCTGAATGCCGTGTTAAACATCCGGGTATGACAATCGATATGACGGACCTGGCCTCTGCTGAAGCCTTGTTGAAGTCTCTCGGCTTTATTAAACAACAAGAGGAACAAACAGATGACATCAGTTGAAGAGCAGCGTGTAGCTGCCACTGCTGAGCAAATCCGAGCGTATATCTACCGCAACTGCCACAAGATGAGTGCTAGCGAAATAGCCGATGCTCTGGGCGTACACATCAGAGTGATCGACCTGTACTACCCACGTAAATCGCGTTAACGCATACACATTCAATACACACCCAAAAGGAGGGCAACCCACAACATGAGAGAGAATACCAATGTCAAACTACATCGTGATCCACCAAGCATCATCCCTAATCGTTAACGTCACCACCTCAACAGAACCTCCGACTGACAATCACAACTTCCGTTTCATCAAAGTATCGGACGCGGTACTAACCAAATTCTTCAAGCTAGCAGGCAGGAAGAACCGCAACGGCGCTCTTGTGTCTGTTGGTGAACTAGCGAATGTGTCACCAGCCTTCTTGGAATCATTGGGTTAAACACCCGTAAAAACACCTACCCCTACCTAGGGTACAGGGTCGCTGTTTTACCTCGCTGTAAGCCCCGTATTTCGGGCATCTAAAACACCAATATCGCCATATCACAGCCTATTCCTGGCCTTGGCATCCTATCGCCCATCATTCGGGCAAACAACATCTATGGAGTAAACAAAACATGACACAACAAGTATTGAAAACCGTTACCGCACAACACATCCAAGCCGCTAAGGATGAAGCCAAACATTTATACATGCAACGTGTGGAGGGCCATGGTGTGGACTTCCAAGGTCAAGCAGATGAATCAGGTAATTTGCCACGTCGTTGGATGCGTGGTGCCATCGTTGAGTTCGTCGCCTCTCATGGTGTAGATGAGCTTTTGGACTTAGTGTTGGCAAAGATGGGTGAAGGTTGGACACGCTCTAGCACCCCGACCTATTGCGTTAGCTCAACATTCTTCAATGTCTGGCTGATGAAGCCTGTTGATCAGCAAGAGGAAGACTTGAAAGCGTTGTACGCAGAAGCTGAAGCCAAGTTGCGTGCAAGAGTCGCACACGAGAACGAAGAAATTGTAGAGCGAGAAGTGCAACTCCAGTTGGCTAATGCAGCACGCAAGAAGGCCGAGCAAGAAGCCAAGGAAGCAGAAGAGACAGCAGCAACCATTCGCAAAGAAGTGGAAGCTGCTCTTGGCGTAACTCGTGCGGCTGTCCGTGCAAGTCTGAAAGGAAGTAAATAATGAAGGGGTCGTTAGACAATCATTTATCAAAGTTGTACGTGTATCCGAGTCGTAACGCTTTTGTGTTATCCGGCGAAACTGATATGCGAGCTTGCTGTAAGAGCATGAGAGAGCGCCTGAGGCGTTTGCTGCCAACAGTTGAATATCACGCTGTTTGGCTTCGCATAGATAATGGCGTTTTATTGTTTGTCGCTGGTCCTAGTATCCTTGAGCGTATTCTGTCGAGTATGTTTCAAGAGTCGGAGCATCTATACAGTGGGACTGGCCGCCAAGTCATTCGTGACTTCGTGCATCTAGCGTTAGAGACTCAATATGTGCCAGTTGTTGGGCTGCGTCGTTATGGGGCATCTCGCTCATGATTGCAGATAACATCGCCAAGCTCACGGGCCTATTAAACTTCCAAGTTGATTTGTCAGGGTTGCAACGATTCAACGCCAGCTTGACCCAAGTTGAACAGCGTATGAAACGTATGTCGGCTCAGGCTGATGCACTTGCCAAGAAGCTTGGAGTTGCCCCGAAGGAACAGGCACAGAAACAAAATGCCTCAATACGCCATTCCTTGAACCGAGAGCTACAGTTGGAAACGGCTGTAGCTAAGGCCAAGCGATACACGTTTGCAGCGGAACTAGCCCAACAGAAGTTGCAGTTTGCCGGGGCCAAGCAGAATGCATTCTTCGCTACACAGGCTATCAAAGATAAACAGGCTGCTGCTGTAGCTGATGCAAAGGCCCACAAGGCCAACTTAGAACGGTTAAAGGCTCAAGGCCAAGAGATTAAGAATTCATCTTCTCTGGCAGCCGCTAAGGCCCGTCAGGCAGGGTTAGAGCAAAGGCTAGCCCAGCAGCAGGTTAAGACTTCGATCATGCAACAGAAGCACGTACAGAGCCTCACAGCCACACAGCGTGTTGAACTCGCATTGAATGAAGCCCGTGAAAGAGGGATGAGGGCTGCCCACAAGTTCCAAGCATCCCAACAACAGGCCAAATTGCGTGAGCAACGACAGACAGAGGCACACCAGCAACGGACCGAACGGTTTAACTGGGCAGCATCCCGCCAGAGCCACTGGGAAGCCAACCGAAACGCCCCAGCCAAGAGTGCTGACTTCGGCCTTGGTTCGTTCTCAATCGCCCTGGGAGTCGCTGGAGCTGCGTTGTACACGCTAATAAGTGCCATGGCTTACGCCAACGAACGAATCAAGCAGCGCCAGACAGACGCCAGCACAGCGGAACAGTTTAATACAGCTCTGGAAACCAGTGGTGGAAAGAACCCGCTTAACCAGAAGTACAGCCGTGACAAGTTTGTTGAGATTAGCAACAAGTACGGTATGGAATTGTCTGTGGAGTCGGCCAAGGTGTATGCGAGCTTCGTTCAAGGTCAGATTGCCATTGGCAAGACATTGGAACAGGCCACCAAGATCTATGAAGATCAGAGTGCTGTGTTCCGTGCTGCTGCGTTGGACAAGGAGCAACAGAAGCGTGCTGCGTATCAACTTACCCAAATTCGCGCGAAAGGGCGTCCCGAAGGGTCAGACGTAAACGACCTGTTTGATGCCATTGGTGGACCTGTCGCCAGTTCCATTAGGCAAGCTGCTGCAACACGGTTGAAGTTCAAGGGCAAAACTGAGGAACAGGCCGGTTGGTTCAAGGCCCAAGTGACCAAGGGGAACATCCTCGCTAAAGACTTTGATCAGGGTATGGCGAACTACCTGAACGCCAACCAAGATGTTCTAGCCAAACAGATGAAGAGCATCGATGCTGATCAAACCCGTGCTGATAACGTCAAGTACATGAACCAGAACGAGATTAACAGCAGTGATGAGTTAAAGGGTGTCATTCACGAACGGATTCAAGCGGAGCGTGAACTTGCAGAAGCCATGAAGCCGGTTAATGCCGCATTGCTGGATATGGATATTGGGTTAACCAAGTTCAAGACGGCTCTAGTACGATTCATCACTGGCAAAGATGCTGACGGAACAGAGAAGACACCAGAGCAGCGAGCTGCTTCCCTCGCTACTGCTGGCGGTGCTGATGGAATCATTACGCTTCCCAATCAGAACGCAACTCCACAAACGGAACAGATGCGTCTAGACGCCCACGCTGCTGATCCTATTAGCAAGCTGTGGAACTGGATGTTTGATGGTAAAGACCCCAAGGCAATTGCCGAAGAAAATCGAACTCGCTGGGCTGATGTGAAGGTTCCAGAGAAAGACCTGTTAGGGTTGAATCAAGTTGCAATGAAGTTGGAGAACGTATTCAAGGAGCTTGATGCTGGTGATATGGCTGATGGGCAACTTCGTAGATTCCGCCCTGATGCGTTGCAAACATTTGATGCTGCATCAGCAATGAAACGTGCACAGGCAACTTCCGAGGTGAGTTATCCAGTAAGTTTGAAGGATGCACCTGGCCCTACGAAAGAAGTTGTCACGAACAACATTACAGTACCAGCGGTGACAGTGAATGTTACAGCCAAGACTGATGCGTCTGCCGAAGACATTGCCAAGTTCTCTCAGGATGCGTTTAAACAGGGACTCTCTCAGGCACTACAAACAACCAACACCCAACTTGGTGCCGAGACAGAATAACAGCCTGTGCAAACAGGCTTTCCACAATTAACCAAGGAGTCGTAATGAGTCCGATAATCAAGGCGGTGGTATTCGCCTGCACGCTTTTAGGCTTCGTAGTGTTCGCCGTAGATACGGCAGAGACATATGCCAGAGTATCAGCAGCAAAGTTGGTCTTAGAGCACCGCAACCAAGTACAGCACCAGTTTGCTGATGAGCGAGAACAAATCAAGTCATTCGTGATGACAACAGTTGAACGTGAAGTCAGCAAAGCCATGCACAACCAAACCAAATAACACCACATCAAACACAAGGAATTACACATGACATATGAAACAGTAACAGATGTAACGGTCGATGACCTGTACCGAGCACTCGCCAGATTCGGCACGCTGCAAGCTGCCGAGATGGGCTATTTCCACGCCCTAACTGGCACCGACAGTAACCCGATTCTATTCCGAATCACTGTGCCAGTCGTAGGCGACGTAGAAGCCCCAAATGGACCAACTTATGCCAGAGGCACTATCAGCTATGCCGACAAAGGTTTAACCACTCCACCGAAGCTCCTGGGAGTAGTGGAAGGGGTTTCACCTGATCACACTTCAAGTTTCAATCTGACCAACATCACTGCGACAAGCTGTGATTACACAGTCCGCCAGAACTCAACATCAGCCAGCGTTAACCCGCTTCCGCTAAACGGATCATTCACCATTATCGCGTTGAGTTAAACCGTGGCTACACACAAACAAGGACACGCCTACTGCAACTATCTTTGATAGTGGTGCCGCTACCGTGTAAGCCACGTTCCATAAGGGTTAAAGCCTAATTTGGTGTCCTATTTAAATGCGACAGCATTTCAAACAACACAGGAGAAACAAGTGAACACAATCTACAGCAATGCCGCTGAAGCTATGGCGGTTGCATACGCCATGGCGAGAGCGAGCGGTAAACGAGTCTGGCGGCATGCCGTCGAGACTAAGTACGGGGTAACACGTTGGATACTGTCATTCGACAGCAATCCTGAGAGTGCACTACAGGGGCTTACAGCATGAAGAATTACACGTGCATGTGCTGTTCACATGTCTTCGCCAGCAAGAAGTTCAAACCGTTTTGTTCGCCAGTATGCCGACATGCCAGCGACTCATCATTAAAGAAATCACATTCAGTCAACCCAGAGGGGACACAACATGACCACCGCAACACAAACAACAAAGACTAAGAACACGCGTCAATCACGCTACTGCAAGAACCCAGAGTGCAAGAAGCAATTCAAAGTAGCTCCAGCATCTAAGAAGCTTTACTGTAAGGCTGGATGTTCCACCAAGGTCCAAAACAAGAAGCGCCCTCGTGTTAATCGGATCGACAAAGCCAGACGCACGCCGTTCTTCTTCTATCTCGCCAGAGAGTGTAAGCGTGCCCAGACTCTGCAAGTGTTAACAGGGCATACCGTTGAGTCGTTAGTGTCGTTATACGAGGTTTGGAAGTATTCATTCAAGGCTAACAGCTACGGTGAGCGCCGTGACTTCGAAATTTCCCACATCGCCTGTGTTGAAAGTCCAACCACCCTTGGTCTGTTGTGTGCGGAGAACCTGTGTGTCGCTCCTAAAAGTTTGAATAAGGCTCACGGTACACAGTATTTCGGTCACGGTAAGAAGATCAGCCGAACAAGCATTCTGCCAAAACATCACATCTATGCTGATGAGCCAGAAGGTGAAGTGCTTGACCGGGTGATTGCATACCTAGGCGAAGAGGTGGTTGATGATCTTGTTCGTATTGCCAAGCTTCAACCCTCCCAGAGAAGCAAGCACTTGGATTGGCTGAGTGACAACCTAGACCCAGCTAACCCAGAACATCGGAAGCACATCGCCGCATTGCCGGACATGACAACGGTAGCTCTGTCGAACTTGAAGAATCAGTTGCAAGACAAGCTCGGAAATACGTTTGCCATCAAGCGGTATACGTTCAAACCATTCGATGTTTTGTATCACGAACTGGAGCGTCACGTGAAATACCGTCCAGAGCTACAGGAAGTGTTTGATGAAATCAAACGGCTCAACGAACTGAAGACCTATAAGAATTCCTGGGCCATTGAAGCATCTGAAGAGCGAGCGCTGTTCGACCTGTTACACGGCAAGTCAGTTGGAGATGTGCAAGACGCTCTTGATTCCCTGTTAGACCGAAACACCCCTGTCATCGACTACGACACTATCAACGCTTATGGCGGTGACTTCGTACCAGAGGTCTTGGAGCGTATCCCAGCGTATGCACCGATCACTTTCCCAGTGCGGAAGGTGGTTGTGCAGGTTGCCCCGGCAAGAGTGTTGGCGACCTTGAGCATCATGCTCGACAGTGAAGCCCCAGATAATGATTATCGTCGTCCGATGGTTGCCCCAGTGTGGGAAGCAACACCAGATCTGCCACCGTTCTGATACATCCGTTTGAGCCCTGCCAGCAATGGTGGGGCTTTCTGTTGCCCAGAGAAACGTAACACGCCTACTGCAACTATCTCTGATAGTAGTGCTTCGACGAGGCAGCATCGCTACAGGCCTTATAAACCGGGGCCTCCAGCCATATTGACCCCCCTAAAAGTGTCCTAAAACCAAGGGCGATCAACCCGGTGAAAGCAGCTACAATGCCGCCAAATCATCAGGAAGGACGCTGCCCCATGGCGAAGAAGGACGGGAAAAAAAGTAAGCAAGGTCAGCAGAAAATTCCACGGGACCACTACGTGTACGGACAAGTGATAGAGAACGTCTCGTCGCTCACGTTGGAATATGATCCAAAGACCCAGCAGCTGAATATTCCTGAGATTGACCCAAGCAGCATTCGTCGCCAGATCACGCACAAGCGAGAGGGTAAAGATGACAAGGTCCTTTATTCTGCCCCGGCCAACGACTTCTCGATGTCTCTGAGCGATTTCGCTGAGCTGGAGACGCGCTTCGATTACCTGATGGCCGTTGACACCAATACGCTTGTCGAGATTCATCAGGGGTACAGGGTGAGCGTTTGCAGCATTTACGTGGTGAAGGAGCATCTACGCTCGCTAGGGTCAGACATCCATTACGACCACCATGCTAGCTACATCATCTTGAACACAGACCATGAAGCCAAGAATGAACCTGTTGGATGGCACTTAGCGATCACTAGGAGTCTTGATCCGCTCTTCGTTGAAAGCTGGAAAATCGGGATGATCGTAGACAGCGAGCTGGGCAAGCACGTTGACATTAACTCTGGCAAGGAACCGTACTATGGGGAGTTCTACCTGCCGCCTTGCTTGAAGTTCTTGTATGCTTCCAGTGATAAATCAGCGACGTACGCGAACAGCATGATTCGCCTCTGTGATACCGCTGCCACGATGGTACTGGAGGAATTCAAGCGTATCGGCATTGCTGATGTGCTCAAGCACAGGCCAATCGAGATCGGGACGGCACTCTGCTTTCCAGTCATCGCCACTCCGCCAGAGAAAACCTCTCGATAACCCTCCTTTTACCCTCCGAAACCCTAGCGTTTATCACGCGGTTGACCTGGAGCAGATGAGAGCCCATGGGTACAGCCCGCATTCCACGGGCCTTCCCGCTTTGGATGGTTAAGCTTTTCGCTTCCAGTGCGTGAGATTGGAGTTTTTGCACCAGAATTTCACATTACGCTCATCATCTTCAAATTCGTGCAGGGCAGGTGCCCAAAAAACGGGTCAAAAAGGTGTGTTATCATTTTGTCAAGCGAAATCGTAATTATCCGACTTTCGGTGATCGACTCCCTCGCTTTGAGACGACATATGAACCTGTACAAAGACGCTTTGAACGCCCTCGTTGTTGCACCACTGGATGCAGTCGATGAAACCTCCACACCCAGCTACGCCACCATCAAGGAGCTGAGAGACGCGGGACATGTCACCGCCCTCTACAGTGGTGCTGACGATGGCGATAGCTTCATGAACATCGCAATCACACTCCGTGGCCGCCGCTTCCAGTCTGAGCTGAACGCTAACGCCTAACCCGGTAGGAATCGCAGCCCGAGCCTGATCAACAACGGCTGCTCCACTGGTATCAACAATCGACCGTCAAACGATACGTTCCAGACAGACGGTATTTGGTATCGTTTAAATAGGCTTCTTGGATTATCGATACGCTGGTACACTGATACCACGTTAAACGATGCCAAGGAGATTCCCGCCATGTCCCGCACATTCCTCTACTGCCGTGTCAGCACCGCCCTGCAATTCACTGAGAACCAAGTGCAAGAAGTGAAGGCCGCTGGCTTCGATGTGCAGGCAAGCCGTGTAGTTGAAGAAACCGTGTCAGGGAGTGTTGCCGCAAAGGAACGCCCCGGCTTCCAGAAGCTCTTGGAACGCATGGAGAGTGGTGACGTGCTAATCGTGACCAAGCTCGACCGTCTCGGTCGTAACGCCATGGATGTACGCCAAACCGTTGAGCATCTGGCCGCTACCGGCATCCGTGTTCACTGCTTGGCTCTGGGTGGCGTAGACCTGACATCGCCAGCAGGCAAGATGACCATGCAAGTGCTGGGGGCTGTGGCTGAGTTCGAACGTGACCTTCTGATTGAGCGTACACAGACTGGTTTGGCTCGTGCCAAGTCAGAAGGTAAGAAACTGGGCAGACCTGAAGCCCTCGACACAACGAAGGATGTACTCCGTTGCAAGGCTGAAGACATGACGCAGGCACAGGCAGCTAAGGCGCTGTCACTGGGTATTGCCACCATCAAGCGTCACTGGAACAAGGGTTGATAAGCCCGCGCTCTGCCGTTCTACAGGGTCATTCTAGTGACCCTTCGTCACACCTTTGACCCAGAGAAAGCACCGTTACAGGCTGGTGTGTAGTGGGTGCTGTAGAGCCTCACAGACTGCTCCAGAAGGGCGGAAGATTTATTTTAGAATTAAGAACGATTCTCATGTAGGCAGCAGTAGCCTTGCTCATCACTTCGGCGGTTTCTGAGCAAATCTCATACAATCGCCACGCTCGCCCGGCGTGGGCAGTGCCCGTCTTCGCTGGATGCAGTACGACACGCCGGGTGAGTCCCATCATTATTTTCTGGCTGGCGTACAGATCGACCCCCACCCCATGCATGTCTGTCCGAAACGGCGGGCCAAGATCCTGTGGAAAACGGCCTTGGTCACTTGCAGGGGTAGGCGTCTTTGAGTGCCATGTTAATCAGTGTCGAGGCCTCCAACTGGAGCAGCTTTGGGTTCTCTTTTAGGAACTGGACGACGATCCTTATTCCCTGTCCGTACTGGATGCCTCCGTCGGGCATGCATGGCCGATACCGCACTAAAATTTCATCTGAGTGGACGGAGAGCATGTCCATGACACCGGTCACTTGTCCCATGCAGTAGCCAACATTGAAGCCCGGATTCCCCTTATCTGCTCCGTCCATCATGCGCACGGCTGCTTGGCACTGCCCGAGTAGTTGATTTCCGTCTGCCATCGCCTGACCACTTGCCAGCGCCCCCACTAGTGCCACAGCACCGATCCATGCCTTCATGATGTCTTCCTTCTAGGTGAATGGGGCATGTTACCGGGTGCAATGGCGGGCTGCCATCAGGTCACACGTTCGTCCTGGAGCAAAATGCTGCGCCGGGGACTCGTGCAACGTCCAGCAAACACGGGGTGCAAATGGGCACCCTTCGCGCAGAATTAACGACCTAATATGTATACCGTAGGGGATCGCTCGCAGAGTGATGCACGTACAGCGTGAGCTGTAAGCGGTATGCACGGTTAGCGTGAGCTAACGACTGGATTCCCTTGTGAACGGAGTTCAACGTAGTAGTAGTCACGTTGAGTAGGTCAAGACATTCATTAATCATCATCACAACAACCTAGGGGTGATCCTGCCTTGAGCTTCGCTCACCGGTAGTCCTATTGAATGCTCACGCATTCGGGTGTGCACACTCCAGACAAGAGCAAAGGCAGAAGCGAAGCGGATTGTGGGTGATTGTTAATGGATGTTCGTCTGATCGAAGATCGAAGGTGCTACGTCCTACGCTGGGTACTGTTGAAAGCGTGCGCTTTCGGTTGATCCCTTCTACGTGTATCCCTGTCTACAGCTCCGCTGTGTGTTCACCCTTCGCAGAGTGCGAGGGTGCCCCACCGGTATACATATTAGTGCCGTAATTCAGCGCAGCGATGCACCTTCATTCCCCCGTAATCATTGGGGTTCGTCTGAGGTGCTGGCGCGGGGTTGGTCTAGTGATGGGAGTTTGGAGATCGCTGCCAGCTTCTGAGCTGTACTCGCGCCCTTTGAATACACGTCATGCGTCACTGAGCCGGTTTCGTGTCCAACCAATTCCTTCGTCAAGGCATCTGGCACATCAGCCCTGATCAGTTCGGTTACCACGGTGTGACGAATTCCATGAAAGACGTGGCGGTCGCTGAATCCTGCTTTCTTACGCAGCCTTCCGAACGCCTTGGAAGCTGCATGGGAGCGCTTGCCATACTTGTCACCTGAGTCTGTGGGGATCAGGTACGTGTCTGTGGTGTCTTCGCATAGGCGCTCAACGATGGGCAACAAGCTCGGATGGATCGGCAAGACACGCTTGCTCGCCTTGCTCTTGCTCTTCGGGAAATCGAAGCACCGGATGCCATCGACAGTGATCACGCTGTTTTTGCTGAGCTGGCAGAGTTCTTCGATCCTGGCCCCGGTGTACCAGCCAAGTGCGATGAGGTCTGCCAGCGGCTTGTCTTTGTTATCCAGAGCGGCTTGATGCAGTTTGAGGGTATCGTCCCTCGTGTAGATTTCTCGATCTTGCCCGGCTAGCTCAGACCCACCGCCCTGTGGCAGCTCATGTCCCACGAATGGATTTACCTTGTCCTTGTACTCATCGCGCAATGCCGCATCGTACTTCGTTGCCCACTTCCAGAACGCAGTGCCCGCCATGAGGTACTGACCTAACGTCGCTGGCGCGCGATCCAACGACTTCAGCCATGCGTCTACCGTGTCGAAGTTGAGGGGCAGTCCCTCTTTCTTCAAGAAGGCTGACAGCCGTTCCATCTTGCCCACTTGCTGATCGATGTGTTTCGTGTTGGTGCTGCGAGCCTCCCTGAACTCACGGAAGGCTTTCACTCGTGCAGGGGTGATGGGCGATCTGGCCTTGTAGCTTGCTGGATCAGCAATCAATGCGTCAGCTTCAGCTTCTTGCTCTGGTGATACCTGATACCCGCTTGTGAGCTTGGCCTTCGCCAGCAGTTTTGAAAACACCCCTAGGTCTTCAATGAATCTGAAGTCACCTCTGGGTTGTTGTTCCCTCACTCGATGGATGTCGACGAGTATCGATGTAATTTCAGGACCGAGTTTCGCGAACGCCTCCAGTTCTCGGTCTGTAACTTCAGCCGTGTCGTCCACCACGCCCCGCATCGCATCCATTTGAGACTGGGTGACGAGCTGATCGATGTCGTGCAATCTCGTGAGGAAGTTGTCTTGCCAGTCGGCTGGCATTGGTGTGCCTTCACGAGCTGCCTTGATCTGAGCCTTCCACGCCGCGAGGATGGGCAGGCGTGCATCCATGGCTACCTTCCGTAGCCCGGTCTTCAGTGACTTGATCAACACCTTGGCGCCAAGCTTATCCTGCACATCAGCCGGGACTTGCAGCCGGACATACCAAGTGGATTCGCCTGCCTTCTGGATGAGGTTGTCTGCCATGTGAGCGCCGTGGAGGGGGAGTGGTACAGCGGATTGTACTACTCGATAGTACTACTATGCACGCTGAAAGCCCCGGAATAAGGCGGTTGTTGGTCGAAAAGGTCGATTAATTCGAATCTCTCCTTCACCGCCAAATTCGATGTAAACAGAACCCCTGGTTTCGAGAGAAGCCGGGGGTTTTGTGTTTTTTGGCGTGTCATTTACATATACACCGCGCAACTGCGACAGATAACCGAGCAAAGGTAATTCCTAAATTCCCGTAGGAAATGAGCTGGGCGTGTAGGACGTCATGCTGGAGAGTCGGGTGGATAACTGCTTTCATAGGGACTTGCTACTTGAAACAAGTCGTCTTGGAAAAGGGTATTGGTTTTATGTTTTCCGGGTGAAAATAAATGACAGCACCCAACGCGCCCACTCCAGGATGGAAAGGTACCCGCCATGCAGGAATTCACCATGAAGCAGGCCGAACTTGAAAAGGTTCATGTGGAAATCGTCAAGCTGATGGCTGAGCAGCGCAAGCTGAACGCCGAAGCGGGCAAGATGACCCGTGAAACCTTTTGGTACCCGGTGGCGGTGGCCACCGGACTGATTGGCACGGTAGCCACCGTCACTGCGGTACTGGTGAAGTTGCTCTGACGCTATTCGATCGGTCTGTCCGGGGGGGCACGGCCAGATCCGACCTGCACAACAAGGACATCCCATGATCACGACGACCACCCACACAATCGAAGGCCGCCACATCACCGCCTACCTGGACATCGTCAGCGCCGAGTCGGTGCAGGGCGTCAACCTTGTCCGCGACCTTTTTGCCGGTATGCGGGATATTTTCGGCGGGCGTTCCCAGACCCTGGAGCGGGCGTTGCAAGAGGCACGTAGCCAGGCCACCGACGAGATCAGGGAGCGAGCGCGGGCACTGCAGGCGGATGCGGTGGTGGGGCTCGATTATCAGATCAGCATGCCATCAGGAAAGGGCGGCATGGTGGTGGTTTTTGTATCCGGAACGGCAGTCAGACTGAAGTGAAAGTTCCTGCCCATTCGTCGGGCATTCGCTGATCCGAACTACAAGTCCGTTAATGACCGGCTAGTCTCAAAATCCTTGGTGATCGATATTTTTCGTGCAAAGGGCTTGCCGGTGTCGATCCCGCTTTTGAGAGGGGTGAAGCGATGACTGAACCGTATATCGAAGACGACGGCGCAGAATATCCGATCAACAACTACGTTCAGTGCGGCCAGACGGAGTACGTGGCCAGCTTCGGCGAAGACCAGGTCAAGGTCCTCAAGATCAAGACCAAGGCTTGTCGAGTGTTGAAGGGGAAATTCCTACCCAAGCTAAGGGAATCGGCCAGGCAGTAGTAAATGTACCCGCGAGCAAACCCCGTCATCGAACGGGGTTTTTTGTGCCCGGAATGTGAACGAATATTTAATCTGGATTATTTTCACAAACTTTTCACAAGGCCCTACGTAGGCTCAACTCATCCGTTAGAAGCAACACCCTGCCCGTTCCCCAGCGGGCTTTTTTTTGCCTGCGATAAAACCTTTCCCAAAATTGCTGTCCAACCGTCGCCTATAACGAGGTTGAGCGCGCGCATGTCTGGACTTTGTCTCCTCTAAAGCATTCAATCTCGCCCCTTTGAGTTTCATCCCTATTTTTTTGAGGTTTCTGTCATGCGTTTCACACTGCCTGCTCTGGTTCTGGGTCTTCTGGTTGCTCAAGGTGCAATGGCCGGCGACGGCACTGCCGCCGTTGGTGGTGGCCTGGGTGGCGCACTGGGTAACGTCGTTGGCCAGAGCATGGGCGGCAGCACCGGTGCCGCGATTGGTGCCGGTGTCGCTGGCGCAGCCGGCAGTGCGGTTGCCGCCAAGAAAGGCCACCGTACCAGCGCTGCCATCGGTGGTGGCGTTGGCGCTGCCGGTGGTTCGGTGATCGGCAACAGCCTGGGTGGCAAGACCGGTTCAACCATCGGCGCAGGCCTGGGTGGCGCCCTGGGCGGCGGCGTCGGCAGCAACCTGGCCAAAGGTCACAAGCGTCACTGATCCCGAAGGATCTCACGCAAAAGCCCGGCTTGATGCCGGGCTTTTGCGTTTTGAACGTTTCTGCCGTTTGCGCCTCGAATGCTCCATACCCCCGATAAAATACGAGGCGTGCCATGACCCCGAAAACCAAAGGCAATGAAGTGCGATACCCAGGTACTCGACGCTTGACGTTGCCGGCGCTTGTTTTTGGATTGTTTCTGTCACCGTTCGCGCTGGCGGCAGGCGACGGTACTGCCGCCGTTGGCGGTGGACTTGGTGGTGCATTGGGCAATGTGGTTGGCGGACAAATGGGCGGCAGCACAGGCGCCGCCATTGGTGCCGGTGTCGGCGGCGCCGCCGGCAGTGCGGTCGGCGCACCCAAGGGCAGCCGCACCGAGGCCGCGATTGGCGGTGGATTAGGTTCGGCAGGCGGTTCGGTGATCGGCAACAGCCTGGGTGGCTCCACCGGCTCGACCATTGGTGCTGGCCTGGGTGGCGCAGCCGGTGGTGCGGTGGGCAACAATCTGGGAAGCGACGATGGCGGGTCCCATTCCGGTGGCGGCCATAAACATAAAAACAAACATAAGAACAAGCATCACTGACGGGCATCGCTCAGCGACGTAACCGATGGTCTCCCTGATCGAACCTGACGATCACCCATCCCTCCAACGGTCAGGGCCTGGCTTTCAGGCCCGTTGAGAGGTGTCACATGAACGCTGATCCAAAAGTCTCCGACATCGACGAAACCCCCGAATACCCCCTGCCTTCGCCCACCGATTCGCTGAGTCGGGACCAGCGTCCGCCCGATGACGAGCCCGGCGTCGAGCAGGTTCCCAACGATGATCTCAAGCGCACGGATTCTGATGTCGAAGCAGACCCGAGCGATCCGGACATCGCCGGGGAGGATGCCTCCGGCGAGCCAAGCTGATCGACGTCGGGTGCGAGACCGCCTGTCGAATGAGCGGCAACCATGCCAACACATCGTTGCCAGACATAAGGTATGCAACTCGTAAAGGAGACGCACCATGATCAGGTCAAGATGGATGGCCCTGACAGTGGCCGGTCTGTTGTCGCTCGGGTCCGGCATGGCATTTTCCCAGTCCTCTGGCAATGATGCACCCATCGACAAAGGCGGGATGCCACCGTCCACTGAAATGAATGCAGGCTCTGGCCCGGAAAATGCGCTGCCGCCTGGCTCCATCAACAATGGCAATGCAGGCGATGCCAATGGGAGCAGCACCCGCCCGGAGACGAAAAGCGGCTCGACCAGCGGTGGCAATTCGATGGGGAGCGGTTCTGGGAGTGGGTCTGGAGGATCAGGTAATTCTACCGACGGGACCACAGCGCCCGCGGATGGCGGGACTGGCAAAAAAGCGGGCGGTTAGCCTGCCAAAAGAATCTACAGCAGTGAACTGACGAGCCCGGCGATTTGCCGGGCTTTTTGCGTACTCCTCCGTTGCTCTTGGTAGCGGCTGCTCGTTATGCTGCTGAAACCTTTAATCTGTCGCGGAGCCGGCCGTACTGAGCCGCCTGGGATGTCATGAAAACGGATCAGATGCGATGAATTCACTGTGCAAAGAATTCGGCCCGATCAAGGCCGTGATTTTCGATATGGACGGCCTGCTGCTGGACACCGAGGGGATCTACACCGAAGTCACGGCGACGATTGCCGCGCGCTATGGACGCACGTTCGACTGGAGCGTCAAGCAGAACATCATCGGCCGTGGTGCCGGTGATCTGGCGCGCTATGTGGTGCAGGCGCTTGACTTGCCGATCAGCGCCGAAGAGTTCCTGGTGATTCGCGAGCCGCTGATGCGCGAGCGTTTTCCTGCTGCGCAGGCGATGCCGGGTGCGGAACAACTGGTCCGGCACTTGAAGGCGCATAACATTCCCATTGCGGTGGGTACCAGTTCCTCGAGCCAGTCGTTCGGCCAGAAAACCACCTTGCACCGCGACTGGTTCGCCTTGTTCGACTTCATCGTCACTGCCGATGATCCAGACGTCGGCGCGGCCAAACCGGCGCCGGATATCTTCCTGACGGCAGCGCGACGCCTGGGTGTGGAGCCACAGGATTGCCTGGTGTTCGAGGATTCGCCGTTCGGTGTCACGGCAGCCAAAGCGGCGGGGATGACGGCGATTGCGATTCCGGATGCGGCGATGGCTGACGAAAAATACGCCCATGCCGACGGTATTCTTCGTACGTTGAAGGCATTTATACCGGATGCCTGTGGCCTGCCTGCACTTGAGTGGACCTGATGACATTAACTGTGGGAGCGGGCTTGCTCGCGAAAGCGGTGTGTCAGCCCACGTCAATTTCGACTGACACTCCCTCTTCGCGAGCAAGCCCGCTCCCACAGTTTGATTGCATTCAATTCATCAGGCGCCAAAACCACCGTCGATGGTCAGGCTCGCGCCGGTGATGTAGCCGGCTTCGGGGCCGACCAGGTAGGCGACGAAACTGGCGATCTCTTCGGCTTTGCCGTAACGCCCCACTGCCATCAATGGAATCAGGCTGTCAGCGAAGTCGCCGTGGGCAGGGTTCATGTCGGTATCGACCGGGCCCGGCTGCACGTTGTTGATGGTGATGCCTTTGGGGCCGAGGTCGCGGGCCAGGCCCTTGGTCAAGCCGACCAGCGCCGATTTGCTCATGGCGTACGGGCCGCCACCGGCGAAGGGCATGCGGTCGGCGTTGGTGCTGCCGATGTTGATGATTCGACCGCCTTCGGTCATGTATTTGGCGGCAGCCTGGGTGGCGATGAACACGCTGCGTACGTTGATCGCCAGGGTCTGGTCGAAGTCTTCGAGTTTGAAATCTTCCAGCGGTGCAACGGCCAGCACGCCCGCGTTGTTGACCAGGATATCCAGCTGACCAAAGGCCTCTACGGTAGCCGTTACGGCGCTGCGGATGGCCTCGGCGTCGGCGCTGTCAGCCTTGATCGCCAGGGCTTTGCCGCCGGCGTTGGTGATGCTGTCTTGCAGTTCCTGGGCCTTGGCCGTGGAGCTGACATAGGTAAAGGCGACAGTCGCGCCTTCAGCGGCCAGGCGTTTGACAATGGCAGCGCCGATACCGCGGGAACCGCCCTGGATCAAAGCCACTTTGCCACTGAGGTTCTGAGTAGTCATATCGATCTCCAAAGTCCCGAGGCGAGATGTCCCGGTTGATGGAGCCTAGTATCGATTCAGGATTGCACGCTGAGTAGGGGGTAATTGCGATAGTCTGTGTAAACCAGAAGTTTATAATGGTTGGCCATGGAAACCTTCAGCAGTATCGAATGCTTTGTACGCAGCGCTGAGGTCGGCAGCTTTGCCGAAGCCGCGCGACGCTTGAGCCTGACCCCGGCGGCCGTGGGCAAGAGCGTGGCCAAGCTTGAAGCCCGGCTGGGCGTGCGGCTGTTTCAGCGCAGCACCCGCAGCCTCACGCTCACCGAGGCCGGTCAGCTGTTTCTCGATGAAGTCAGTGGCAGCCTGCTCACCATCCAGAATGCCGTAGCCAATCTGGCCAGCGCCGAAGGCCGTCCTGCGGGCACCCTGAAGGTCAGCATGGGCACCGTGTTCGGACGTTTGTACATCGTGCCGCTACTCGGTGAGTTTTTGCGGCGCTTTCCGGCGATCAATCCGGACTGGCATTTCGATAACCGGCAGGTCGACCTGATCGCCCAGGGTTTCGACGCCGCGATTGGTGGCGGCTTCGAACTGCCCCAAGGGGTGGTGGCGCGCAAGCTGACGCCAGCCCATCGCGTGTTGGTGGCCTCTGCCGATTACCTGGCGGCGCACGAGGCGATCCTTGAGCCTGACGATCTCAAGCCGCACGACGGCATCCTTATTCGCTCGCCGCAGACCGGTCGCGTGCGTTCCTGGCAGTTGACCAGTCGCACCCAGCAACACAGTCCCTTGACCCTCAAGGCGCGGATGACCATGAGCGATTCTGAGGCGGCCTGTGCCACGGCGGTCCAGGGTTTGGGTATTGCACTGGTGAGCATGCCCTTTGCGTTGGGCTATCTGGAGGCGGGGACGTTGCAGCGGGTGTTGCCGGACTGGTATGTCGACGATGGCAATATTTCTATCTATTACGCCGAGCACAAGCTGCTGCCCGGCAAGACCCGGGCGTTTGTGGATTTCATCATTGAGCAGTTTGCGGAGCGGGGGGTGGGGCAGCGTTTTAGTGCGGTATGAACCAGGTTGGAAACCGAGGCGCCCCCTTCGCGAAGGGGGCGACTCGGTTCAATGTTGGGAATTCAGCGCCCAAACCGCCCAGGCCAGCCGACGATATTCTTCGGCCGCGGTGTCGCATAAGTGCGCACCTTGGACGTCGACAACCCCAGCCGCACCAGCGATTCGGCGATGGTCACCGCCGCGGTCACGCCATCGATCACCGGCACGCCGGTGCGCAGGCGAATCTGCTCATCCAGCCCGGCCATGCCGCCGCAGCCCAGGCAAATCACTTCGGCCTTGTCCTGGGTCACCGCCAGTTCAGCCTGATGCACGATGGCTTCCAGCGCGCGTTGCGGCTCGTGCTCCAGTTCCAGCACCGCCAGGCCACTGGCCCGCACCGAGGCGCAGCGGTCCCAGAGCCCGGACAGTTTCAGGCGGTCTTCGATCAGCGGCACGGTGCGGTCGAGGGTGGTGACCACCGAGTAGGCGTGACCGAGAAACATCGCGGTGCTCGCGGCCGCATCAGTGATGTCGACCACCGGTACGTTGAGCAATTCCTGCAGGCCTTCGCGGCCGTGTTCGCCGTAGCCGGCTTGAATCACCGCATCGAAAGGCTGGTCGTAGGCCATGACCCGGTCCATCACCGCAATGGCGGCCAGGTAGCTTTCGAAGTTGCCTTCGATCGAGTCGGCACCGAAGTAGGGCGTCAGGCCAACGATCTCCGTGCCGGGCGCGGCCACGGCCTGGGCCGAGCGGGCGATCGCCTGGGTGATGGATTCGGTGGTGTTGACGTTGACCACGAGAATGCGCATGGGAAGTCCTTATAACGGGTGGTTCAGCGGCCCGATACTGCCGGGCCGCGAGGGAGTTAATGGCTGACGTTGTCCACGGCGATGGCTTCACCGCTGACGTCGGCGTAGTGGGGTTGGCGTTTGGCGATGATCAGGTAGAGCATCCCGGCAATCCCGGCACCGATCAGCCAGGAGAACGGCGACACCAGGTGGAAACCCGGTACCAGCGCCAGGACGATGGCGATCAGCGCGGCGGGAATGAAGGCCACCACCGCGCGCAGGTTGACCCCGCGGCTGTAGTAATAGGCGCCGTTGGGGTCTTCGCTATACAACTGCGGCACGTTGACCTGGCCTTTTCGCACCAGCCAGTAGTCGACCATGATTACGCCGTACAGCGGGCCGAGCAGGGCGCCGAGGCCGGAGAGGAAGTAGACGATCACCAGTGGGCTGTTGTAGAGGTTCCACGGCAGGATCAGCACGGCAATGGTCGCGCTGATCAGCCCGGCACGGCGGAACGTCAGGTACTTGGGCGCCAGGTTGCTGAGAACAAAGGCCGGGGCGACGAAGTTGGCCATGATATTGACCGCCACGGTGACGATCAGGAACGCCAGGCAACCCAGGACCAGGAAGAAGGTGTTGGGGATCGAGGCGATGATCTCGGTCGGGCTTTCAATGATCCGGCCATTGATCTGGAATTGCGCGCCACAGAGCAGGACTGTGATGGCGGCGAAGACCAGGATGTTCACCGGCAGGCCCCAGAAGTTGCCGACCTTGATGGTCTTGCGGCACGGCGAAGAGCGGGCGAAGTCGCAGAAATTGAGGATCAGCGTGCCGTAGATCGCCAGCCACAACGCACCGCCGGCAAAGATATTGCGCCACATCTCGCCACCGCTCAGCGGCCCGCGGATCGACCAGGCGATGGTCGCATTGGCCTGGAAGTACATCCAGGCGGCGAGGGCCGCGACGGTGAGCAGGATCACCGGCCCGGCAAACCCTTCGTAGCGCCGCACCATCTCCATGCCATAGGCGAGGATCGCCAGCTGCACGAGCCAGATCGAGACGAAACACACCCAACCCAGTGTCGACAGACCGAGGATCGAGTCGTGGTCGTACTCGGCGAAACCGGGATGGATGGCGGTCAGCAACACCCGAAAGACCACCGAGGCCAGGTAGGTCTGGATGCCGAACCAGGCGATGGCGATCACGGCGCGGATCAAAGCGGGAATCTGTGCCCCGTGGATGCCGAAACTGATGCGGCTGATGACCGGAAACGGCACCCCGGTTTTCTGGCCCATGTAGCCCGACAGGTTCATGAAGCAATACACCAGCGCCGCGCCGATGCCCAGGGACAGGAGAATCTGCCAGCCGCCCAGGCCCAGGGCATACAGGCCGATGGCAAACGAGTAGTTGGCGATGTTGTGCACATCGTTGGTCCACAACGCGAAGATGCTGTAGCGACCCCAGCGCCGGCCTTCCGCCTTCGTTGGCGCCAGATCCTTGTTGTGCAGGCGGGGGCTGAGCACGACAGAGGATTCAAGCGATTGCCCAAAAGCTGTCTGGGTGACGTGGGAGGAGGGTAGATCCAGCGCGACATTGTTATTGGAGAGACTTGTACGCATTCCGGCAGGCTCCTGATGCTCGACGCCGCGATGACTGTGCTTGAGCCTTTGCTCGGCAATCTTCGTCGCGGGTGGCGAATATCATTGGTTACGGGGCATCTGCAGCCTGTACGGGATAGGGCGCTTCAGGCTTGCGGATCTAAGTGTTTTTATGTTTTGGCTTTATTGTATACAAAACATGTATGCACTTAAGCGAGATGCGTGCCAGTCGGGAGATATATGAAATGCGCTGCTCATTTCGTTTTGTTATGGTTTTTCGCCAAGTTATTGAAAAAATGGAAATATAAATTGACCGTTTGAACAGGTATTTATTTTTCAGCGGGATTGTTGGGTTTGGTCGACTGGGGAAGTCAGGAAAGGAGGATGTAACTTTTTGGGGCGTGGAAATTAAAAGTGCACACATAAATGGCACCTATGGTGACATTCCTGTGTACACATTTTTCGGCTCGGTCACGAATCCTGTAGGTGCAAGCTTGTTCGCGATGGTCGTCAACGATATCGCGGGGTGTCTGATACCCCGCGGCGTTCCAGGGTTCATCGCGAGCAAGCTCGCTCCTACAGGGGGATTTGCAGAGAGATCAGGCCTTGGACTTGCTGATGATATTGCCTGCATGCAATCCGCATTCTTTCTGGGTCGCTTCTTCCCACCACCAGCGGCCTTCACGCTCGTGCTGGTTCGGCAGTACCGGGCGGGTGCACGGTTCGCAGCCGATGCTGATGAAGCCGCGTTCGTGCAGGCTGTTGTACGGCAGTTCGAGCATGCGGATGTAGCCCCAGATTTCCTCGCTGGTCATCTGTGCCAGCGGGTTGAACTTGTACAGGGTGCGTTCCGGGGTGGAGAACGCGGTATCGACTTCCATCACCGCCACGGCGCTGCGCGTGCCGGGGCTCTGGTCGCGGCGCTGGCCGGTGGCCCAGGCCTTCACGCCAGACAGCTTGCGACGCAGCGGCTCGATCTTGCGGATGCCGCAGCACTCGCCATGGCCGTCCTTGTAGAAGCTGAACAGGCCTTTTTCCTTCACAAACGGTTCCAGCCTGGTGTAGTCCGGTGACACCAGTTCGATGTCGATCTTGTAGTGCTCGCGCACCTGATCGATGAAGCGGTAGGTCTCGGGATGCAAGCGGCCGGTGTCGAGGCTGAACACCTTGACGTTCTTGTTCAGCTTCCAGGCCATGTCCACCAGCACCACGTCTTCGGCGCCGCTGAAAGATATCCACAGCTCATCGCCAAACTCGGCAAAGGCGAGTTTGAGGATGTCCTGGGCGGATTTATTGGCATAGGTCGTGGCGAGTTCCACGACGTCGAACGTTGGGCTCATCAGGGCGGCTTCCTACAGGTCGGTGGCGCTTGGCGCTCTATATGGGGCCGATGGTAACAAAAAGCGGCACTGGCCGGGGCGTCCTCTGCGTTGCGTGGTGGGGGAGTTGTCGCTAGAGTTCGGGCTCGCTCGACTCAATAAACAATACCAATGGGAGTGTCTTGTGGAAATTGCCTGTCTGGATCTTGAAGGTGTGCTGGTCCCGGAAATCTGGATCGCCTTCGCGGAAAAAACCGGGATCGAATCCCTCAGGGCCACCACCCGGGACATTCCCGACTATGACGTGCTGATGAAGCAGCGTTTGCGGATTCTGGACGAACACGGCCTGAAGCTCGCCGACATCCAGGAAGTGATCGCGACGCTCAAGCCGCTGGACGGTGCCGTCGAGTTCGTCGATTGGCTGCGCGAGCGCTTCCAGGTGGTGATTCTGTCGGATACCTTCTACGAGTTCTCCCAGCCGCTGATGCGTCAGCTGGGCTTCCCGACCTTGCTCTGCCACCGTCTGATCACTGACGATAGCGGGCGCGTTACTGGCTACCAGTTGCGTCAGAAAGATCCCAAGCGTCAGTCGGTCTTGGCCTTCAAGAGCCTTTACTACCGGGTGATTGCGGCGGGTGATTCCTACAACGACACCACGATGCTGGGCGAAGCGGATGCCGGGATTCTGTTCCATGCGCCGGACAATGTGATCGCCGAATTCCCGCAGTTCCCGGCGGTGCACACGTTTGAAGAGTTGAAGCAGGAGTTCATCAAGGCTTCGAATCGGGCCTTGAGTCTGTAGTCGTCTGCTCGGATGCCTTCGCTGGCAAGCCAGCTCCTACAGGATCGTCGCAATCCTTGTAGGAGCCGGCTTGCTGGCGATGTTTTAAAGGCTTTGCAGGGTATCGAGCAGCACCTTCACCTTGGTGATCGATTCCTGATACTCGGCCTGCCACTCGGAGTCCGCGACGATTCCGCCACCGCCCCAGCAACACACCTGCCCATCCTTGACCAGCAGGCTGCGGATGGCGATTGAGCTGTCCATCTCGCCGCGCACGTCCAGATACAGCAATGACCCGCAGTACAGTCCGCGTCGAGTGGGTTCCAGCTCGTCGATGATCTGCATCGAGCGAATTTTCGGCGCGCCGGTAATCGAGCCGCCGGGGAAGCTGCCGGCGATCAGGTCCAGCGCATCCCGATCAGCCGCCAGTTCGCCGGTCACGCTGCTCACCAGGTGATGCACATTCGGGTAGCTTTCCAGGCTGAACAACTCAGGCACGCGAACCGAGCCGGTGCGGCAGGTGCGGCCGAGGTCGTTGCGTAGCAGGTCGACAATCATCAGGTTTTCCGCGCGATCCTTGGGGCTGGCCAGCAGTTCGGCGGCGTTCGCCGCGTCTTCGCCTGGCGTGAGGCCCCGTGGGCGCGTGCCTTTGATCGGGCGGGTTTCAACCAGGCGCTCTGTGACTTTGACGAAGCGTTCCGGTGACAGGCTCAGCACCGCGCCGCCGTCGGGCAGGCTCTGGAAACCGGAAAACGGCGTGGGGCACGCCAAGCGCAACGCGCAGTACGCCGTCCATGGATCACCCTGGCAGGGCGCGCGGAAGCGTTGGGCGAAGTTGACCTGGTAGCAGTCACCGGCCTGGATGTATTGCTGGATGCGTTCGATCGCCTGGCAATACTGCCCGGCGCTCAGGTCGGCCTGCATTGGCGCCTGCAACCTGAACGGCTCGCCCACGGCAACGGCTGGCTGGCTGAACAGCTGGATCAGGCGCTGACGTTCGCTGTCGGCCAGCGTCGGGTGGAACACCAGTTGGCTGGTGGCCTGCTGGTGATCGCTAATCAGCGCCCAGTCGTACAGGCCGAACCGCGCATCCGGCAAATGCAGGTCATCCAGGGCCCGGCTCGGCAGGTTTTCCAGGTGGCGGCCGAAATCGTAGCTCAGGTAGCCGATCAGGCCACCGGCGAACGGCAGGTCATTGGGTAGTGTCGCTTCGCCCAGGCGCGTCAGATTGTCCCGCAGGCGTTGCAGGAAATCGCCGCCACGCTCGTCAGGCGCGACCGTCAGCTGTTCCAGCGGCCAGGCGCTGAGCAGGTCAAAGCGCCCGCGCTCGGCACTCGGGCGGCCGCTGTCGAGCAGCACGGCACCGGGGGCATGACGAATGGCCGCAAAGTAGTCGGCGGGATTGGCGCGATAGGGCAGCGGGTGTACGGAACAGGTCAGCATGGGCGGGGGAGATCAGCCATCGAGGCGGGGTGGCGATTGTAGTCCTCTCGGGGAATTGCTCCTAGAGGGATGTCGGGGACTTGTAGGAGCGAGCTTGCTCGCGATGAACCTGAGAGCAACGCGTACATCCAGGAAGCACGCGTTATCGTTGACGTCCATCGCGAGCAAGCTCACTCCTACAAGGAGGAACTCAGCCCTCGACCGGCGGAATATGCCCAAACATCTCCTGCACGAACGCCACCCGCTCTTCGACGGTTTCGGTCACACCCCGGGCCTTCAACTCTTCCAGCCGCGCCTCGACCGCGTGGGTACGCAACGTCAGGCCGCAATCGTTGGCGATCTGGATGTTCAACCCTGGCCGGGCGTTGAGCTCAAGAATCAGCGGGCCCTTCTCCTGGTCCAGCACCATGTCGACACCGATGTAACCCAGCCCGCACAGCTCATAGCAGCCTGCGGCGAGTTTCATGAAGCCGTCCCAGTAGGGCAGTTGCACGCCGTCCACCGCGTTGGTGGTGTCCGGGTGCTTGGCGATGATGTTGTTCAGCCAGGTGCCGCGCAGGGTCAGGCCGGTGGCCAGGTCGACACCGACGCCGATGGCGCCCTGGTGCAGGTTGGCCTTGCCGCCCGACTGGCGGGTGGGCAAGCGCAGCATGGCCATCACCGGGTACCCCATCAGCACGATGATGCGGATGTCCGGCACGCCTTCATAGCTGATGCTCTTGAAGATCTGGTCCGGAATCACCCGGTATTCGATCAGTGCCCGGTCGCGATGCCCGCCAAGGGAGTACAGCCCGGTCAGAATGCTCGAGACATGGTGCTCGATCTCTTCGTGGCTGATGATCTTGCCGGACACCGTGCGATAACGGCCCTCGAAGCGGTCGGCGATGACGATGATGCCGTCGCCGCCCGCGCCCTGGGCCGGCTTGATCACGAAATCGTTGCGCCCGTCGATGATCTCGTCGAGCTTGTCGATTTCCTTCTCGGTGGAGATCACCCCGTACAGCTGCGGCACGTGGATGCCGGCGGCAATCGCCCGTTCCTTGGTGATGATCTTGTCATCGACGATCGGGTACAGGCTGCGCTTGTTGTACTTGAGCACGTAGTCCGCGTTACGCCGGTTGATGCCCATGATGCCCCGGGCTTCCAGGGCTTTCCAGGTCTTCCAGAAGCCGAACATCAGGCGTCAGCCTTCTTCAGGAAGGCCTTGAAGCGCACCAGCTCGGTCAGGCGGTAGCCGCGATAGCGACCCATGGCCAGCATGAAGCCCACCAGGATCAGCAGGATCGCCGGGAAGGTGAATACGAAGTACACCAGTTCCGGCACGCTCATGATCAGGTGCGCCAGGGAGGCCGCGAACAGGGTGCCGATCGCCACTTTCATGGCATGGCTGGCGCCGCGTTCTTCCCAGGTGATCGACAGGCGTTCGATGGTCATGGTCAGGATCACCATCGGGAACAACGCCACCGACAGTCCGCGCTCCAGGCCGAGCTTGTGGCTGAACAGGCTGATGGCCGCGATCAACACCACCACGAACGTCAGTACCACCGACAGCCTCGGCAGCATTTGCAGCTTCAGGTGTTCAAGGTAGGAGCGCAGCGACAGCCCCAGCGCCGTGATGATGGTAAACAGAACGATGCCGAAGCCGAGCTGGGTTTCGCGGAAGGCCAGGGCGATCAGCACCGGGGTAAAGGTGCCGAGGGTCTGCAGGCCGATCAGGTTGCGCAGGATCAGGATCACCAGCACGCCGATCGGGATCATCACCATGATCATGAAGGTCTGCTGGGTTTGCAGCGGCAGGCCGTACAGCGAGTATTCGAGGAAGTTGGCGTCGGTATTTTCGTCGGTCAGCTTGGCCAGGCGAATGGCGTTCATTTCGCTGTTGTTCATGCTGAAGGTCACAGTGGCCTTCTTGCCGCCGTCGACGGTGATCAGGTTTTCGTCGCCGGTCCACCACAGCAGGCGGTCGGTCGGCAGGCCCTGTTCGCCGGTTTCCGGGTTGAAGTACAGCCAGTCGGTGCCGTTGAAGCTGCGCAGCCAGAGTTCCGGGGTTTGCGGCTGGTCGGCCACCAGGCGAATGGTATGGACCTTTTCCACCGGCACGTGGGCGATGGACAGCAGCAGTTCGACGATCTTCGCCTTGTGCGCCGGCGTCGGGTCGCCGGCCAGGAGCATCTTGGCATTGTCGTCGTTGCTGTTGTTGACCCGCTTGATCGCTTCGCTGATGAAGGTCTCGACGTCGGCCGAGTGCTGGCGAATCGGCGCCAGCAGCGCTTCGGCGGCGAGTTTCTCAGGGCCTTCCAGGGCAATGCTGTCGCGGAAGGTCGGCCCCTTGATCTTGGCTTTTTCCGCGGTGTAGCGCTTGGTCAGCACCAGGCGGTAATAAAGGGTCTGGTTGCCTTTGGCCCGGCGCGCCGACCAGGTGACCTTGCGGTTGCCGTCGACCCGGTTCACGGCCACGCCGTAGTTATTGGAGATGAAGCTTTCGTTGAGGCTCACGTAATCGCGGCTCAGCGGCGGCACGAACATCTGGATCTTGACCGGGTCCTTGGCACTGGCGACGAACTCGACCTTGGCGTCGATGTTCCACAAGTCGTCGGTGGCGTCTTCCGTCACGGGAATGCCGAGCACGAAGATCTGGTAGGCCGTGACTGAAATGCCCAACACCACCAGGATGGCGATCAGCATTTTCAGATGAAGGGTAAGAGAGCGCATTTGAATTACTCGGCGGTATGAGCGTCGGTGGCGCAGGCGGGTTTGCCGGCAGCGTATTTAAGACTGGGGTCGACCAGCGCATCGAAGCGTTTGAGCGCTTCGGAGCCGATCAGGAGCGGGTATTGGAACGCGCTTCGGTCGGTCAGGTTCACTTCTATGCTGCGTAAAGCTGAACCCATGCAGATATCCAGCTCGATCACCGGACGGGCGGTGTACTTCTTGCCCTCTTCCGGATCGTAGTCACCAGCCCGGCGCTTGATCTTGCTGACACGGGCCAGCGGTCGTTCGATCGGGTGCGAATGGGCGGCGTCGATGGCCAGGTAGAAACGTACCCAGGACTCGCCATTGCGTTTGAAACGCTTGATGTCGCGGGCACTCAGGGACGCGGTTTTCGCGCCGGTATCGAGTTTGGCAGCCACTTCCAGGTCGATACCGCCCAGGGATGCGTATTCGTTGAGGCCATAGACGGTCTTTTCCCCCGCCAAGGCAAAACCGGGCAGGCAAAGACAATAAAGGAGTGTGGAGAAGGGCTTGAGTCTCATAAATCCTGGTGCGCAGCGGTGCGTATTTCGGTTCAAGGCCCTGGCATCACTGCGCAAGCTCCCTCGTAGGCCTATCAGCTACTTATGACAAGCCGTGCAGATGTGACAGACAAATGCGGGCGGCATTCTAGCACGATGGGTTTATGGCGCCACCGGTGGGGGGCGGCTATAAACAGAGGGCCCTGCTTGGTTATGGTGCAGTCGGTTATTAGACGATTGTCGACAATATCGAATTATCCTTTGACTGGCGCGCCTGTTTTGGTTAGTTTTTGCGGCACTGGCTTTCAAGGTGTCGACAATATGTTGGATCAACTGGATCCCCCGCTCATCGTTCAGGACGACTCGGAAACGCTTTCCGAGAACGTCTTCCGGCGTATTCAGGCGGCCATCGTCAAGGGCGATATTGCCCCCGGCAGCAAGATCTCCGAGCCGGAGCTGGCCCGGACCTACGGCATCAGCCGCGGCCCGCTGCGCGAGGCCATCCACCGTCTGGAAGGCCAGCGCCTGCTGGTGCGCGTGCCGCACGTCGGGGCGCGGGTGGTGTCGCTCGATCATGCCGAGTTGATCGAGCTCTACGAAATCCGCGAATCCCTTGAAGGCATGGCCTGTCGTCTGGCCGCCGAGCGCATGAGCGTCGAAGAAATCGACGAACTGCGTCGCGTCCTCGAAACCCACGAGCGCGACGAGGCCTTCCAGGCCGGTCGCGGCTATTACCAGCAGGAAGGCGATTTCGACTTCCACTACCGGATTATCCAGGGCAGCGGTAACCGCACCCTGACGCAAATGCTCTGCGGCGAGCTGTATCAACTGGTGCGCATGTACCGCATGAAGTTTTCCAGCACGCCCAATCGCCCACACCAGGCGTTCGCCGAGCACCACCGAATTCTCGATGCCATCGCCGACCGTGACGGTGAACTGGCCGAGTTGTTGATGCGCCGTCACATCGGCGCCTCCAAACGCAACATCGCCCGTCATTACCAGGACGGCGCCAACCCGACAGCCAAACGAGGTGAGTCATGAGTTTGAACAAGAGCACTCCAGGCCAGCGTTTCCGCGATGCGGTCGCCAGCGAGCATCCACTGCAAGTGGTCGGCGCGATCAACGCCAACCACGCGCTGCTGGCCAAGCGCGCCGGTTTCAAGGCGATCTACCTGTCCGGTGGCGGGGTGGCTGCTGGCTCCCTCGGCCTGCCGGACCTGGGCATCACCGGCCTGGATGACGTGCTGACCGACGTGCGCCGTATCACCGACGTTTGCGACCTGCCGCTGCTGGTGGACGTGGACACCGGTTTCGGTTCCTCGGCCTTCAACGTGGCCCGTACCGTGAAGTCGATGATCAAGTTCGGCGCGGCGGCGATTCACATCGAAGACCAGGTTGGCGCCAAGCGTTGCGGTCACCGTCCTAATAAAGAGATCGTGACCCAGCAGGAAATGGTCGATCGCATCAAGGCGGCGGTCGATGCCCGTACCGATGACAGCTTCGTGATCATGGCCCGTACCGACGCCCTGGCGGTGGAAGGCCTGGAATCTGCTCTGGATCGCGCCGCTGCGTGCATCGAAGCTGGCGCCGACATGATTTTCCCGGAAGCCATCACCGAACTGGACATGTACAAGTTGTTCGCCAACCGTGTGAAAGCGCCGATCCTGGCCAACATCACTGAATTCGGCGCGACGCCGCTGTACACCACCGAGCAGCTTGCTGGAGCGGATGTATCGCTGGTGCTGTACCCGCTGTCGGCCTTCCGCGCCATGAACAAGGCCGCGGAAAACGTCTACACCGCGCTACGCCGCGATGGCACGCAGGCGAATGTCATCGACACCATGCAGACCCGCATGGAGCTTTACGATCGCATCGACTACCACACCTTCGAGCAGAAGCTCGATGCGTTGTTTGCTGCGAAGAAATGAAGATCAAAAGATCGCAGCCTTCGGCAGCTCCTACACCGACCGCTTTGCCCTGTAGGAGCTGTCGAGTGAAACGAGGCTGCGATCTTTTCGGCAACACCCAAAAGACCTGATGAATCACAATTTGCCGATTCCCTGACAAATTCAAAAATATTGGAGGCAGAAATGGCCGAAGCAAAAGTACTCAGTGGCGCCGGGCTCCGTGGCCAGGTTGCCGGGCAAACCGCACTGTCCACCGTGGGCCAGTCGGGTGCCGGTCTGACCTATCGTGGTTATGACGTTCGTGAACTGGCGGCTGACGCACAGTTCGAAGAAGTCGCCTACCTGCTGCTGTACGGCGAACTGCCGAGCAAGGCGCAACTGAACGCCTACATCACCAAGCTGAGCAAGCTGCGTGACCTGCCGCAAGCGCTGAAAGAAGTGCTGGAACGCATCCCCGCCGACGCCCACCCGATGGACGTGATGCGCACCGGCTGCTCGTTCCTGGGCAACCTGGAGCCGGAGAACGACTTCTCCGAGCAGCACGACAAGACTGACCGCCTGCTGGCTGCTTTCCCGGCGATCATGACCTACTGGTACCGATTCAGCCACGAAGGCAAGCGCATCGAATGCGTGAGCGACGAGCAGTCCATCGGTGGCCACTTCCTGCACCTGCTGCACGGCAAGAAGCCGAGCGAGCTGCACGTCAAGGTGATGAACGTTTCGCTGATCCTCTACGCGGAGCACGAATTCAACGCCTCGACCTTCACTGCCCGTGTTTGCGCGTCGACCCTGTCTGACTTGTACTCGTGCATCACCGCGGCCATCGGCTCGCTGCGTGGCCCGTTGCACGGCGGCGCCAACGAAGCAGCGATGGAAATGATCGAACGCTTCTCGTCGCCGGAAGACGCGATCAAGGGCACCCTCGGCATGCTCGAGCGCAAGGACAAGATCATGGGCTTCGGTCACGCGATCTATAAGGACAACGATCCGCGTAACGAAGTGATCAAGGCCTGGTCGAAAAAACTCGCCGACGAGGTGGGGGACACGGTGTTGTTCCCGGTTTCCGAAGCCATCGACAAGACCATGTGGGAGCAGAAGAAACTGTTCCCGAACGCCGACTTCTACCATGCCTCGGCGTACCACTTCATGGGCATCCCGACCAAGTTGTTCACACCGATCTTCGTCTGTTCGCGCCTGACCGGCTGGGCGGCCCACGTGTACGAACAACGTGCCAACAACCGCATCATCCGCCCGAGCGCCGAGTACACCGGCGTCGAACAGCGCAAGTTCGTGCCAATCGAACAACGCTGAATGGTGGGAATGCCTGCCCAGGTCACTGAATGAACCGGTGACCCTGTAGGAGCTGGCTTGCCAGCGAAGGCGGTTTGTCATTCAACATTGTTGTTGCTGACCCACCGCATTCGCCGGCAAGCCGGCTCCTACAGAGGTCTGTGTTCAATTCGGGAGCTGTGCCAGGCCCCACCCTTTGTAACTACCGTGACCCGAGTCCTGACGATGAACACTGAATTCCGTAAAACGCTGCCCGGCAGCCACCTGGATTACTTCGACGTCCGCGCGGCGGTCGAGGCCATCCAGCCCGGCGCCTATGACACCCTGCCGTACACCTCCCGCGTGCTGGCGGAAAACCTGGTGCGTCGCTGCGACCCGGCCACGCTGACCGAATCCCTCAAGCAATTCATCGAACGCAAGCGCGACCTCGACTTCCCGTGGTTCCCGGCCCGTGTGGTGTGCCACGACATTCTCGGCCAGACCGCACTGGTCGACCTCGCCGGCCTGCGTGACGCCATCGCCCTGCAAGGCGGCGATCCAGCGCAAGTGAACCCGGTGGTACCGACGCAACTGATCGTCGACCACTCCCTGGCCGTCGAGCGCGGTGGTTTCGATCCGGAGGCGTTCGAGAAGAACCGCGCCATCGAAGACCGTCGCAACGAAGACCGTTTCCACTTCATCAACTGGACCAAGAAGGCGTTCAAGAACGTCGACGTGATCCCGCCAGGCAACGGCATCATGCACCAGATCAACCTGGAGAAAATGTCTCCGGTGATCCAGGTGCGTGACGGCGTAGCCTTCCCTGACACCTGCGTCGGCACCGACAGCCACACCCCGCACGTCGATGCGCTGGGCGTGATCGCCATCGGCGTTGGCGGCCTGGAAGCCGAAAGCGTGATGCTCGGCCGCGCCTCCTGGATGCGCCTGCCGGAAAGCGTTGGCGTTGAACTGACTGGCAAGCTGCAACCGGGCATCACCGCCACCGACATGGTGCTGGCGCTGACCGAGTTCCTGCGCAAGCAGAAAGTCGTGGGTGCATGGCTGGAGTTCTTCGGTGAAGGCGCCGCGGCGCTGACCCTGGGCGACCGCGCAACCATCTCCAACATGGCTCCGGAATACGGCGCCACCGCGGCGATGTTCTACATCGACCAGCAGACCATCGACTACCTCAAGCTCACCGGTCGTGAAGACGAGCAGGTGCAGTTGGTCGAGAACTACGCCAAGACCACTGGCCTGTGGGCTGACAGCCTCAAAGGCGCGCAATACGAGCGCGGCCTGACCTTTGACCTGTCTTCGGTAGTGCGCAACATGGCCGGCCCGAGCAACCCGCACGCCCGTGTCGCGGTATCGGACCTGGCTGCCAAAGGCATCTCCGGTCAGTGGGACGATGTGCCGGGGCAAATGCCGGACGGCGCGGTGATCATCGCCGCCATCACCAGCTGCACCAACACCAGCAACCCGCGCAACGTGATCGCCGCCGGCCTGCTGGCACGCAACGCCAACAAGCTCGGCCTGACCCGCAAGCCTTGGGTCAAGTCGTCCCTGGCACCGGGCTCGAAAACCGTCGCCCTGTACCTCGACGAAGCCGGCCTGACCGATGAGCTGGAACAGCTCGGTTTCGGCGTCGTGGCCTTCGCCTGCACCACCTGCAACGGCATGTCCGGTGCGCTGGACCCAGTGATCCAGCAAGAGATCATCGACCGTGACCTGTACGCCACGGCTGTGTTGTCCGGCAACCGTAACTTCGACGGCCGGATCCACCCGTACGCCAAGCAGGCTTTCCTCGCTTCGCCGCCGCTGGTCGTCGCTTACGCGATCGCCGGTACCATCCGTTTCGATATCGAGAAGGATGTGCTGGGCGTCGTCGACGGCAAGGAAATCCGCCTGAAAGACATCTGGCCGAGCGACGAAGAAATCGACGCCGTAGTGAAAGCCTCGGTGAAGCCGGAGCAGTTCCGCCAGGTCTACATCCCGATGTTCGCCATTCACGAAGACACCGGCCCGAAAGTCGCGCCGCTGTACGACTGGCGCGAGATGAGCACCTACATCCGCCGTCCGCCGTACTGGGAAGGCGCACTGGCCGGCGCGCGTCCGCTCAAGGGCATGCGCCCGCTGGCGGTACTGCCGGACAACATCACCACCGACCACCTGTCGCCATCCAACGCGATCATGCTCGACAGCGCCGCCGGCGAATACCTGGCAAAAATGGGCCTGCCGGAGGAGGACTTCAACTCCTACGCGACTCACCGCGGTGACCACCTGACCGCGCAGCGCGCAACCTTCGCCAACCCGAAACTGTTCAACGAAATGGTTCTGGAAAACGGCAAGGTCAAGCAGGGCTCCCTCGCTCGCGTCGAGCCGGAAGGCAAAGTGATGCGCATGTGGGAAGCCATCGAGACCTACATGGATCGCAAGCAGCCGCTGATCATCATCGCCGGCGCCGACTACGGTCAGGGTTCGTCCCGCGACTGGGCAGCGAAGGGCGTACGTCTGGCCGGTGTCGAAGCGATTGCCGCCGAAGGTTTCGAGCGTATCCACCGCACCAACCTGGTGGGCATGGGCGTGTTGCCGCTGGAGTTCAAGCCGGGCACCAACCGTCACACCCTGGCCATCGACGGCAGCGAAACCTACGACGTGATCGGCGACCGCACCCCGCGTGCCGAGCTGACGCTGGTGATCCATCGCAAGAACGGCGAGCGCGTCGATGTGCCGGTGACCTGCCGCCTCGACACCGCTGAAGAAGTGTCGATCTACGAGGCTGGCGGCGTGTTGCAACGCTTCGCCCAGGACTTCCTCGAAGAATCGGCGGTAGCCGTCTAACACACGCAGCACAGACACGGGACCTTGAGTCCCGTGTCTGCTTTCAGATCAGGAGTAACGAGCACCATGGCTCACGCAGCTCAGATTAAAATTCCAGCCACCTACATGCGTGGCGGCACCAGCAAAGGCGTGTTCTTCAGCCTGAAGGACTTGCCCGAGGCCGCACAGGTTCCAGGCCCGGCCCGCGATGCCTTGTTGCTGCGCGTGATCGGCAGCCCCGATCCGTACGACAAGCAGATCGACGGCATGGGCGGCGCGACGTCCAGCACCAGCAAGACCGTGATCCTGTCGAAAAGCATCAAGGCCGATCACGACGTCGATTACCTGTTCGGTCAGGTGTCGATCGACAAGCCGTTCGTCGACTGGAGCGGCAACTGCGGCAACCTGACCGCGGCGGTCGGTTCGTTCGCCATCAGCAACGGCCTGGTGGACGCCAGCCGCATCCCGCACAACGGCATTGCCGTGGTGCGCGTGTGGCAGGCCAACATCGGCAAGACCATCATCGCCCACGTGCCGATCACCAACGGCGAAGTGCAGGAAACCGGCGATTTCGAACTCGACGGCGTGACCTTTCCGGCGGCGGAAGTGCAGGTCGAATTCCTCGACCCGGCAGCGGAAGAAGAGGGCGGTGGCGGTTCGATGTTCCCTACCGGCAACCTGGTCGATGACCTGGAAGTGCCGGGCGTCGGGACCTTCAAGGCAACCATGATCAACGCCGGTATCCCGACCATCTTCGTCAATGCCGAAGACATCGGCTACAAGGGCACCGAATTGCAAGGCGCGATCAACGGCGATCCGAAAGCGTTGCTGATGTTCGAAACCATCCGTGCCTACGGGGCACTGCGCATGGGCCTGATATCCAACGTCGACGAAGCAGCCAAGCGCCAGCACACGCCGAAAGTGGCATTCGTGGCCAAGCCGGCGGAGTACGTGTCGTCCAGCGGCAAGACGGTTGCGGCGGGGGATGTCGACCTGCTGGTACGCGCACTGTCCATGGGCAAGCTGCACCACGCGATGATGGGCACGGCGGCAGTGGCGATCGGCACGGCAGCAGCGATTTCCGGCACCCTGGTCAACCTCGCGGCGGGCGGCGTCGAACGCAACGCGGTGCGCTTCGGTCATCCGTCGGGCACCTTGCGCGTCGGCGCCGAAGCCAGCCAGGTCAACGGCGAATGGACCGTGAACAAGGCCATCATGAGCCGCAGTGCACGGGTGTTGATGGAAGGTTACGTCCGCGTGCCGGGCGATTCGTTCTAACGACGCACCCCCTGTAGGAGCTGGCTTGCCAGCGAAGAGGCCGTCAAATTCAACATCATTGTTATCTGTGACACCGCTTTCGCTGGCAAGCCAGCTCCTACAAGGTGAATCGAACATGAGCGCCAACGTTGACCTCAACAACCGCCCCGACTACGACCAGGTCCTGCAGGACATTGCCGATTACGTACTGAACTACAAGATCGACTCCCTGGAAGCCCTCGACACCGCCCGCAACTGCCTGATGGACACCCTCGGCTGCGGCCTGCTGGCCTTGCGTTTTCCCGAGTGCACCAAGCACCTGGGGCCTATGGTCGAAGGCACCGTCGTGCCGTTCGGCGCCCGCGTGCCCGGCACCAGTTACCGACTCGACCCGGTCAAGGCCGCGTGGGACATCGGCTGCATCGTGCGTTGGCTCGACTACAACGACACCTGGCTCGCCGCTGAATGGGGTCATCCGTCGGATAACCTCGGTGGCATCCTCGCCGTGGGTGACCATCTGTCGCAAAAGCGCCTGGCCAATGGCGAAGCGCCGCTGACCGTGCGCACGGTGCTTGAAGCGATGATCATGGCCCATGAGATCCAGGGCGTGATCGCGTTGGAAAACTCGTTCAACCGTGTCGGCCTCGATCACGTCATTCTGGTGAAAGTCGCTTCCACCGCCGTCACCGCCAAGCTCATGGGCGCCAACCGCGAGCAGTTGCTCTCGGCGTTGTCCCATGCGTTCGCTGACGGCCAGGCATTGCGAACTTATCGCCATGCACCGAATGCCGGCTCGCGAAAATCCTGGGCGGCGGGGGATGCCTCCAGCCGAGGTGTGCGCCTGGCGGACATCGCCATGCGTGGCGAGATGGGCATTCCAGGCGTGTTGAGTGCCAAACAATGGGGTTTTTACGACGTGCTGTTCAGTCACACCAACAACGACCTGGCACTCAAGCCGCAAGACCAGCGTGGTTTCAGCTTCTCGCGGCCATACGGCAGTCATGTGATGGAAAACGTGCTGTTCAAGATCAGTTTTCCCGCCGAGTTCCACGCACAGACGGCCTGTGAGGCCGCTGTGACCCTGCACCCGCTAGTGCGCAATCGCCTGCATGAAATCGACAGGATCGTCATCACCACCCAACAATCGGCGATCCGCATCATTTCCAAGGTCGGCCCGCTGGCCAATGCTGCTGACCGCGATCACTGCATCCAGTACATGACCGCGGTGCCACTGGCGTTCGGCAACCTGGTCGCCGAGTACTACGAAGATGATTTTCACCAGGCGCATCCGATCATCGATGTGCTGCGCGAAAAGATGGTCATTGTCGAAGATCCGCGCTTCACCCGCGAATACCTGGAGGCCGACAAGCGCTCGATCGCCAATGCCGTCCAGGTGTTTTTCAAGGATGGGTCCAGCACCGAGAACGTGGTGGTGGAGTATCCGATCGGTCATCGTCGGCGGCGTGCCGAGGGCATTCCATTGTTGGAGGACAAGTTCAGGGCGAACCTGCTGACACGATTCACCGGGCAGCGCAGCGAGGAGATTTTTGCGTTGTGCAAGGATCAGCAGAGGCTTGAGGCGACACCGGTTAACCGGTTTGTAGACTTGTTTGTTATCTAGGAGACCGCGTCATCGTTCAATCGCCAGCAGGCTGGCTCCCACAATTGATCTGTGTTCACCGCAGATCAACTGTGGGAGCCAGCCTGCTGGCGATGAGGCCAGAACAGGCAAAAGAGAACTACTTGAAGCGCCGCTCCACACCTTTCTCCACAAGAATCTTCGCGGAGATCTCTTCCACGGAAAAATGCGTGGAGTTGATGTTCGGAATGTTCTCGCGGCGGAACAGGTTTTCCACCTCGCGCACTTCGAATTCGCACTGGGCGTAGCTCGAATAGCGGCTGTTGGGCTTGCGCTCGTTGCGGATCGCGGTGAGGCGGTCCGGGTCGATGGTCAGGCCAAACAGCTTGTGCTGGTGGGCACGCAGGGCGCTGGGCAGTTGCAGGCGCTCCATGTCGTCTTCGGTCAGCGGGTAGTTGGCCGCGCGGATACCGAATTGCATGGCCATGTACAGGCAGGTCGGGGTCTTGCCGCAGCGCGATACGCCGACCAGGATCAGGTCGGCCTTGTCGTAGTAATGCGTGCGGGCACCGTCGTCGTTGTCGAGGGCGAAGTTCACCGCCTCGATACGCTCCATGTAATTGGTGTTGGCACCGATAGAGTGGGATTTGCCCACGGTATAGGAAGAATGCTCGGTCAGTTCCTGTTCAAGGGGCGCCAGGAAGGTCGAGAAAATGTCGATCATGAAACCATTGGAAGTCGCGAGGATCTCACGAATGTCCTGATTGACGATGGTATCGAAGATAATCGGACGGAAGCCGTCGGTTTCGGCGGCTTTGTTGATTTGTTGTACCATGGCCCGCGCTTTGTCCACGTTGTCGATGTACGGCCGCGTGACTTTGCTGAAGGTAATGTTTTCGAACTGCGCCAAAAGGCTTTGGCCGAGGGTTTCGGCGGTAATGCCCGTGCCATCGGAGATAAAGAAAGCAGATCGTTTCATTTGCACCTTGGGCCTTAAGCTAGTGACGAATCTTGGATATGATAGGCGCGATTTGCCGGCCGCCAATGGCCCGCATTCTCACTTATTTTCCAGGTCCAGGCCATACAACTGGCAAACGCTCCTTTGAGCCGCCGGTTTCTGAGCTTTTCCAACACAGTTAGTGGAGAGATCACCTTGGTAGAGTACGTAGTTTCCCTCGACAAGCTCGGCAAAGACGACGTTGAGCACGTGGGGGGCAAGAACGCATCCCTGGGCGAGATGATCAGCAATCTTGCGGGTGCCGGTGTATCGGTGCCCGGTGGCTTCGCCACGACCGCTCAGGCATATCGTGATTTCCTCGAACTGAGCGGCCTGAACGATCAGATCCATGCCGCCCTCGACGCCCTGGACGTCGACGATGTCAATGCCTTGGCCAAGACCGGTGCCCAGATCCGCCAATGGATCATGGAAGCCGAGTTCCCGGAAAAACTGAATGCCGAAATCCGCACCGCGTTCGCCACGCTGTCTGCCGGCAACCCTGACATGGCCGTGGCCGTGCGCTCTTCCGCTACCGCCGAAGACCTGCCGGATGCTTCCTTCGCCGGCCAGCAGGAAACCTTCCTGAACATCCGTGGCGTCGAAAACGTCATTCGCGCCGCCAAAGAGGTGTTCGCTTCCCTGTTCAACGACCGCGCCATTTCCTACCGCGTGCACCAGGGCTTCGACCACAAGCTGGTCGCCCTGTCGGCCGGTGTGCAGCGCATGGTCCGCTCCGAAACCGGCACTGCCGGCGTGATGTTCACCCTCGACACCGAGTCGGGTTTCCGTGACGTGGTGTTCATCACCGGCGCCTACGGCCTGGGTGAAACCGTCGTACAAGGCGCGGTGAACCCGGATGAGTTCTACGTCCACAAAGGCACGCTGGCCGCCGGTCGCCCTGCGATCCTGCGCCGCAACCTGGGCAGCAAAGCCATCAAGATGATCTACGGCGACGAAGCCAAGGCCGGTCGTTCGGTCAAGACCGTCGACGTCGACAAGGCCGAACGCGCGCGTTTCTGCCTGACCGATGCCGAAGTCAGCGAGTTGGCCAAGCAGGCGATGATCATCGAGAAGCACTACAAGTGCCCGATGGACATCGAATGGGCCAAGGACGGTGACGACGGCAAGCTGTACATCGTGCAGGCCCGTCCGGAAACCGTGAAGAGCCGCACCCAGGCCAACGTCATGGAACGTTACCTGTTGAAAGAGACCGGCACCGTGCTGGTCGAAGGCCGTGCCATTGGCCAGCGCATCGGCGCCGGCAAGGTCCGCATCATCAAGGACGTGTCCGAGATGGACAAGGTCCAGCCAGGCGACGTACTGGTGTCCGACATGACCGACCCGGACTGGGAACCGGTCATGAAGCGCGCCAGCGCCATCGTCACCAACCGTGGCGGCCGTACCTGCCACGCGGCGATCATCGCCCGTGAGCTGGGCATCCCGGCCGTGGTCGGTTGCGGCAACGCCACCCAGCTGTTGAAAGACGGCCAGGGCGTGACCGTTTCCTGCGCTGAAGGCGACACAGGTTTCATCTTCGAAGGCGAACTGGGCTTCGACATCAAGAAGAACTCCGTGGACGCCATGCCGGACCTGCCGTTCAAGATCATGATGAACGTCGGCAACCCGGACCGCGCCTTCGACTTCGCCCAGCTGCCGAACGCCGGCGTGGGCCTGGCCCGCCTGGAATTCATCATCAACCGCATGATTGGTGTGCACCCCAAAGCGCTGTTGAACTACGACGGTCTGCCGCAGGACATCAAGGAAAGCGTCGACAAGCGCATCGCCGGTTACAACGATCCGGTCGACTTCTACGTCGACAAGCTGGTCGAAGGCATCAGCACCCTGGCTGCAGCGTTCACGCCGAAAAAGGTCATCGTGCGCCTGTCGGACTTCAAGTCCAACGAATACGCCAACCTGATCGGCGGCAAGCTCTACGAGCCGGAAGAAGAAAACCCGATGCTGGGCTTCCGCGGCGCTTCGCGTTACATCAGCGAATCGTTCCGTGACTGCTTCGAACTCGAGTGCCGTGCCCTCAAGCGCGTGCGCAACGAGATGGGCCTGACCAACGTCGAAATCATGGTGCCGTTCGTCCGTACCCTGGGCGAAGCCAGCCAGGTGATCGATCTGCTGGCTGAAAACGGCCTGGCCCGTGGCGACAACGGTCTGCGCATCATCATGATGTGCGAACTGCCGTCCAACGCGATCCTGGCGGAAGAGTTCCTCGAGTTCTTCGACGGCTTCTCCATCGGCTCCAACGACCTGACCCAGCTGACCCTCGGCCTGGACCGTGACTCCGGGATCATCGCGCACCTGTTCGACGAGCGTAACCCGGCGGTGAAGAAGCTGCTGGCCAACGCCATTGCCGCCTGCAACAAGGCTGGCAAGTACATCGGCATCTGCGGCCAGGGTCCTTCGGACCACCCGGACCTGGCCAAGTGGCTGATGGAGCAGGGCATCGAAAGCGTTTCGTTGAACCCCGATTCCGTTCTGGAAACCTGGTTCTTCCTGGCTGAGGGTCAGGCGCAGGCCTGATCCGGTGTGAACGGGCCGCTCTCTCTCTCTGTAGGAGCGAGCTCGCTCGCGATGGACGTCAACGATGACGCGTTTATCCTGGATAAACGTGGTGTCCTGAAGTTCTTCGCGAGCAAGCTCGCTCCTACAGGGGGGGCGGTCTGTTTTGAGATTTCAAGTAGGGCGGGCTCCTCCGGATGCCGCCCTTTTTTGTGCAAGAGATTATGCAAAGCAGCAGCAACCTGTTTCCTGTCGCCCTGATCAGCGCCGAGCGGCGCGGCGATCTGAGCGAAGATGTCTACCGGCTGAAACCCGGTAACAGCCCCGACGGCACCGTAGAGCTGGCGGTGACGCGCCTCGGCATGGCTGATGAACCGGCGTCCCGTGGCGTGCCGGTGATCCTGTTACACGGCAGTTTTTCCAATCGACGTTTCTGGTTCTCCCACAAGGGGCTGGGCCTGGGTGCCTATCTGACGCGCCTGGGGTTCGATGTCTGGATCGCGGAAATGCGCGGTCACGGGCTGTCCCAGCGCAACCAGAACTATCGCAAGAACCGTGTTGCCGACTACGCGCGATACGATCTGCCCGCCATTGGCGCCTTCGTGCGCGAGCAGAGCGGCCAGGTCCCGCACTGGATCGGCCATTCGCTGGGCGGCATTACCCTGGCGGCCGCGCTGGGGGGTGAATACATTGGCGAACCCGTGGTCGCTTCCGCGGCGTTTTTTGGCACGCAAGTCAGCCGCACCTACTGGCCGCTGAAGATTCCACCGGTGGAATGGAGCGGTCGTTTCATCCTCAAGCGCTTTGCCCAGCTGTCCGGTTCACGGCTCAAGCGTGGCCCGGAGGACGAGCCGATCGGCCTGGCCCTGGAAAGCATGCGCTGGTACGGTCTGTTCGGGCGCTTTGGCGACGCCGACAAGGACTGGTGGGCGGGGCTGGCCGAGGTCAAGGTGCCGGTGCTGGCGGTGAGTGCCGCCGGCGATCATCAGGACCCGGCCTGGGCGTGTCGCAAGTTGTTTGATCAGTTGGGTTCCGAGCACAAGCAATTTATCAACCTGGGACGCGAGCAGGGTTTTGCCGATAATTTCGGTCATGTGGAAATGTTGGTCAGCAAGGCCGCCCAGGCTGAAGTCTGGCCCCTGGTAGCGCGCTGGTTGACGGATCAGCACAGGCCATTGCTCGGTGATCAAGCGGATTTGGCCGCGGCGATCTAAGCTGGACGCTCTATCAAGGGCATTTCGCTCTGGTCGGCATGCGGCTAAGATATGACGCATTGAGCTGTTCCGGTCATTTTCGGTGACTGAATCAGTAGTGATGTTCGTGCTTTCTTCCTCTTTACAGGAGTTTCTCGATGAACCATTACCTCACGCCTGACCTGTGCGACGCCTATCCGGAGCTGGTGCAGGTGTTGGAACCGATGTTCAGCAATTTCGGTGGCCGGGATTCCTTCGGCGGCGAGATCGTGACCATCAAGTGCTTCGAAGACAACTCGCTGGTCAAGGAACAAGCCGAACTCAAGGGTAATGGCAAGGTGCTGGTAGTCGATGGTGGTGGCTCCCTGCGCCGTGCATTGCTGGGCGACATGATCGCCGAGAAAGCCGCGAAAAACGGCTGGGAAGGGCTGGTGATCTACGGTTGCATCCGCGATGTCGACGTCATCGCGCAAACCGACCTGGGGGTCCAGGCATTGGCCAGCCACCCGATGAAGACCGACAAGCGCGGCATTGGCGACCTGAACGTTGCCGTGACCTTCGCCGGCGTGACCTTCCATCCTGGCCACTACATCTATGCGGACAACAACGGCGTGATCGTCTCGCCCAGCCCGCTGAAGATGCCTGAGTAATTTTTTGAGCCAAGGAATGCGGATGTTCGAGGAAGAAAACGCGCAGTGGGGGCTGGTACATGCCCTGGTGCTGGACGGTAAAGGCGGTGCGCGTTCGATAGCCCGGACAGAACTCGACGAATTGCAGCTGCAGGCTCACGAAAGCCTGTGGCTGCACTGGGATCGCAGTCACCCGCAGACCCAGACCTGGCTGCGCAAGTCCAGTGGCCTGAGTGAGTTCAGCTGCGACCTCTTGCTGGAAGAAAACACCCGCCCGCGCCTTCTCGCGCTTTCGGACAGCGAACTGCTGCTGTTTTTACGCGGGGTCAACCTCAATCCGGGGGCCGAGCCTGAAGACATGGTGTCGGTGCGGATCTTCGCCTCCGCCCAGCGGGTGATTTCCCTGCGCTTGCGTCCGTTGCGCGCCACCGAAGAACTGCTGGTGCAGCTGGAGGAGGGCAAGGGGCCGAAAACCGCCTCCGAACTCATTCTCTACATGGCCCAGTACCTCACCAACAAGGTGCAGGACCTGGTCAGTTGCCTCTCGGAAGTGGTCGATGAGGAAGAAGAAAAGCTGGATTCCGACGAACGGTACACGCCCGAGCACGGCGCCGTTTTACAGATCCGTCGCCGGGCCGCTGCGTTGAAGCGCTTTCTCGCTCCGCAACGGGACATTTTTGGTCAACTGACGCGGATCAAGCTGCCCTGGTTCGTCGAGGACGACGGCGATTACTGGAACGAATTGAACAACAGCCTGACCCGCTATCTGGAAGAGCTTGAATTGACGCGGGAGCGGGTGGGGCTGGTCCTGGAGGCTGAAGACCGACGATTGAGCGTGCGCATGAATCGCACGATGTATCGCTTCGGCATCATCACCGGGATATTTTTGCCGATGAGTTTTCTGACCGGTCTTCTGGGGATCAACGTCGGAGGCATTCCATTTTCGGAGAGCCCCTATGGCTTCCTCGTCGCCTGCCTGCTGATGATCTCGGTGGCGCTTGGGCAGTGGTGGTTATTCCGACGTTTGCGCTGGGTTTGAAAATGCGCCATGTGACCCGGGCAAATTTGACCGCGTCTTTCACAGACATCACGAGAGGTGCGTATGCACGATCCGTTTGAACAGTCTTTGCGTGACATGCTCAATGCATCACCGTCTACCCGGGACGACGATGCGTGCCTGGGACGTGTCCTGAAAACCGCCAATCGCCAGGTTGGCGCCGGTGATTTGTTCAGCCTGCTGGGCCGCTGGCTGCCCGCCTTGATGATCGCTCTCAATAACGGCTCGGCCCATGTCACGCCGGTCTCCCGACTTCGTAAACCTACCGCTCGCACTGCTGATAAGGCTGATTGAATATGGAACTTGATCTCTGGACACAGAGCCTCGTCACTGCAATGACTGCGTTATGGACCAAGGTCGCGAACTTCATTCCGAACCTGTTTGGCGCACTGGTTGTGCTCCTGCTAGGGTTTGTCGTGGCCAAGCTGCTGGACACCCTGCTGTCCAAATTGCTCGCCAAACTGGGTCTGGATCGCCTGATGGGCGGTACCGGTTTGACCAAGTTGATGTCCCGCGCCGGGCTTCAAGTCCCCATCTCGACGCTGATCGGCAAAATCGTCTATTGGTTCGTTCTGCTTATTTTTCTGGTTTCTGCCGCAGAATCCCTTGGACTTGAGAGAGTTTCAGCTACGCTGGATATGCTTGCGTTGTATTTGCCGAAAGTATTCGGCGCGGCGCTGGTGCTGCTGGTGGGTGTCTTGCTGGCGCAACTGGCCAATGGCCTGGTGCGCGGTGCGGCAGAAGGCGTAGGACTGGACTACGCTTCCGGACTTGGGAGAATTGCCCAGGGCCTGGTGATCATCATCAGTATCTCGGTCGCGATCAGTCAGTTGGAGGTCAAGACTGACCTGCTCAACCACGTGATCGTGATCGTATTGATAACCGTTGGTCTGGCGGTTGCGCTGGCCATGGGGCTGGGAAGCCGGGAAATTGCCGGTCAGATTCTTGCGGGAATCTATGTGCGTGAGTTGTACCAGGTTGGGCAACAAGTGCGAGTTGGAGAGGTCGAAGGGCAGATCGAAGAGATCGGCACGGTTAAAACCACATTGCTGACCGATGAGGGTGAGCTAGTCTCTCTTTCCAATCGGATCCTCCTCGAGCAGCATGTGAGTAGCCGCTAACCCGGCAAACCCTGCTAATGTATGCCGCCGTAAAATGCCGCCTGATGCTGGCTGCGGCGGACATTGACCTGACTGTCGGCACGACTTGTTTTGAATAAAGCCCAATCGCTATCCATGCGCTACGACCCCCGCGAGCTCTCTGATGAGGAGTTGGTCGCGCGCTCGCATACCGAGCTGTTTCACGTGACGCGCGCTTATGAAGAACTGATGCGGCGTTACCAACGAACATTATTTAACGTCTGTGCAAGGTATCTCGGGAACGATCGCGACGCTGATGATGTCTGTCAGGAGGTCATGTTGAAGGTGCTGTATGGCCTGAAGAACTTCGAGGGCAAATCGAAGTTCAAGACATGGCTATATAGCATCACGTACAACGAGTGCATTACGCAGTATCGAAAGGAAAGGCGAAAGCGTCGATTGATGGACGCATTGAGTCTTGACCCCCTCGAGGAAGCGTCCGAAGAAAAGGCGCCGAAACCCGAGGAGAAGGGTGGACTTGATCGTTGGTTAGTGTATGTGAACCCGATTGACCGCGAAATTTTGGTGCTACGATTTGTCGCAGAGCTGGAGTTTCAGGAGATCGCAGACATCATGCACATGGGCTTGAGCGCAACAAAAATGCGGTACAAACGCGCTCTAGATAAATTGCGTGAGAAATTTGCAGGCATTGCTGAAACTTAGTTCAGCGCAAATATCTCTTACGTGTAGGCAAGTTCTGATAGACTTGCTGCCGAGTTGTCCCCCGGTTTGCGGGACTGCTTCACAATCACCAGATGGGGATTTAACGGATGAAACTGAAAAACACCTTGGGCTTGGCCATTGGTTCTCTTATTGCCGCCACTTCGTTCGGCGCTCTGGCACAGGGCCAAGGCGCAGTTGAAATCGAAGGCTACGCAAAGAAGCAGTATTTCGATAGCGACCGTAACTTCAAGAACGACGGTATCCTGCCGGGCGGTTCGATCGGTTACTTCCTGACTGACGACGTTGAACTGCGTCTGTCCTACGACGAAGTCCACAACGCCGTTACCGATGATGGCCAGAACGTGAAGGGCTCGAACGCAGCTCTGGACGGCCTGTACCACTTCAACAACCCAGGCGACATGGTTCGTCCGTACCTCTCCGGCGGTTTCTCCCACCAGAGCATCGACCAGAACGGTTCGGGCGGTCGTAACCACTCCACCTTCGCCAACGTTGGCGGCGGTGCCAAGCTGTACTTCACCGAGAACTTCTACGCCCGTGCTGGCGTTGAAGCTCAATACAACATCGACCAGGGCAACACCGAGTGGGCTCCTAGCGTCGGTATCGGTGTGAACTTCGGTGGCGGCTCCAAACCAGCTCCTGCTCCAGTTCCAGCTCCAGAAGTTTGCTCCGACAGCGACAACGATGGCGTTTGCGACAACGTTGACAAGTGCCCGGACACCCCAGCCAACGTAACTGTTGACGCTGACGGCTGCCCAGCAGTTGCTGAAGTTGTTCGTGTTGAGCTGGACGTGAAATTCGACTTCGACAAGTCGGTAGTCAAGCCTAACAGCTACGGCGACATCAAGAACCTGGCTGACTTCATGAAGCAGTACCCATCCACCAGCACCACTGTTGAAGGTCACACTGACTCCGTCGGTCCTGACGCTTACAACCAGAAACTGTCCGAGCGTCGTGCAAACGCCGTTAAGCAGGTTCTGACCAACCAGTACGGTGTTGAATCGTCCCGCGTTCAGTCTGTTGGCTACGGCGAATCCCGCCCAGTTGCTGACAACGCTACTGACGCTGGCCGTGCTGTAAACCGTCGCGTAGAAGCGCAGGTTGAAGCTCAAGCTAAGTAATTAGCTCGCAGCTACGAGAAAAGCCCGGCTCAGGCCGGGCTTTTCTTTGTCTGCGATTTGAGGATTTGTGTGGTGTGAAAAGATCGCAGCCTGCGGCAGCTCCTACACAAACTCTGCGTTCAACCTGTAGGAGCTGCCGAAGGCTGCGATCTTTAGATTTTCCTCGCGGGCCGCGACAGCGCCGATTACCAGAATGGCCGGGCTTTTCAACTCAAAGGCGTAGGCATCTTCCTCCATGCCTGTCAGATCACTCCTGCATTCCCGCTGATGGGGCAATGAAGCGTTTTCGATCATCGCCACCGGCGTGTCCGCCGCCATCCCGCCGGCCAACAGCTGCTCGCGGATTTCGCTGAGTTTGGCCACACCCATGTAGATCACCAGGGTCGTACCGCCCTGGGCCAGTGCCTGCCAGTTCAGGCTGCTGCCGTCCTGGGTATGGGCGGTAACCAGTGTCACACCGCGCGCCACACCGCGCAGGGTCAGTGGGATATCGCATTGCGTAGCGCCTGCGAGCCCAGCTGTGATGCCATTGACCAGTTCGACCTCGACTCCGCGCTCGCGCAGCCACTGGGCTTCTTCGCCACCACGCCCGAAGATGCACGGGTCACCCCCCTTGAGTCGTACCACGCATTTGCCCTGCCGGGCGTAACGCAGCATCAGGCGATGAATGAACGCTTGCGGCGTGGAGCGGCAACCACCGCGTTTGCCCACGGCCACGATCCGTGCCTCAGGGCAGTGTTCGAGAATCGCGCCATTGACCAGGTCATCGATCAGCACCACATCCGCTTCCTTCAATGCGCGCACCGCCTTGAGGGTCAGCAGTTCAGGATCACCGGGTCCCGCGCCCACCAGCCAGACTTTTGCGTTCATAGGGTTTTTCCTCACGAAATGACGATGATCGGTTTAAAAGGCAAGACAGGCTCAGCCATGGAACACCAGGAACAGCAGCGCCAGGTTCGCCACCAGCGACAGCAGGGCCAATGTGCGCCACACCTTCAGCGGTTCGCGCTCCAGCAAAGGCCTGGGCCGTATGCTTAAGCTGTTTCGCTCCCCCTGTTCCAACAGCCGCAACCATTCCTCTGCCGTTTCAAAGCGCTGGGCCGGGTCTGCGGCCACCGCGCGTTCCAGGCTTTGCGCCAGCCAATCCGGCAGGTCGGGGCGGTAGCGACTGGCACTGACCGGCACGCCGAACCGGGGGCGTTGAAAGGCTTCTATCTCACCGTAGGGATACTGCCCGGTGAGCAAAAAATACAAAGTCACCCCCACCGCATACAGGTCCTGTTGCGGCGTGGGTGCGTCACCGCGGAAGGCTTCCGGGGCGATATAGCTGGGGGTTCCCGGCAGGGCGCTGGGTTGATCCTCAGACAGGCCGGGGCAGTAGGCGAGGCCGAAATCCAACAGGCGCAGCTCGCCGTCGTCCCCTGACAGCAGGTTCTGCGGCTTGATATCGCGATGCAGGATCTGCCGTCGATGCAGCAGGCCGACCGCTCGCAGCAGGCGTTCCGCCACATCCTGCCACTGCGCCAGGGGCAAGGGCCCGATCTGCTCCTGCAGTTGCGCCAGGGTCGAGCCCGGATACTCGCGCATCACGTAGTACAGATGCTGACGCTGGCTGGCCGCATGCACTTCAGGAAAGTGCCGCCCGGCCACGCGCTTGAGGAACCACTCTTCGGACAGCAGCGCTTGTCCGGCCTGATGATCGTCGTGCAAGCGCGCGGGCAGTGTTTTCAGCAACCAGGATTGCTGTTGGCTGTCGCGTACCCGATAAAGCAACGATTGCTGGCTCTGGCCGAGAATCCCTTCAATCTGCCAGCCTTCGAAAACCTGCCCCGGTTTCAGTGTCGGCGGCAGCGGCCATTGCTGCAGATGGATCAAGGCATCGCCGATACTCGCTTCACCCAGGGCATCGACGCGCACCAGCAAGGCGCTGGCGTTGTCCTGGCTGCCCGCCAGGTGTGCGGCGTTGACCAGGGTTTGCGCGGCGCTGTCGAGGTCCGGTTGATCGCGCAGGATCGCCGCAATGGCAGTGTCACCCAGGACCGCCCACACGCCGTCGCTGAGCAGCACGAAGCTTTCATCGGTGCGCAGCTCGCCATCGAGGAAATCCAGCACCAAGTGCTGATCCAGTCCCAGTGCGCGCTTGAGTACATGCTGCATGCCCGGTTGGTCCCAGACGTGATCTTCGCTGACCCGCTGCAACTGCCCGGCGTGCCAGCGATAGACTCGGCAATCGCCGACATGGGCCAGGGTAAAACGCCGGCCACGCAGGACCAGGGCGCTGACGGTGGTCAGCAGCGGTTGGCCTGCGCCGTTGGCCTGCAACCAGCGGTTTTGCGCCAGCAGCAAGCGATCCAGGGCCTGGGCAACCCCCCAGGTTTCCGGCGTGGCGTAGTAGTCCAGGGCCAGGGCCTGCAAGGTCGAGCGAGCCGCCAGGCCGCCATCGGCGCACTGGCTGACGCCGTCAGCGATGGCGAACAGGAAGCCCTTGCTGGCCGCCAGCGCCGGGGCCGGTGTGACCAGGCGCAAGGCATCCTGGTTCTCTTCGCGCGGGCCGATGGCGCTGGCTTGGGCGAAACTCAGTTGCAGGCTCATCGCGCTGTCAGACCCGTGCAGCCGTCACGGCGGCCGAACCCCAGGTGGTCCTCCAGCGACGTTTCACGCCGTGAAGGCCGAACCAGGCGAGCACCCCCAGGCTGGCGAACAACCACAAGGCCATCTGGTAGCTGCCGGTGCTCTGCTTGATCGCGCCCATGCCGGCTGCCAGGGCAAAGCCACCGATGCCGCCGGCCATGCCGATCAGCCCGGTCATGACGCCGATCTCGCGACGGAAACGCTGGGGCACCAACTGGAACACCGCGCCGTTGCCTGCACCCAAACCGAGCATGGTGCACACGAACAGGGCCAGTGCGGCATAGGAACTCGGCAAGTTGAATCCGACGGCCGCGATGCAGATGGCCGCGACGGTGTACATCGCGAGCAGGGTGCGAATGCCACCGAAGCGATCGGCCAGGGCGCCGCCCAGCGGCCGCATCAGGCTGCCGCCGAATACACAGGCTGCGGTGTAGTAACCGGCAGTGACCGGGCTCAGGCCGTATTGGTCGTTGAAGTAACCGGGCAGGGCGCTGGCCAGGCCGATGAAACCACCGAAGGTCACGCTGTAGAAAAACATGAACCACCAGCTGTCGCGGTCGCCCAAGGCCTTGAAGTAGTCGGCCATGGATTTGGCTTTTGGTCGCTCAGGCGCGTTTTTCGCCAGCCAGGCGAAGACGATCAGGGTCAGGATCAACGGAATCAGCGCAAAGCCGAACACGTTGCTCCAGCCAAAGGCCGCAGCCAGCACCGGTGCAATCAGCGCCGCCAGTACGGTGCCGGAGTTACCGGCCCCGGCGATGCCCATGGCCTTGCCCTGATGTTGCGGCGGGTACCACTGCGATGCCAAAGGCAGGGCGACGGCGAAGGACGCGCCGGCCATGCCGAGGAACAGCCCCAGCAGCAAGGCTTGCTCGTAGCTGTGGATGCCCAGTTTCCAGGCGCCGAACAGCGCACAGATGACGATCACCTGGCCGATCAGGCCGGCGGTCTTGGGTGACAGGCGATCAGCCAGCATGCCCATCGCAAAACGCAGTACCGCCCCGGCCAGAATCGGCGTGGCGACGACCATCCCGCGTTGCTGGGTGGTCAGGTGCAGGTCGCCGGCGATCTGTACGGCCAGCGGGCCGAGCAGGTACCAGACCATGAAGCTCAGGTCGAAATAGAGGAAGGCCGCGAACAGTGTCGGGGTGTGGCCGGATTTCCAGAAGCTTGAATTCATCGCGCACCTCAGCTGATAGGAGTCTCGAACGGGGGCCAAAACAAAAAAAACGCCGCCACCTGATTCGCCATGGGGCAAATGAGGTGAGCGACGTCTTTGTCGTAGGTGGGGCAACCGCCGTTGGTTACCTGTAGTGAATACCTAGCGAGATCTGTGCCAACCGAAAAGATCGCAGCCTGCGGCAGCTCCTACAATTGGAATGCGTACCCCTGTAGGAGCTGCCGAAGGCTGCGATCTTTTGCCGTTCAGCCAAGCAACTCACTCATGGCAATGATCTGCTCCGCCACCTGGATCAGCTTCTGCTGGCGGCTCATCGCCTGGCGACGCATCAGGGTGTAGGCCTCTTCTTCGTTGCAGTCCTTCATCTTCATCAGCAGCCCTTTGGCCAGCTCGATGCGCTTGCGCTCGGCCAGTTGCTGGTCGCGGGCGTGCAGTTGGGCGCGCAGGGCCTGGTCGCTTTCGAAGCGTGCCATGGCCACGTCGAGAATCGGTTGCAGGCGCTGTGCGTGAATGCCTTCGACGATGTAGGCACTGACCCCGGACTTGATCGCCTGGCGCATCACATCGGGGTCGTGTTCGTCGGTAAACATCACGATCGGCCGTGGCTGGTCGCGGCTGACCAGCACCACTTGCTCCATGACATCGCGGCTCGGTGACTCGGTATCGATCAGGATCACGTCCGGGCGCACCGTTTCGACGCGTTCGGGCAGGTCGATGGTCAGCCCGGATTCGTCGATGACCTCGAAACCGGCCTCGGTGAGGGCGGCTTTCAGGCGTCCGACTTTTTTCGCGGTGTCGTTGATCAGCAGGATACGCAACATGTTCGCAGTCTCCTGTTCAGCGGCTGGCGAGAAGGGGCGAGCTGTCGCTCAAGGCGTTCAGTTTGAAACTGCGGGCATAACCGGCCGGGTCCGAACCGTCCCAGACCTTGCCGTCGATCAACTGGCTGCTGCGCATCTCGTTGCCTGGGGCGGTGACACCGACGGCGCTGGCGGCTTCACGGTATAAGCCTAGTTGTTGCACCTGGCGGGCCACGGCGAGGTAATCGGGGTCGTCGCGCAACAGGCCCCAGCGACGAAACTGGGTCATGAACCACATGCCATCGGACAAGTACGGCAGGTTGACCGCCCCCTGGCCATGGAAGCGCAGCGCATGCGGGTCCTGCCATTGGTTGCCCAGGCCGTCGGTGTAGTCACCCAGCAACCGCGGTTCGATGCACGCCAGCGGCGCATCGAGGTACTGCGGTGCGCTGAGTAATTGCGCGGTACTGCGGCGATTTTCGCTGCTGTCGTCGATGAAGCGGCTGGCTTCGAGAATCGCCATCACCAGTGCGCGGGCGGTGTTGGGGTATTGCTCGACGAAGGCACGGGTACAGCCGAGGACTTTTTCCGGGTGGTCGGGCCAGATGGCCTGGGACGTGGCCAAGGTAAACCCGAGATCCTGTTTCACTGCGCTGTCGGCCCAGGGCTCGCCGACGCAGAAGCCGTCGATGCGCCCGGCCTGCAGGTGCGCGACCATTTGCGGTGGCGGCACCACCACGCTGTCGACGTCGTGCAGCGGGTGAATACCCTGGCTCGCCAGCCAGTAGTACAACCACATGGCATGGGTGCCGGTGGGAAAGGTCTGGGCGAAGGTCAGTTTTGGGCGACTTTGGTGCACGTGCCGGTCCAATGCTTCAGGACTGGTCACGCCGGCGGCCTGCAGGCCGTGGGAGAGATTGATGCTCTGGCCGTTCTGGTTCAGGCCCATGAGCACCGCCATGTCGGTTGGAGCCACGCCGCCGATGCCCAGGTGCACGGCATAGATCAAGCCGTACAGGCTGTGGACGGCATCGAGTTCGCCGCTGACCAGTTTGTCCCGCAGGTTGGCCCAGGACGACTGGCGCTTGAGGTTCAAGGTCAGTCCATAGGGTTGGGCGAAGCCCTGGGTGGCGGCGACCACCACCGAAGCGCAGTCGCTCAGGGCCATGAAACCGAGGTTGATTTCGCTTTTTTCCGGGGCATCGCTGCCATTGACCCAGGCCAGGGGGCCGATTGAGGGTTCGTTCATCGATTTCGCACCTTCCAAAAAAAACGTCGTCCCGGACCCCGCAAGAGCAGGGCCGGCTGACGACGCCATTGTCCTGGCACGCATTCCGCCGTTGGCCTGCGTGCTGATGCCTGTGCTGGTGCAAGGCATATGCCATCGCCCGCTGATTTTGTCGCGCGCCTCGCTTGCGACCCCGATGCGCGGGTATAATCGCCGCCTCATTTCGCCGCCAATCGAGTCAAATCCGCCCATGTACACCCTGGCCCGTCAGCTGTTGTTCAAACTTTCCCCGGAAACCTCCCACGATCTGTCCCTGGACCTGATCGGCGCGGGCGGGCGACTGGGGCTCAACGGTTTGCTGTGCAAGGCCCCGGCAAGATTGCCGGTGAACGTCATGGGCCTGGAGTTCCCGAACCCGGTGGGCCTGGCCGCCGGCCTGGACAAGAACGGCGCCGCCATCGACGGTTTTGCACAATTGGGTTTTGGTTTCGTCGAAATCGGCACCATCACCCCGCGTCCGCAACCGGGCAATCCGAAACCGCGGTTGTTCCGTCTGCCGGAGGCCGAGGCGATCATCAACCGCATGGGCTTCAACAACCTGGGCGTCGATCACCTGCTGGCCCGCGTGGCGGCCGCCAAATACAAGGGCGTGCTGGGCATCAATATCGGCAAGAACTTCGACACTCCGGTCGAGCGTGCGGTCGACGACTACCTGATCTGCCTGGACAAGGTCTATGCCCATGCCAGCTACGTGACGGTCAACGTCAGCTCGCCCAATACCCCGGGCCTGCGCAGCCTGCAGTTCGGTGACTCGCTCAAGCAGCTGCTGGCGGACCTCGCCACCCGTCGGGCCGAACTGGCGCTGCGCCATGGCAAACACGTGCCGCTGGCGATCAAGATCGCCCCGGACATGACCGACGAAGAAACCGCGCAGGTCGCACAGGCGTTGATCGAAACCGGCATGGACGCGGTCATCGCCACCAACACCACCCTGAGCCGCGTGGGTGTCGAAGGCATGGAGCACGGTGACGAGGCGGGCGGTCTGTCCGGCGCACCGGTGCGTGACAAGAGCACGAACACCGTGAAGGTGCTGGCTTCGGAGCTGGGTGGGCGCTTGCCGATCATTGCAGCGGGCGGCATCACCGAAGGCAAACACGCAGCGGAGAAAATCACCGCGGGTGCGAGCCTGGTGCAGATCTACTCAGGCTTCATCTACAAGGGCCCTGCATTGATTCGCGAGTCCGTGGACGCCATCGCCGCCCTGCGCTGATCCCTGTAGGAGCCCGGCTTGCCGGCGATGGCGATCTCGAGGACGCCTTCGCCGGCAAGCCGGGCTCCTACAGAGAATCGGGATTGACCGCAGAGCAGACATAAAAAAGGGCCCCTTCTAAGGAGCCCCTGGGCCGTAGCCCGCCGTCCGGATGGGACGTGCGTGGTTAATTCGCTACAAATCAGATTGTGTGTCGGAGTGTGTGCCCTGTGTTAGCCGACGGCGTGAAGTTCGTTGAGTCTGTGGATTCCCGCAGTGCCGGTCATACCGTCCCAGTTGTCGCCGCGTCCTTCTCGCCAGCCGTTAATCCAGGCTTGGCGTACCGACGGTAGAGTAAATGGGCAAAGCTCACGGGATTTACCACCAACGCCATATTGATATCCGCGCAAAAATGCTCTTTCCAACGGATCACGCTTAAGTCTTCTCATAGGGTGTTGCCCTCACTTGTTGACTGTATGTATCGCGTTGACCTCAATCGAGGTCTGGCAGAAAAAACCTGCCGTTGGGGCTCGTTGCCGGCGTGACGAGCCAAGGTGTTGACGTCATTGCGGCGCCAACCTGTGTTGAGTTCTAACCAATGCGTCACATCGAGGGAATGATCGTTTTGTCATAAGGACGTAACCGTTAATGTGCTATGGCACTAAGTAACATGATGTTTGTGGCGTCTTTATTGATCAAACCCCGGTATGATCGGCCCTGCGTTGGATGATCAGGTTAATCCTTTGCTGAGAATGCCTCCTGTTGCCGGGACGGACTATTCGACGAAGGGTCGACTTATGTCATTTTGTTGCATCAACCTTTTTATCTGTCCTTGCATCTAAGCTCATTTAACCCGGGCAGCAAGGGTGGAATGGCACACCTTCGTGCCACGCGGGCGCTCTTCGAGAAAAGCGCCTGATTGAAAACCGGGCCGGCAATGCGTTGCCGGTCCACTCAGCAAAGGCTCCGAATCCCCATGTCCGATCGTTTCGAACTCTTCCTCACTTGCCCTAAAGGCCTTGAAGGCCTGCTCATCGAGGAAGCCGTCGGGCTTGGCCTTGAGGAAGCGCGTGAGCACACTTCTGCCGTGCGTGGCATGGCCACCATGGAAACCGCTTATCGCCTGTGCCTGTGGTCGCGCCTGGCCAACCGGGTGCTGCTGGTCCTCAAGCGTTTCCCGATGAAAGACGCCGAAGACCTCTACCACGGCGTGCTGGACATCGAGTGGCAGGACCACATGCTCAATGACGGCACCCTGGCCGTCGAATTCAGCGGTCACGGCTCCGGCATCGACAACACCCACTTCGGCGCCTTGAAGGTCAAGGACGCCATCGTCGACAAACTGCGCACCCCGCAGGGCGACCGTCCATCCATCGACAAGCTCAACCCGGACCTGCGCATCCATCTGCGCCTGGATCGCGGTGAAGCGATCCTCTCGCTCGACCTTTCCGGCCACAGCCTGCACCAGCGCGGCTATCGCCTGCAGCAAGGTGCGGCGCCGCTGAAGGAAAACCTCGCGGCGGCGATCCTGATCCGTTCCGGCTGGCCACGCATCGCCGCTGAAGGCGGCGCCCTGGCTGACCCGATGTGCGGTGTCGGCACCTTCCTGGTCGAAGCGGCGATGATCGCTGCCGACATCGCGCCGAACCTGCGCCGCGAGCAATGGGGTTTCACCGCCTGGCTCGGCCACGTGCCGGCACTGTGGAAAAAGCTCCATGAAGAAGCCAGTGAACGTGCGGCGGCCGGCCTGGCCAAGCCACCGTTGTGGATTCGCGGTTACGAAGCCGACCCGCGCCTGATTCAACCAGGGCGCAACAACGTCGAGCGTGCCGGCCTGAGCGAGTGGATCAAGATCTACCAGGGCGAAGTCGCGACCTTCGAGCCGCGTCCGGACCAGAACCAGAAAGGCCTGGTGATCTGCAACCCTCCATACGGCGAGCGCCTGGGCGACGAGGCGAGCCTGCTCTACCTCTACCAGAACCTGGGCGAACGCCTGCGTCAGGCGTGCCTGAACTGGGAAGCGGCGGTGTTCACCGGCGCCCCGGACCTGGGCAAGCGCATGGGCATCCGCAGCCACAAGCAGTATTCGTTCTGGAACGGCGCCTTGCCGTGCAAGCTGTTGCTGATCAAGGTATTGCCGGATCAATTCGTCACCGGCGAACGTCGTACCCCGGAACAGCGTCAGGCCGAGCGTGAGCAGGCGGCCTACGACCAGGCGCCGAGCGAGCCGCAAGAGCGCCAGTACAACAAGAACGGCAACCCGATCAAACCGACGCCGGCACCGGCACCGGTGATCGAGCAGCCGCGCCTGAGCGAAGGCGGGCAGATGTTTGCCAACCGCCTGCAGAAAAACCTCAAGGCGCTGGGCAAGTGGGTCAAGCGTGAAGGCATCGACTGCTATCGCGTCTACGATGCCGACATGCCGGAATACTCCATGGCCATCGACCTGTACCACGACTGGGTCCACGTCCAGGAATACGCCGCACCGAAATCCATTGATCCGGAGAAGGCCTCGGCGCGCATGTTCGACGCCCTGGCGGCGATCCCGCAGGCCCTGAACGTCGACAAGAGCCGCGTGGTGGTCAAGCGCCGCGAGCGTCAGAGCGGTACCAAGCAGTACGAGCGCCAGGCCGCCCAGGGCAAGTTCGTCGAGGTCAACGAAGGCGGGGTGAAGCTGCTGGTCAACCTCACCGATTACCTCGATACCGGGTTGTTCCTCGACCACCGGCCGATGCGCATGCGCATCCAGAAAGAGGCCGCCGGCAAGCGCTTCCTCAATCTGTATTGCTACACCGCCACGGCCAGTGTCCATGCGGCCAAGGGCGGCGCGCGCAGTACCACCAGCGTCGACTTGTCGAAAACCTACCTGGACTGGGCGCGTCGCAACCTGTCGCTGAACGGTTTCTCCGACAAGAATCGCCTGGAGCAGAGTGACGTGATGGTCTGGCTGGAAGCCTGCCGTGAAGAGTACGACCTGATCTTCATCGACCCGCCGACTTTCTCCAACTCCAAGCGCATGGAAGGGATCTTCGACGTGCAGCGTGACCAGGTGCAACTGATCGACCTGGCCATGGCGCGCCTGGCACCGGGTGGAGTGCTGTACTTCTCCAACAACTTCCGCAAGTTCGAGCTCGAGCCTAACCTCAGCGAGCGCTACGCGATCGAAGAGATCACCGCCCAGACCATCGACGCGGATTTTTCCCGTAACACCAAGATCCACCGTGCCTGGAAAATCACTGCCCGTTGATGGGGTGAATGGCACTGTAGGCGCCGGCTTGTCGGCGAAGGCGATTTCAGGATCGCCTTCGCCGACAAGCCGGGCCCCACGGTACTGGTCAAATTAGTGGCTAATAGCTATAACTCAACTCATGGCCAATGGGCTTTCCCGCACCTGGCGTTTTGAGTTGCGTCTATGTCGTTGCACGCCGTGCGCCCCAAGATCCTGGGTTTTATCAGCGAAGATGTCTCGGCCGGGCTGGTCGCGCTCATGGTCTTGCTCATCGGCGGGACTCTCACGGCATTGCTCGCCTGGTCGACGCTGAACCTGTTTCACCATCAATTGCGCCAGCGCTTCCAGTTGCTGGCCAGCGAACGCTACAGCCGTATCGAAGAACGTTTCCAGGATCAGGAACAGCGCCTCGATGGCCTGCGCCGGTTCTTTGCCAACTCCGATGCGGTCTCCCGCGCGGAATTCGACGGCTACACCCAACCTCTGCTGCACCGGACCCAGGCGTACTCGTTTGCCGAAAGGATCACTCGCGACCAGCGACCAGCCTTCGAGCGCCGGGCGCGCGAGGAGGGCCTGGGCGAGTTCACGCTGCGCGAACTGAATGCCGACGGCCAGTTGCAAGTGGCCGGCGAGCGGGATGAGTACGTAGCGGTGTTGTATAGCCAGACACAGAGCAAACTCGGTGCGCCACTGGGCTATGACTTGCTGGCACAGCCCTTGCGTCGCGCCGCGCTGGAACGGGCCGAGCAGCGCGGGGGCATGGCCGTGTCGCAACCGCTGCACCTGGTCAATATCGAGCCGGCTTATGCGCGAGGCGTACTCTTGATTGCCCCGGTCATGCTGCGCAGTAGCGCCGCCGACGCAACGGGCAAGCCGTTCGGTTATGTCATGGCAGTGATCAGCATGCGCCAGTTGCTGGCGGACGGTCTGCCGGAGGTGGACCGTGATTATCTCTCGGTGCGCATTCTCGACCTGTCTACCGATGAGCAGCATGAGGTGTTGTTTCAATCGCCCAATGCGCCCGCGCTCAGTGACCTGTCCGCGACTCGCCTGTTACGTCTGGCCGACCATGATTATCAGGTCGACATCCAGCCCAGCGAGGCTTTCCTGCGGGCCAATCACTCTTCGGTGACCACGCTGATGGTGCTCGGTGGCTTGCTCAGCGTGTTGCTCAGCGCATTGCTCTATGTGCTGGTCAGTCAGCGGCAACGGGCGCTGAAGATGGTCGAGCAAAGGACCGAGGAACTGCGCGCCCGCGAACAGGAGCTGCGCGGCACCCATGGCCAGTTGCGCGGGGTGCTGGATGCCGCGACCCAGGTCGCGATCATCGCCACGGACCTGCGCGGGGTGATCAGCACCTTCAACGCCGGCGCCGAGCACATGCTCGGTTATACCGTCGCCGAAGTGGTCGGGCGCATGACCCTGGAAAACCTGCACTTGCCCCGGGAGCTCGCGGTACGTTCGGCAGAATTGAGTGCCTGTTACGGCAAGCCGGTACCGGCCTGTCATGCGATGCTGGTCGAGGGGCGCGTCGAGGGCGGCCATGAGGCGCGGGAGTGGACGCTGGTGCGTGGCGATGGCAGCCATCTGATCGTCAACATGCTGGCCACGCCGGTATTCGATGAGCAGGGCCTGTGGGTTGGGCACCTGGCGATCTGCATCGACATCACCGAACGCAAGCGCGTGCATGAGGCCCTGGCCGCACGGGACCTGTTGTTGAAGAAACTCAGCGCCCATGTGCCCGGCGGGATCTACCAGTTCAAGATGGAGTTCGACGGGCGCTTCAGCGTGATCTACGCCAGCGACGGCATTCGCGAGATCTATGAGCTGGAGCCGGACGTGCTGCTGCTCAACGCCGAAGCGATTTTCACGCGGATTCATCCCCAGGACACCACGCGCGTGCGTGCCTCGATCCGGGACTCGGCCGAAACCCTCAGCCACTGGCGCGAGGAATACCGCGTGCAACTGCCCCAGCGCGGCCTGCGCTGGGTCCGCGGCGAGGCGACCCCGGAAGAACTGCCCGGCGGCGGCGTACTCTGGCATGGCTACATCTCGGACATTACCGACACCAAGCGGGTGGAAGAAGAACTGCGGGCGCTGTCGGTCACCGACGCCCTGACCGGCATCCACAACCGCCGTTATTTCCAGGAACGCCTGACCACCGAGATGGCCCGGGTGGAGCGCGGGGGTGGCGACCTGTCGGTGATCATGCTCGACATCGACCACTTCAAGCGCATCAATGACCAGTACGGCCATGCCGTGGGCGATCGGGTGTTGCAGGCGGTGTGCGAACGGGTTGGCCATCGGCTGCGGCGCACCGATGTGTTCTGCCGCCTGGGCGGTGAGGAGTTCATGGTCCTGTGCCCGGACATCGGCGGCGAGCAGGCCCATCTGCTGGCGCTGGAGTTGTGGCAATGCCTGCGCAGCGCGCCGATCGATGAAGTCGGCGTGGTCACCGCCAGTTTCGGCATTGCCAGCTGGCGTGAGGGCGAGGGCGCGGATGCGTTGTTGTTGCGGGCGGATTCGGGGGTGTATGTGGCGAAGCAGGAGGGCAGGGATCGGGTGCAGGGCGAAATGAACTGACCCGGGTGAACGCAGCCCCTGTGGGAGCCAGCTTGCTGGCGAAGGCGCAGGCAGATTCAGCATGGAGGTGCCTGGTCGTACGTCTTCGCTGGCAAGCCAGCTCCTACAGGGGGGTGGTGTTTTTATAGAACCGAAGCGGTCTGCGCCAGTTTCGGCTGGCGATACAGGTCCAGCAGCACCTGGTCGAGCACCGACGACGCGCCAAACGGTGCCTTGTCGTTGAGGATCGCCACCACCGCCCAGGTGTTGCCGTTGACGTCGCGGCTGAAGCCGGCGATTGCCCGCACGGTGTTCAGGGTGCCGGTCTTGACGTGGGCTTCACCGCGCATGGCGGTGGTCTTCAGGCGTTTGCGCATGGTGCCGTCGGTGCCGGCAATCGGCATCGAACTGATGTACTCGGCGGCGTAAGGGCTGCGCCAGGCGGCTTGCAGCATCGACGCCATTTCCCGGGCACTGACGCGTTCGGCACGGGACAGGCCGGAGCCGTTCTCCATCACCAGGTGCGGCGCGGTAATGCCTTTCTTCGCCAGCCACTGACGCACCACGCGCTGGGCGGCCTTGGCGTCGTCGGCGTCGGCATCGGTGCGGAACCTCTGGCCCAGGCTCAGGAACAGCTGCTGGGCCATGGTGTTGTTACTGTATTTGTTGATGTCGCGGATGATTTCCGCCAGATCCGGCGAGAATGCCCGCGCCAGTACCTTGGCGCCCTTCGGTGTCGGCGCCAGCACATCCTTGCCCTGGATGCTGCCGCCCAGTTCTTTCCAGATCGCGCGAACGGCGCCGGCGGTGTAGGTGGCGTGGTCCAGCAACGACAGGTAGGTCTGCGAGCTGCAGCCTTCGCCCAACTGGCCGCCGACCGTCACGGTCACGCTGCCATCGGGCTGGGGCACCGGGTTGTAGCGCACACCACCGGTGCATTGCTTGGAATTGAGCGCCTTGACCTGGTTTTCGATGCGGATGCTGGCGATCGGCGGCTCCACCGAGACCAGCACTCTGCCCGAGTCATTGCGCGCAACGAAACGCAGGGCCTTGAGGTTGACCAGCAACGCATCGGGCTTGACCAGGAACGGCTTGTTGTCGTCGTTGCCGTCGTCGTTGAACTCGGGCAGTTGCGGTTGCACGAAGAAGTTCTTGTCCAGCACCAGGTCGCCGGTGACCTGGGTCACGCCGTTGGCGCGCAGGTCGCGCATCAGCAGCCAGAGTTTTTCCATGTTCAGCTTCGGATCGCCGCCACCCTTGAGGTAGAGGTTGCCGTTGAGGATGCCGCCGCTGAGGGTGCCATCGGTATAGAACTCGGTTTTCCACTGGTGATTGGGGCCGAGCATTTCCAGGGCCGCGTACGTAGTGACCAGCTTCATGGTCGACGCCGGGTTGACCGAGACGTCGGCGTTGAAGATGGTCGGGGTGCCGGGGCCGTTGAGTGGAATCATCACCAGCGACAGGGCGTTGTCCTGCAATTTGCTGGCCTTGAGGGCTTTTTCGACGTTGGGCGACAGGCTGGTATTGATCGGTTCAGCGGAAACGGGGAGGGCCAGGGGGAAAAGCAGGCCGGCCAGGAGCAATGGACGCAACGATTTGATCATGTACATAAAACCCTACAGCCGAGGGGGAAATAAAGACGAGGGCATGAAGATAAATTCCCTCAGTGGTCATGAAAGTGTCGGCATTATGCCCCAAGGTGCCACGGCTTGTGCCGTGCGCGGGGCCACCAATGGGCTATTTTTTACCGACGGTAGGCGTTGCGCCCCAGAGAGTCGGGCAATTGGCGGCTTAAACTGCTAAAGTGCGGCCCGTTATTACTTAAGAGGATTGTTCCAATGGCGACTAACCGCTCCCAGCGTCTGCGCAAAAAACTGTGCGTTGATGAATTTCAAGAGCTGGGTTTCGAACTGAACCTGGATTTCAAGGAAGATCTGTCCGAAGAAGCCATTGATGCCTTCCTCGAGGCGTTCCTCAAAGATGCCATGGAAGCCAACGGTCTGGGCTATGTCGGCGGTGATGACTATGGTCTGGTTTGCCTGATCAAGCGTGGCTCGGTCAGCGCTGAACAACGCGCTGCCGTTGAAGCCTGGCTCAAAGGCCGCACCGAGCTGACCAGCGTTGAAGTCAGCCCGCTGCTGGACGTCTGGTACCCGGAAAAGCCGATCAATCCGGTAGCCTGATGTTATAAAAAAACGGCGACCATTGAGTCGCCGTTTTTTTTGGGAAGATCAAAAGATCGCAGCCTTCGGCAGCTCCTACATTGGAACGCGATCCCCTGTAGGAGCTGTCGAGTGAAACGAGGCTGCGATCTTCAGCCTTTACGCCAATTCAGAATCACCAGCGTCACCACCCCCGCCACAATCCCCCAGAACGCCGAACCGATGGAAAACAGCGTCAGCCCCGATGCCGTGACCATGAAGGTGATCAGCGCCGCTTCACGCTCCTTCGCTTCGCTCATGGCGATGCTCAGCCCGTTGATGATCGAACCGAACAACGCCAGTGCGGCAATCGACAGCACCAGTTCCTTGGGCAGCGCGGCAAACAAGGCTGCCAGCGTCGCGCCGAACACGCCGGCGATGCCATAGAAAATCCCGCACCAGACCGCCGCCGTATAACGCTTGTTGCGATCCTCATGGGCATGGGGCCCGGTACAGATCGCCGCGCTGATGGCGGCCAGGTTAATCCCGTGGGAACCGAAGGGCGCCAGCAGCAGCGAGGCGATGCCGGTGGTGGTGATCAGCGGCGAAGCTGGCACGTTGTAGCCGTCGGCGCGCAGCACGGCGATGCCCGGCATGTTTTGCGAAGTCATCGCGACCACGAACAACGGGATGCCGATACTGATGGTCGCGGCGAGGGAGAAGTGCGGTGTGGTCCAGACCGGCGTGGCCACTTCCAGGTGGAACGCGCTGAAGTCCAGCAGCCCCATGAGGCCGGACAAGGCCGTGCCGATCAGCAATGCGCCCAACACGGCATAACGCGGCGACAGGCGCTTGACCACCAGGTAGGTGAGGAACATGCCCAGCACCAGCGCAGTGCGATGCTGCGCTGCGACGAAAATCTCGCTGCCGATCTTGAACAGGATCCCCGCCAGCAATGCCGCCGCCAGGGACGCGGGAATCTTTTTCACCAGGCGTTCGAAACTGCCGGTCAGCCCGCAGATCGTCACCAGCAGCGCGCAGGTAATATAGGCACCGATGGCTTCGCCGTAGGTCACGCCCCCCAGGCTGGTGATCAACAAGGCCGCGCCCGGGGTGGACCAGGCAATGGTGATGGGGGTGCGATAGCGCAAGGACAGGCCGATCGAGCACACCGCCATGCCGATGGAGATCGCCCAGATCCACGACGAAATCTGCCCGCTGGTCAGCCCGGCCGCTTGCCCGGCCTGGAACATCAGCACCAGGGAACTGGTGTAGCCGGTCATCATGGCGATGAACCCGGCGACGATGGCTGATAGAGAGGTGTCGGCCAAGGGGCGCAGTTGGGTGTGCGTGGCGTCGTTCATGACGGCGGTGTTCCTTTATACGTGTGAAGATGTCCGCTGCAACACTGAACCCTTGTGGGAGCGGGCTTGCTCGCGAATGCGGTCCGTCAGCTACATTAATGTCTGCTGACACGCCCTCTTCGCGAGCAAGCCCGATCCCACAGGGATTGCGAACAAAGGCGGATTCTGCGAACAAGCCTAAACTCAAACGTAATGTATTGTTGCCATACAGCGGATGTGACAAACAGCCGTACAGTCGTGTTGGCACTAACCATTGTGTACAATCGTAGTGATTTTCACGCGATACTTGCCAGCGACCCACTGTGCCGTATTACAGTCACCGTCAATTCGCCGCAGTTCTTCCGACTCGAGTGCCCATGAACGAACAGTTGCAACCCCTAAAGAAACAGCCGCGAGCAGGCAAAGCCGGCCGCAGCGGAACCCAGGACGATATTGTCTACGCGCATATCTTCGAGGCCATCCTCGAACAGCGCCTGGCGCCCGGCACCAAGTTGAGCGAAGAAGCGCTGGGGGAAATTTTCGGGGTCAGCCGCACTATCATTCGCCGCGCGCTGTCGCGCCTGGCCCATGAAAGCGTGGTGTTGCTGCGGCCAAATCGCGGCGCCGTGGTTGCCAGCCCGAGCGTCGAAGAGGCGCGCCAGGTGTTCATGGCCCGGCGTCTGGTGGAGCGGGCGATCACCGAGCTTGCGGTCGAGCACGCCACCGCCGAACAGATTGCCGAGTTGCGGCAGATGGTCAACGACGAGCGCGACAGCTTTTCCCGTGGCGACCGGGGCGCCGGCATCCGCCTGTCGGGCGAATTCCACCTGAAACTGGCCGAAGCGGCGAAAAACGCCCCGCTGATCAGCTTCCAGCGCAGCCTGGTGTCCCAGACTTCGCTGATCATTGCCCAGTACGAAAGCGGCAACCGTTCCCACTGCTCCTACGACGAGCACACCCAGTTGATCGACGCCATTGAAAAGCGCGACGCGGAACTGGCGGTGAACCTGATGATGCATCACATGGATCACATCGACAGCAAACTCAATCTCGATGAGGAAAGTGCGTCGGATGATTTGCATGCGGTGTTCTCGCATTTGTTGCAGACCAAGAAGCCAGGGCGGTCGCCGGCGAAAATCTGATGTACCGCGTCGCGCCTATCGCCAGCAGGCTGGCTCCCACAGGATTTTGTGTCGAATGCAAAATTTGTGATCACTGAAGATCAACTGTGGGAGCCAGCCTGCTGGCGATGGCGGCAGGACAGGCAATAAAAATCCCCCGGGCTGAAAAGCGACGGGGGATTTTTATGCCCGGAAAACCTTACCGCTGATGCACCAGATTCCCCGCCGCATAAGTCTGCAACACAGTCCGGTCATCCCCCAGGGTCATCAGCACAAACAACGTCTCGGCAATGTTATTGGCCTGCTGCAAGCGATAACCCAGCAACGGCGTGGCGTTGTAGTCCAGCACCAGGAAATCGGCATCGCTGCCCGGCTGCAGGTTGCCGATCTTGTCTTCCAGGCGAAGTGCACGGGCGCCGCCGAGGGTCGCCAGGTACAGCGACTTGAACGGGCTCAGGCGCGCGCCTTGCAGTTGCATCACCTTGTAGGCTTCGTTGAGGGTTTGCAGCAGCGAGAAACTGGTGCCGCCACCCACGTCAGTGCCCAGGCCGACGTTCAGCTTGTGCTTCTCCGCCATCGGCAGGTTGAACAGACCGCTGCCGAGGAAGAAGTTCGAGGTCGGGCAGAACGAGATGGCCGAACCGGTTTCCGCCAGTCGCGCGCATTCGTCATCGCACAGGTGCACGCCGTGGGCGAACACCGAGCGCTCGCCGAGCAATTGGTAGTGGTCGTAGACGTCCAGGTAACCCTTGCGCTCCGGGAACAACTCCTTGACCCACTCGATTTCCTTGAGGTTCTCGCTGATGTGGGTCTGCATGTACAGATCAGGGTATTCGGTCAGCAACTGGCCGGCCAGGGTCAGCTGTTCCGGGGTGCTGGTCGGGGCAAAGCGCGGGGTGACCGCATAGTGCAGGCGACCCTTGCCGTGCCAGCGCTCGATCAGCGCCTTGCTTTCCAGGTAGCTGGATTCGGCGGTGTCGGTCAGGTAGTCCGGGGCGTTGCGGTCCATCATCACCTTGCCGGCGATCATGCGCAGGTCCAACTGCTCGGCGGCTTCGAAGAACGAGTTCACCGATTGCGGATGCACGCTACCGAACACCAGCGCGGTGGTGGTGCCGTTGCGCAGCAGTTCCTTGATGAAGATGTCCGCGACCTGGTCGGCGTGGGCCTTGTCGGCGAACTGGCTTTCGCAGGGGAAGGTGTAGGTGTTGAGCCAGTCCAGCAGTTGCTCGCCATAGGCGCCGACCATGCCGGTTTGCGGCAGGTGGATGTGGGTGTCGATGAACCCGGGGGTGATCAGCGCATCCTGGTAATGGGTGATCTCGATATCGGCCGGCAGGGTTGGCAACAATTCACTGGCGTGGCCGAGGGCGCTGATCTTGCCGTTGTCGATCACCAGCAAGCCGTCCTCGAAATACTCGTACGAGGCTTCGATCCCGACTTCGGCAGGGTCGGCGATGCTGTGCAGAATGGCGGCGCGGTAGGCTTTGCGAGTCAGGGGCATGATTATTCTCTATTTATGAAGCTCATCAATTGGAGGCTTTCAATTTTGTCGCCTGACTGCGGCGTGAAACGGGCAGCAGTTTGGCAATCGGTTCGGCGCTGGACGTTTGCTGACCGAAATTGGCGTTGTAAGTGGCGATGATCTCGCCGGCGATGGAGATGGCGATTTCCACAGGCAGTTTGCCTTTGACTTCGCCGATGCCCATCGGGCAGCGCATGCGTTGCACGACGCCGCTGTCGAAACCGCGGTCGCGCAGGCGGTGTTCGAATTTCACCCGTTTGGTCTTCGAGCCGATCAGGCCGAAGTAGGCAAAGTCGTTGCGCTTGAGGATGGCGGCGGTGAGTTCGAGGTCGAGTTGGTGGTTGTGGGTCATGACGATGCAGTAGCTGCCGGCGGGCAGGTCGTCGATTTCGTCCACCGGTTCCTCGCTGACGATCTTGCGCACGCCGTGGGGGATCTGTTGCGGGAATTCGTCTTCGCGCGAATCGATCCAGCGCACCCGGCAGGGCAGGCTGGCCAGCAATGGTACCAGCGCACGGCCGACGTGGCCGGCGCCGAATACGGCGATCTGCGCCTGGACCTGGCCCATCGGTTCGAACAGCAGCACGGTAGCGCCACCGCAGCACTGGCCCAGGCTGGCGCCGAGGCTGAAGCGCTCCAGATGGGTGTCCTGCTTGCCGCTGGCGAGCATCTCGCGGGCGATCTGCATGGCCTTGTATTCCAGGTGCCCGCCACCGATGGTGTCGAAGGTCTGGCGAGCGCTGACGACCATCTTCGAACCGGCATTGCGCGGCGTCGAGCCGAGCTCTTCGATGATGGTCACCAACACGCAGGGTTCACCCTGGTTTTGCAGGTCGGCGAGGGCGTCGATCCAGTTGTACATGTTTCACCTCAACATCTCTGTTGTCTGTCCCGGCCTCATCGCCAGCAGGCTGGCTCCCACATTGGAATGCATTCCCCTGTGGGAGCCAGCCTGCTGGCGATTGGCCGCGCCTCGGTATCAGAGCGGAGCCAACTCAACCTCGGTTTCGGCCGCCTTCGCCACCTTCAACTGGCGCATCTGCTCACACCCCCACAACACCCGCTCCGGCGTCGCCGGCGCGTCGATTTTCGGCTGATGCTTGTAATCACCCAGACTGGCCACCGCATCCTTGATCGCACACCACGCGGCGATGCCGAGCATGAACGGCGGCTCGCCCACGGCCTTGGAATGGAACACCGTGTCTTCCGGGTTCTTGCGGTTTTCCACCAGCTTCACCCGCAGGTCCAACGGCATGTCCGCCACGGCCGGGATCTTGTAGCTGGCCGGGCCGTTGGTCATCAGCTTGCCCTTGTTGTTCCACACCAGCTCTTCCATGGTCAGCCAACCCATGCCCTGGATGAAACCGCCCTCGACCTGGCCGATGTCGATGGCCGGGTTCAGCGAGGCGCCGACGTCGTGGAGGATGTCGGTGCGCAGCATCTTGTACTCGCCGGTCAGGGTGTCGATGATCACCTCGCAGCAGGCGGCGCCGAAGGCGAAGTAATAGAACGGACGCCCCCTGGCCTGGCTGCGGTCGTAGTAGATTTTCGGGGTCTTGTAGAACCCGGTACTCGACAGCGACACCTGGGCGAAATACGCCTGCTGGATCAGCGCTTCGAAGGTCAGGATGTGATCGCGAACCCGCACGTGGCCGTTGTGGAACTCCACGTCTTCTTCGCTGACCTTGTACTGGCGAGCGGCGAATTCCACCAGGCGTTGCTTGATGGTCTCTGCGGCATTCTGCGCAGCCTTGCCGTTGAGGTCGGCGCCACTGGACGCAGCGGTCGGCGAGGTGTTCGGCACCTTGTCAGTGTTGGTCGCAGTGATCTGCACACGGTCCATTTCCACCTGGAACACCTCGGCCACAACCTGCGCGACCTTGGTGTTCAGGCCCTGGCCCATTTCGGTGCCGCCGTGGTTCAGGTGGATGCTGCCGTCGGTGTAGACGTGCACCAGCGCGCCGGCCTGGTTGAGGAAGCTGGCGGTGAAGGAGATGCCGAATTTCACCGGGGTCAGCGCCAGGCCTTTTTTCAGGATCGGGCTGTTGGCGTTGTAGCGACGGATCGCTTCGCGGCGCTCGGCGTACTGGCTGCTGGCTTCCAGTTCGGCGGTCATTTCCTCGAGCATGTTGTGCTCGACGGTCTGGTAGTAGTGGGTGACGTTACGCTCGGTCTTGCCGTAATAGTTGGCCTTGCGCACCGCCAGCGGGTCGAGGGCCAGGTGCCGGGCGATGGCGTCCATCACCTCTTCGATGGCGACCATGCCTTGCGGGCCGCCGAAGCCACGGTAAGCGGTGTTCGAGGCGGTGTTGGTCTTGCAGCGGTGACCATTGATGGTCGCGTCGCCCAGGTAGTACGAGTTGTCGGAGTGGAACATCGCGCGGTCGACGATCGACGCCGACAGGTCCGGCGAGCAGCCGCAGTTGCCGGCCAGTTCCAGGGCAATCCCGTGCAGGCGCCCGGTGCTGTCGAAGCCGACGTCGTATTCGACATAGAAAGGGTGACGCTTGCCGGTCATCAGCATGTCTTCGACCCGCGGCAGGCGCATCTTGGTCGGCTGGCCGGTGAGGTGCGCGATTACGGCGCACAGGCACGCCGGGCTCGCCGCTTGCGTCTCCTTGCCGCCAAAGCCGCCGCCCATGCGGCGCATGTCGACGACGATCTTGTTCATCGACACGTCCAGCACTTCGGCCACCAGCTTCTGCACTTCGGTGGGGTTCTGGGTGGAGCAGTAGACGATCATGCCGCCGTCTTCGGTGGGCATCACCGAGGAAATCTGGGTTTCCAGGTAGAAGTGTTCCTGGCCACCGATGTGCAGGGTGCCCTGGATGCGGTGCTCGGCGGTGGCCAGCGCCGTGGCCGAATCGCCGCGCTGATGGGTGTGGCTGTCGAGCACGAAGTGGCGCTTGCGCAAGGCTTCGACCACGTCCAGCACCGGCTCCAGGTCTTCGTATTCGATGATCGCGGCCATCGCCGCCTTGCGTGCGGTTTCCAGGTCTTTCGCGGCGACGGCGAGCACCGGCTGGCCGACGAACTGCACGTCGTCGATGGCCAGCAGCGGGTCACCCGGCAGCAGTGGGCCGATGTCTTTCAGGCCCGGCACGTCTTCGTGGGTGATGGCGATGCGCACGCCCTCGAAGGCGTAGCACGGCTGGGTGTCGATGCTGATGATCCGGGCGTGGGCGCGGTCGGACAGGCGGGCGTACACGTGCAGCTGGTTGGGAAACTCCAGGCGATCGTCGATGTACTGCGCTTCACCGGACACATGCTTGGCCGCGCTGTCGTGTTTGACGCTGCGGCCGACACCGGTGGTCAGGTCCTTGGCGAACAGTTCAGCCAGTTCGGCCTGGGTCTTCTCTACGGCGTGATGGTTAGACATAAGCGGTCACCCGAGTCTCGATGTGCGGCGTTTGCAGTTCGATGAAGTATTTGCGCAGCAGGTTCTGTGCACTGAGCAGGCGATATTCCTTGCTGGCGCGGAAGTCCGACAGCGGCGTGAAATCTTCCGCCAGGGCAGCGCAGGCACGTTCAACGGTGGCGCTGTTAAAGGGCGCACCGATCAACGCGGTTTCGCAACTGTTGGCGCGCTTTGGAATGGCCGCCATGCCACCGAACGCCACGCGGGCATCGGCGATCACACCGTTTTCCAGGCGCAGGTTGAACGCCGCGCACACCGCGGAAATGTCATCGTCCAGGCGCTTGGACACCTTGTAGGCGCGGAACAGCTGTTCGACGCTGGCGCGCGGCACGATGATCTTCTCGATGAACTCGCTTTCCTGGCGTGCGGTGACGCGGTAATCGATGAAGTAATCTTCCAGCGCCAGGGTGCGGCGGGTATCGCCTTTGCACAGGACGATCTGCGCACCCAGGGCAATCAGCAGCGGTGGCGAGTCGCCGATGGGCGAGGCGTTGCCGATGTTGCCGCCGAGGGTGCCCTGGTTGCGGATCTGCAAGGAGGCGAAGCGCTGCAGCAGTTCGCCGAAGTCCGGGTACTCGGCCTTCAGGGCTTCGTAGCAGTCGGAGAGGGCGGTGGCGGCACCGATTTCCAGGCGGTCGTCGAAGCGGTCGATGCGCTTCATCTCGGCGACGTTGCCGACGTAGATCATCACCGGCAGGGTACGGTGGAACTGGGTCACTTCCAGCGCCAGGTCGGTGCCGCCGGCCAGCAGCCGCGCCTGTGGATAAGCGTCATAGAGGTCGGCAAGGTCGGCCACGGTCAGCGGCACCAGGCAGCGCTTGTCACCGCTGTTGAGTTCGCCGATATCGGTCGGCGCGATGGCTTTGAGCCGGGCGATGGTCTGGGCTTCATTGGCATCGAACTGATCCGGTTGCTTGGCGCAGCAGGACTGCTCGGCAGCTTCCAGGATCGGCCGATACCCGGTGCAGCGGCAGAGGTTGCCGGCCAGGGCTTCGTGGGCCTTGTGCTGATCCGGTGCGTCGCTGTTCTTTTGCAGGGCAAACAACGACATCACGAAACCCGGGGTGCAGAACCCGCATTGCGAACCGTGGCACTCGACCATGGCCTTCTGCACGCTGTGCAGCTCACCCTTGTGCTTGAGGTCTTCAACGCTGATCAGTTGCTTGCCGTGCAGGGACGACACGAAGGTCAGGCACGAGTTGAGGCTGCGATAACGAATGCGATCGCGGCCGTCGTCATCGGTCTGCAGCTCGCCGACCACCACGGTGCACGCGCCACAGTCACCGCTGGCGCAGCCTTCTTTGGTGCCGGGTTTGCCCACATGGTCGCGCAGATAATTGAGCACGGTCAGGTTCGGGTCCAGGGCGTGCTCGCTACGGAGTTCCTGGTTGAGTAAAAACTGGATCACGGAAGGCCTCGCAGACTCATTATTGTTGTTAACCGCCATGAACCGAATTTAGCAGGTCTGACTTTCCGGTCAATGATTTTCTGACTTAAAGGTCAGGAAAATGCATTTTGTCGATTAACGCCTGTTTTCTTCAGTATTGACCCTCGATCAATACCTTGCTTTTTGCTTGAATCGTGCCAAAACCACCGGGCAGGCCCTGCGCCATGACGTATCAATTGCGCTACACTGCGCCGCTTGTGCAAATCGAAGAGTTTGAAGGACAACCATGACGTTCAAGGCGCCGGACAGCCTCGCCGAGCAAATCGCGCATCACCTCGCCGAACGCATCATTCGCGGCGAGATGAAGCCCGGGGAGCGCATCCAGGAACAGAAGGTCACCCAGGCACTCGACGTCAGCCGCGGCTCGGTTCGCGAGGCCTTGCTGATTCTCGAGCGCCGGCACCTGATCGCCATCCTGCCGCGCCGGGGCGCCCACGTCACCGAGCTCACCGCGCACAAGGTCAAGAGCCTGTGCACGCTGATGAGCGAGATGTACATCCTGCTGGCCAACGCCGTGGCCAACGGCTGGAAAGTCCAGGCTGACCTGGCGCCATTCCTGCAAATCCAGCAGCGCCTGACGGCCAGCTTCGAACGCCAGGACATCCATAGCTTCGTCGACGACAGTTTCAATGTGATGCGCGCCACCTATCCGTTCGCCAACAACCCGTACCTGCAGGAAACCGTCGAAAACCTGCAGCCGGCCATGAGCCGTGCGTATTTTCTCGCCCTGGACCAGCGCAAGGCCTCGATGAGCGAATACCTGGCCTTGTTCGAGCGCCTGCTCGCCGCCGTGATCGCCCGTGACTTTGCACAGATCCGCGAAGTGCTGACCGCTTACGGCCAGCGCAGCTGCGATCTGGTGATCTCTGCCCTGACGGATGCATAAGCGTGCGGCTAAAGTGCATCAAGCTGGCGGGGTTCAAATCCTTCGTCGACCCGACCACGGTGAACTTCCCCAGCAACATGGCGGCGGTGGTCGGGCCCAATGGTTGCGGCAAGTCGAACATCATCGACGCCGTGCGCTGGGTGATGGGCGAAAGTTCGGCGAAGAACCTGCGTGGCGAGTCGATGACCGACGTCATCTTCAACGGTTCGACCAGCCGTAAACCGGTGAGCCAGGCGAGCATCGAGCTGGTGTTCGATAACACCGATGGCACTTTGCTCGGTGAATACGCCGCCTATGCGGAAATTTCCATTCGCCGCAAAGTCACCCGCGATAGCCAGACCACCTACTATCTCAACGGCACCAAATGCCGGCGCCGTGACATCACCGATATCTTCCTCGGCACCGGCCTCGGCCCGCGCAGCTACTCGATCATCGAGCAGGGGATGATCTCCAAGCTGATCGAGTCCAAGCCTGAAGACCTGCGCAACTTTATCGAAGAAGCGGCGGGAATCTCCAAGTACAAGGAGCGTCGGCGCGAAACCGAAAACCGCATCCGCCGCACCCACGAAAACCTCGAGCGCCTGACCGACTTGCGCGAAGAGCTGGAACGTCAGCTTGAACGCCTGCACCGCCAGGCTGAAGCGGCCAAGAAGTATCAGGAACTCAAAGGCGAAGAGCGTCAGCTCAAGGCGCAACTGTCGGCCCTGCGCTGGCAGGACCTGAACGAACAGGTCGGCCAGCGCGAAGCGATCATTGGCACCCAGGAAATCAGTTTCGAAGCCCTGGTGGCCGAACAGCGCAACGCCGATGCCAGTATCGAACGCCTGCGCGATGGCCATCACGACCTCTCCGAGCGCTTCAATCTGGTGCAAGGGCGCTTCTATTCGGTCGGCGGCGACATCGCCCGGGTCGAACAGAGCATCCAGCACGGGCAGCAGCGCTTGCGCCAGTTGCAGGACGATCTGAAAGAAGCCGAGCGTGCGCGCCTGGAGACAGAATCGCACCTGGGCCACGACCGCACGCTGCTGCTGACTCTCGGCGAAGAGCTGGACATGCTCACGCCGGAGCAGGAAGTCACCAGCGCCGCCGCCGAAGAGGCTGCCGCCGCACTGGAAGAATCCGAAACCACCATGCACGGCTGGCAGGAGCAGTGGGACACCTTCAACCTGAGCGCTGCCGAGCCGCGGCGCCAGTCGGAAGTCCAGCAGTCGCGCATCCAGCAACTGGAAACCAGCCTGGAGCGCCTGGCCGATCGGCAGAAACGCCTCGGCGAAGAGCGCGCCTTGCTCTCGGCGGATCCGGAAGATGCAGCGATCATGCAGCTTAGCGAGCAGCTCGCTGAATCCGAGGCGACCCTCGAGGATTTGCAGACCAGTGAAGAAGCTCAGGTCGAAAAGCTCGAGCAACTGCGTCAGCAACTGCAGCACTCGCTGACGGCACAGCAACAGGCCCAGGGCGATCTGCAGCGGCTCAATGGTCGCCTGGCCTCGCTCGAAGCCCTGCAACAAGCCGCGCTTGATCCGGGCACCGGCACCGCCGAGTGGCTGCGTGAGCAGCATCTGGCGGATCGCCCGCGCCTGGCCGAAGGGCTGAAGGTTGAAGCAGGTTGGGAACTGGCGGTGGAAACCGTGCTCGGTGCCGACCTGCAAGCAGTGCTGGTGGATGACTTCAACGACTTCGACCTGTCCAGCTTTGCCCAGGGCGATCTGCGCCTGCTCAGCCCGGCCAGCGATGGCCAGCGAGTGCCTGGCAGTTTGCTGGACAAGGTCGAGGCGCAGATTGATCTGTCGCCATGGCTGGGCCAGGTCAAACCGGTCGAGAGCCTGGAGCAAGCCTTGGCCATGCGCGGTCAGTTGGCCGCCGGCCAGAGCCTGATCAGCCGCGATGGATACTGGGTCGGCCGGCACTTTCTGCGGGTGCGCCGTGCCAGTGAAGCGGAAAGCGGCATGCTCGCCCGTGGCCAGGAAATCCAGAAACTGGGCCTGGAGCGCGAAGAGCGCGAAGCGGCGGTCGAGTCCCTGGAAACCGAATTGCAAAACCTGCGGGCGCAACAGCGTCAGCAGGAAAACGGTCGCGAACACTTGCGTCGTTTGCTGCAGGACGAAGCCCGTCAGCAAGGCGAGTTGAAGGCCCAACTGTCGGCCGGCAAAGCCAAGGCCGAGCAGTTGGCCCTGCGGCGCACCCGTCTTGACGAAGAAATCGAGGAACTGGGCGAGCAGCGCGCCCTGGAGCACGAAAGCATCGGTGAAGCGCGCCTGCAATTGCAGGAAGCCCTCGACGCCATGGCCCTGGACACCGAGCAGCGCGAGCTGCTGCTGGCCCAGCGCGACAGCTTGCGCGAACGCCTTGACCGGGTGCGCCAGGAGGCCCGCCAGCACAAGGATCACGCCCACCAACTGGCGGTGCGCCTGGGCTCGCTCAAGGCCCAGCACGATTCCACGCGCCAGGCCCTGGAGCGCCTGGAAATGCAGGCCGAACGCCTGACGGAAAAGCGCGAACAGTTGTCTCTGAATCTGGAGGAGGGCGAGGCGCCGCTGGAAGAGTTGCGCCTGAAACTCGAAGAACTGCTCGACAAGCGCATGACCGTCGACGAAGAGCTCAAGACCGCGCAGATCGCCTTGGAAGATGCCGACCGCGAACTGCGTGAGGCCGAGAAGCGCCGCAACCAGGCCGAACAACAGTCCCAGCTGATTCGCAGCCAGCTGGAAACCCAGCGCATGGAATGGCAGGCCCTGACCGTGCGGCGCAAGGCATTGCAGGACCAGTTGCTCGAAGACGGTTACGACCTGCACGGCGTGCTGGCCACCCTGACCGCCGAGGCCAGCGAGAAAGCCGCCGAGGAAGAGCTTGAGCGCATCGCCGCGCGGATCCAGCGCCTGGGCGCAATCAACCTCGCGGCCATCGATGAGTACCAGCAACAATCGGAGCGTAAACGTTATCTGGACGCCCAGAACGACGATCTGGTCGAAGCCCTCGATACGCTCGAAAACGTGATTCGCAAGATCGACAAGGAAACCCGAAACCGTTTCAAAGATACCTTTGATCAGATCAATGGCGGTTTACAGGCACTTTTCCCAAAAGTTTTCGGTGGAGGCCGCGCGTATTTGGAACTGACGGGCGAAGATCTACTCGATACAGGGGTGACGATCATGGCGCAGCCGCCCGGAAAGAAGAACAGCACCATCCATTTGCTCTCCGGTGGCGAAAAAGCCCTGACCGCATTGGCCCTGGTTTTTGCGATCTTCAAGTTGAACCCGGCGCCGTTCTGCATGCTCGATGAAGTGGACGCGCCATTGGATGACGCTAACGTTGGACGTTATGCGCGACTGGTCAAGGAGATGTCGCAGACGGTGCAGTTCATCTACATCACCCACAACAAGATCGCCATGGAAATGGCCGAGCAATTGATGGGGGTGACGATGCACGAACCGGGTTGCTCGCGTCTGGTGGCGGTGGATGTCGAGGAGGCCATGGCGATGGTGGATGCCTGAGGCGTGGCTTTCAGGGGGGATTTTTTTACAGTGGGACTCAATTTGCCATGCCGACTTGCTGGCCAATCGACATATTCGCGGGACCAACGTGCCAGACGGTGTAAAGTTGCCTTTGGTCGTGCTAGTTTAATGTCAATTTTTCGTATACGTGGGTAAAACGCCTGTCAGAACATAGAGTTGGCGCCACGTTTTAAAGCGGTTTACAGAATGTAAGCCCCTTATTTTTCAGCATTTTTTATAGAGGCACGGGATTACATGGAAATCGGTCTGCGCGAGTGGCTGATCGTCATCGGCATTATTGTCATTGCCGGTATTCTTTTTGATGGCTGGCGCCGTATGCGCGGCGGCAAGGGAAAACTGAAATTCCGTCTCGACCGGAGCCTGTCCAACCTGCCCGAAGAGGACGCCAGCCCCGAGGTGTTGGGCCCGTCCCGCGTGCTGGATACGCACAAGGAACCGCAACTGGACGAGCACGACCTGCCGTCGGTGAGCATGCCGGCCCGGGACTCCCGCGATTCGGGCTCCAAGCGCGGCAAGCGTGGCCATGGCGAGCCTTCCCAGGGCGACATGAACCTCAGCCTGGACCTGGACGGCGGCCCGAGCTTCAGCAGCCGTGACGACGATTTCCCGGATGACACCAAGCCTGCGCCAGCGGTCAGCGACAAGGAACAGCCGCAAGCCGAGGAAGTGCTGGTCATCAGCGTGATCTGCCGCGATCCTGCCGGCTTCAAAGGCCCGGCCCTGCTGCAGAACATTCTCGAAAGCGGCCTGCGTTTTGGCGAAATGGACATCTTCCACCGCCACGAAAGCATGGCCGGCAATGGCGAAGTGCTGTTCTCCATGGCCAACGCGGTCAAGCCGGGCGTGTTCGACCTGGACGACATCGACCACTTCAGCACCCCGGCGGTGAGCTTCTTCCTCGGCCTGCCAGGCCCGCGTCATCCGAAGCAGGCCTTCGACGTGATGGTGGCGGCGGCGCGTAAATTGTCGCAAGAGCTGAACGGCGAACTGAAGGACGACCAGCGCAGCGTATTGACCGCCCAGACGATCGAGCACTACCGTCAGCGCATCGTTGAATTTGAACGTCGCGCATTGACCCAGAAGCGCTGATATTTGCACCGTGTGGATATCCACCTCCACACCCTGTAGGAGCCGGCTTGCTGGCGATGGCGTATTTGAAATCGCCTTCGCCGGCAAGCCGGACTCCTACAATGATTTGTACAGCATCAACAAATTGAGCAGCCTCGGCTGCTCTTTTGCTTTATGAGAGAACACCCATGACTGCCGCCCAAGACCGCATTCTAGAGCTACGCGCCGAGCTGGACCTGCACAACTATCGCTACCACGTGCTGGACGAGCCGAGCATCCCGGACGCCGAGTACGACCGGTTGTTCAACGAGCTCAAGGCCCTCGAAGCGGCCAATCCCGACCTGGTCACCAGCGACTCGCCCACCCAGCGGGTCGGCAGCGCCGCGCTGTCGGCGTTCACCCAGGTGCGCCACGAAGTGCCGATGCTCAGCCTGGGCAACGCCTTCGAAGAAACCGACATGCGCGAGTTCGACCGTCGGGTGACCGAAGGCCTGGACCTGCCGGCCGGTGATCTGTTCGGCGCTGGCGCGGCGGTTGAATACAGCTGCGAACCCAAGCTCGATGGCCTGGCGGTCAGTCTGCTCTATCAGGACGGCATGCTCGTACGCGGAGCAACGCGCGGCGACGGCACCACCGGTGAAGACATCAGCGTCAACGTGCGCACCGTGCGCAACATCCCGCTCAAGCTGCACGGCACCGGCTGGCCGGCGACCCTGGAAGTGCGCGGCGAAGTGTTCATGTCCAAGGCCGGTTTCGAACGGCTCAACGCCACGCAACTGGAAGTCGGTGGCAAGACCTTCGCCAACCCGCGCAACGCCGCGGCCGGCAGCTTGCGCCAGCTGGACTCGAAGATCACCGCCAACCGTCCGCTGGAATTCTGCTGCTACGGCATTGGCCAGGTGTCCGCGGACATCGCCGATACCCACATCGGCAATCTGCAGCAGCTCAAGGTTTGGGGCATGCCCATCAGCCACGAGCTGAAACTGGCGAACGGCATCGACGAATGCCTGGACTACTACCGCGACATCGGCGAACGCCGCAACGCGCTGCCCTATGAAATCGACGGCGTGGTGTTCAAGGTCAACAGCATCGCCTCCCAACGTGAACTGGGCTTCCGCGCCCGCGAACCGCGCTGGGCCATCGCCCATAAATTCCCGGCCATGGAAGAACTCACCGAGTTGCTCGACGTCGAGTTCCAGGTCGGTCGCACCGGTGCGGTGACGCCGGTGGCGCGCTTGAAGCCGGTCAAGGTCGCCGGTGTCACCGTGGCCAACGCGACGCTGCACAACATGGACGAAGTGGCGCGCCTGGGCCTGATGATCGGCGACACGGTGATCATCCGCCGCGCCGGCGACGTGATTCCGCAAGTGGTGCAAGTGGTCACCGAGCGCCGCCCGGAAAACGCCCGGCCAGTACAGATTCCAGAGCAATGCCCGGTGTGCGGCTCCCACGTCGAGCGTACGCAACTGGTCAAGCGCAGCAAGGGCCGCGAGACCGTCAGCGAAGGCGCGGTGTATCGCTGCGTCGGGCGCCTGGCCTGCGGTGCGCAGCTCAAGCAGGCGATCATTCACTTCGTCTCCCGCCGGGCCATGGACATCGAAGGCCTGGGCGACAAAAGCGTCGAACAACTGGTCGACGAAGGCCTGGTGAGTTCACCGGCCGACCTGTACGCCCTGAAGTTCGAAGACATCGTCGATCTGGAAGGCTTTGCCGAACTGTCGAGCAACAAGCTGCTCAGCGCCATCGCCGACAGCAAGAAACCGAGCCTGGCCCGCTTCATCTACGCCCTGGGAATTCCCGATGTCGGCGAAGAGACGGCCAAGGTGCTGGCGCGTTCCCTGGGTTCGCTGGAGCGGGTGCAGAAGGCCTTGCCGCAAGTGCTGACCTACCTGCCGGACGTCGGCCTGGAAGTGGCCCACGAAATTCACAGCTTCTTCGAAGACGCGCACAACCAGCAGGTGATCGACGAACTGCTCAAGCACGGCTTGCAGATTCAGGACCAGGGCGAGCTGGGCGCCGAGTTCGCCGCCAGCACCACCCTGGGCGGTTTCCTCGACAAGCTGCACATCCCTTCGGTAGGGCCGGGCGGGGCGCAGAAACTGGCTGACAAGTTCGGTTCGCTGCAAGCGGTGATCAGCGCCGACTGGCTGGACATGCGTCAGGCATTGCCCGAAAAGCAGGCCACCTCGGTACGTGAGTTTTTCGCCGTCGAGGCCAATCGCCAACTGGCTGAGGACGCCGAGAAACAACTGGCCGATTTCGGCATGCACTGGCAGAGCGAGAAGAAAGTCGTCGAAGGCCTGCCACTGGCCGGACAGACCTGGGTGCTCACCGGTTCGCTGGAACTGATGAGCCGCGATGTGGCCAAGGACAAACTCGAAAGCCTCGGCGCCAAAGTGGCCGGCTCCGTATCGGCCAAGACCCACTGCGTGGTCGCAGGGCCTGGTGCGGGGTCTAAACTGACCAAGGCCAATGAGCTCGGGTTAAAGGTGCTGGATGAAGAAGCATTCGTCGAGTTCCTGAAAGGGCACAACATCACGGTCTGACGCCCTCAAGATCAAAAGATCGCAGCCTGCGGCAGCTCCTACAAGGATCGCGCAAACGCCGCCGTCCCCCTGTAGGAGCTGCCGCAGGCTGCGATCTTTTGATTCACCCCCCGCAAAGCGGGGGAACGATCACCCCCCAGCAATGATCTAGTCTTGGCAAGCCCCAGGGAGAGATCGCTCATGTACCGCTTCTTCGAACAGCTCAGCTCGCGCATCGCCGCCCCCTTCATGGGCGAAAGCTCGCGCAACAGCAAGATCTGGCCCTGTCGTTGCGGCCAGTCGCTGTTCTTTCGCAACAGCCAGTGCCTGGCCTGTTCCGCAGCCCTGGGTTACCAACCCGAGCAAAGTCGCCTGTCCTCGCTACAACCGGGCGAGCAGCCCGACACCTGGCTACTCGACGCCGATCCCGCAGCCGGCATGTTCCGTCGCTGCGCCAACCTCGATTCCCCAGCCGCCTGCAATTGGCTGCTACCAGCCAACGACCACGATGCCCTATGCATCGCCTGCAGCCTGAACCGTACCATCCCCGATTTATCCATCGCCGAAAACCACGAGCGCTGGCGCAAGGTGGAAACCGCCAAGCGCCGCCTGATCGCGCAGTTGCTCAGCCTCGGGTTGCAAGTCATCCCGAAAACCCAGGACGAAGAAACCGGCCTGGCCTTCGACGTCATCGGCGTCGACCTCGAAGGCAAGGCACCCACCACCGGCCACGCCAACGGCCTGATCACCCTCGACATCAAGGAAGCCGACGACGCCCACCGCGAACAGGTGCGGGTGCAGATGCACGAACCCTATCGCACCTTGCTCGGGCATTTCCGTCACGAGGTCGGGCATTATTATTGGGACCGTTTGATTGCCAACAGCGACTGGCTGGAACCCTTTCGCGACCTGTTCGGCGATGAACGCGCCAGCTACGCCGATGCCCTGGAACGGCATTACCAGCAAGGCGCGCCGCTCGACTGGCAGCAGCAGTACGTCAGCGCCTACGCCACCATGCACCCTTGGGAAGACTGGGCCGAAACCTGGGCTCACTATCTGCACATGATGGACGCCGTCGACACCGCGCTCGGCTTTGGCATGAGCGCGCGGGAAATGGACTTCGACTACCAGCCGTTTCCCTCCAGCACCCTCTACGATCCGCAGCACCCCGGCGGCGCCGCCTTCCTGTCGTTCGTCAACGCCTGGATCGAACTGGCCGGCATGCTCAACGAGCTGTCGCGCAGCATGGGCCAGCCGGATTTCTACCCCTTCGTGCTGCCGCCCGCGGTGATCGCCAAGCTGCACTTCATCCACTTGGTGATCCAGCGCGAAGGCGGCAGGGCCGACGAGGTGCTGGCACAATAGTCGCGCATGATGGCAATTCAGTTTCAATTAAGTTGGTTTCGCTAAGGTGGCCCCCGTAGGCAACACATAAAAAATACGGAGACACCCATGAAATCCTTTACTGCCCTGTTCGCCGCATCCCTCATCGGCCTGACCGCCAACCTCGCCCAGGCGCGCGACCTCGGCCCCGACGAAGCCCTGAGGCTGCGCGACGCTGGTACCATTGTGTCTTTCGAGAAGCTCAATGCCACGGCGCTGGCCAAGCATCCCGGCTCCACCGTCACCGAAACCGAACTGGAAGAAGAGTACGGCAAGTACATCTACCAGGTTGAACTGCGCGACCCGCAGGGCATCGAGTGGGACCTGGAGCTGGACGCGGTCAGCGGGCAGATTCTCAAGGATCATCAGGACACGTAATGACGCTGCATTCCTTTTCCCCTCGACGCGCCAGCGCCCGCATGGCCCTGGCGCTGCTGGTTTTCTGCTCGGTGGTCATGGCCCGCGACCTCGACCAGGACGAGGCCCTGCGCCTGCGCCAACAGGGCGTGATCCTGCCGCTCGAGCAGCTTCTGCAAAAAGCGCTGGATCGTTATCCGGGGGCCAAGCTGCTGGAAGCCGAGCTCGAAGAGAAGCACGACGTCTACATTTATGAAGTCGAATTGCTGACCACCGAGGGTGTGGTCCGCGAACTGGACATCGACGCCACCACCGGCCATTTACTCAAAGACAAGGAAGATTGACCGATGCGATTGCTCCTGGTGGAAGACCACGTGCCGCTGGCCGACGAACTGGTGGCCGGCCTCAATCGCCAAGGTTATGCCGTGGACTGGCTGGCCGACGGCCGCGACGCGGTGCACCAGGGCAGCACCGAACCCTATGACCTGATCATCCTCGACCTCGGCCTGCCGGGGCTGCCCGGGCTAGACGTGTTGACCCAGTGGCGCGCCGCCGGCCTGGCGACGCCGGTGCTGATCCTCACCGCCCGCGGTTCCTGGGCAGAGCGCATCGAAGGCCTCAAGGCCGGCGCCGACGACTACCTGACCAAACCTTTCCACCCCGAAGAACTGCACCTGCGCATCCAGGCCCTGTTGCGCCGCTCCCATGGCCAGGTCAATCAACCGACCCTGAAGGCCGCCGGCCTGCAACTGGATGAGGGGCGCCAGTGCGTCACCCGCGATGGCGCCGACATCCAGCTCACGGCCGCCGAGTTTCGCCTGTTGCGTTACTTCATGCTGCACCCGGAACAGATCCTCTCCAAAAGCCACCTGGCCGAACACCTCTACGACGGTGAAACCGAGCGCGATTCCAACGTGCTGGAAGTCCACGTCAACCACCTGCGGCGCAAACTCGGGCGCGACGTGATCGAAACCCGTCGCGGCCAGGGTTACCTGCTGGGTGGGCAAGCCCGGTGAGGTCGATCCAGCGCCGTTTGAGCCTGGGCCTGATCAGCGTGATGGTGATCGTCGGCCTGGTGTTGGCACAAACCAGCCTGTGGCTGTTCGAAGTGGGATTGCAGCGCTACCTCGAAGCCGGCTTGCGCAACGACAGCGAAAACCTGCTGGTGGCGCTGGTGCGCGGCCCCCAGGGTTTGCAACTGGATGAGCGTCTGCTGTCGCCGGCTTACCAGCGGCCGTTTTCCGGCCACTATTTCCGCATCGATTTTGCTGACAGCCACTGGCGCTCCCGTTCACTCTGGGACCAGGAACTGCCACGCCTCGAACGGCCGGGCCTGGAGAGCAACCTGCAACTGGGCCCGGAAGGCCAGCAACTGCTGGTGCTGCGTTCGGACTATCGGCGCCTCGGCCAGTCGATTTCCATCAGCGTGGCCCAGGACTACACCCCGGTGCGCGAGAGCTTCCAGCGCATGCAACAGATCGGCCTCGGCCTGGGGCTGGCGGGCCTGCTGCTAATCCTGCTGCTGCAACGGCTCACCGTGCGCCGCGCCTTGCGCCCGCTGGAAAAGGCCCGGGAACAGATCGCGCAACTGCAACAGGGCCAGCGCTCGCAACTCGACGATCAGGTGCCGATCGAGCTGGAACCACTGGTGACCCAGATCAACCACTTGCTGGCCCACACCGAAGACAGTCTCAAGCGTTCGCGCAATGCCCTGGGCAACCTCGGCCATGCCCTGAAAACCCCATTGGCGGTGTTGTTGAGCCTGGCCTCCAGCGAACAACTCGACGCCCACCCGCAACTGCGCCAGGTCCTCAAGGACCAGCTGGAACAGGTCCGCCTGCGACTCAATCGCGAACTCAACCGCGCCCGCCTGGCCGGCGACGCATTGCCCGGGGCCTTGTTCGATTGCGACGCCGAACTGCCGGGATTGCTCGCCACCCTGAACATGATCCACGGCGAACACCTGCACCTCAGCTATGTCGCGCCCAGCGGCCTGCAGCTGCCCTGGGACCGCGAAGACCTGCTGGAACTGCTCGGCAACCTGCTGGACAACGCCTGCAAATGGGCGGACGCCGAAGTTCGCCTGAGCGTGATCGAAACCGCACAAGCCTACGAGCTGAGCGTGGAAGACGACGGCCCGGGAATTCCCCAGGACCAGCGCGATCAGGTAATCAGCCGCGGCACCCGCCTGGATGAACAGACCGACGGCCATGGCCTGGGCCTGGGCATCGTGCGCGACATCGTCGACAGCTGGGGCGGGCAGCTACTGCTACAAGAAAGCGAGTGGGGCGGCTTGAAAGTGACCATCGACTTACCCAAACGCTGAAACAACGGGGCGATCAACGCCCCTCGAGCAACCCGGCCGCCTGATCCAGCAAGGCCAGCGGATCTTTCGCCTTGTGGATATCCACCGACAACAACTGACGAAACTTGCGCGCGCCCGGAAACCCGGTACCCAGCCCCAGCACATGGCGAGTGATATGGTGCATCGCGCCACCGGCTTCCAGGTGCGCAGCGATATAAGGTCGCAACTGCGCCAACGCCTCGGCGCGAGAGATCACCGGCGCGCTGCTGCCAAACAACTGCTGATCCACCTCGGCCATCACATAGGGATTGTGATAAGCCTCACGCCCGAGCATCACCCCGTCGAACGTCTGCAAATGCTCGTGACAGGCTTCCAGGCTCTTGATCCCGCCGTTGAGAATAATCTCCAGCTCCGGAAAATCCGCCTTCAACCGCGCAGCCACGTCATAACGCAGCGGCGGAATATCGCGATTCTCCTTCGGCGACAACCCCTCCAGAATCGCAATCCGCGCATGCACGGTAAAACTGTTGCAACCTGCATCACGCACCGTGCCAACGAAATCGCACAGCTCTTCATAGCTGTCACGCCCATTGATCCCGATCCGATGCTTCACCGTCACCGGAATCGACACCGCATCACGCATCGCCTTCACACAATCGGCCACCAACTGCGGATGCCCCATCAGGCACGCGCCGATCATATTGTTCTGCACCCTGTCACTGGGGCAGCCCACATTCAGATTCACCTCATCGTACCCATGCTCCTGCGCCATCCGCGCACAAGCCGCCAAGTCCAACGGCACACTGCCACCCAACTGCAACGCCAACGGATGCTCGGCCTCGTTGTGCCGCAGGAACCGCTCGTGATCACCGTTGAGCAAGGCACCGGTGGTGACCATTTCGGTGTAGAGCAGCGCGTGTTTGGAAAGCAGGCGCAGGAAGAAACGGCAGTGACGGTCGGTCCAATCCATCATCGGAGCGACGGAGAAACGACGGGAGAGCGGGGCGGGTGTGGCGTTGGATACGGACATGGGGGATCTGGAATCGGTGAGGCTGGGAGGTGGGGGAGTTTATCAGGATTGGGGGTTTGGTGAGTCTTGCGCCTTCTACAGCCATCGGAAACGCCGTAATTAGCTGCGTTTTCAACGGTCCTAGGCTCTGTACGAAATCCCGAGAAACCCAATCGACGCCCCTAGGACGCTGAAATTTTGTAGAGTCCCCCGCCATCGACGGAAAGGAATTCTGTGATGGCAAAGCGTTACGAACTCTCGGACGAGGCCTGGGGAGTAGTCTCCGATCTCTTCATCGAAACCCATGGCCGAGGAAGGCCGCGACTGAGCGACCGCCTGATGCTCGACGGCGTGCTCTGGGTGCTCTGCTCGGGTGCAGCGTGGCGAGATATGCCGGAGCGCTACGCCGCTACTGCGACAAATATCGAATGCAACCCGTCATCCCTCTGCGCTCGATGAAGCGCAAGCCTAAGCCCGGTTTACCCAGACTCTTCGATCGGCCCAAGTACCGTCAGCGCAACATCATCGAGCGCATGTTTGGCTGGCTGAAAGAACCGCCGGATCGTAACGCGCTTCGACAAACTCGCGAAAAGCTACGCCGCCATGGTCTCACTGGCTTGTTCCATGCGGTGTTTGCGACATCTCTTTTCGTACAGAGCCTAGCTATTCGACATCCATAACGTCTTTTCGGCAACATATAGCATGTGCATCGCGCTCGCGTCGGTCGGAGGATAATCGGGATGAAGGAATTCGCCGCCCACAACTCTCGTCATCCCCAGCCGCTGCATTACAATTTCAGAACGCTTGTTCGCCAATGCAGTAAAAGCGTAAACGCGGGGCACATCCAAGGTGCTAAATGCATAATCGAGAGCCGCGCGAGCTGCTTCGGTCGCATAACCCTTGCCCCAATAGTCGCGACCAAGTCGCCACCCCACCTCTAAGGCCGGACCGAATGGAAAATCATCTCCGAGCCAATGGAGGCCAACTGCGCCGACCAACGAGCCATCATCGATACGTTCGGCAGCCCAGAAAGTTGGCTCGCCGCCTTCAGAAAGCCGCGTCAGTTGGTCAACTACATCGCAGGTCTCAGACGCAGTCTTCGTGCCCCCGAGGAACTGCATTACCTCAGGGTCAGCATGGATTACGCAAAGCAGGGGCTTATCCGCCTCTCGCCAATCCCTGAGCTTCAACCGGTCTGTTTCAATCATTCTTTCCCTCATAGCGAACAGGCTTGTTCCCGCTGCCACAATATCATCGTGCCCTTTACAAGTCCCCGTTCTCAATTTATCGAGCGGCGGCTTATGGGAGCTCCCAGGCATGGAATGAATGACCAGAACGGAGACAAGAATGACTTGGGTGTAAGACCTGGAACGGCTAATAGCAAGGTGTTCTCGTTATGAGTTACTTATGAGTACTAGGCTCTGTACGAAAAGTTTTGTGGGAGCGGCGGTGCGGCGATCCGACTTGTCCCGCGATGGAGTGCGAAGCGCTCCTGTAACCGATATCAAATAGTGTCAAAGAAGCCGCGCATTCAGGCTTTGCTGCCGCGTTGCGGCAGATCGCGGGGCAAGCCCGCTCCCACAACGATGGATGACCATACTTTTCGTACAGAACCTAGAGCGCGTGTTTAAAAAACACTCAGTGATTCTTATCAAGAGCCAATTCAAATGAGCGCTCAGCTCGCGCCAGGTGTTCGAGTGGCAGAGGATGACCCGCCCCGAAACCCTCACCGACATTCAGCGCGCCGCCCATCTCCGATACTGCCCCCAAGTCACTCTCGGCAATTCAACATTTCCACTGATTTGCGAAACGGTGTGTCATGAACTGGATAGTCTCCGTCGCGAGATGTACATAACCCACGTTCGAACATTCGTATATTCCAGTCCAAAGGGCCCTAGCGCCGACAAGAAAATTCAGACTGGAGAAACGAGATGGCCAAAGCTGTTCGCTTTTACGAAACCGGTGGACCCGAAGTGCTTTGTTATGAAGACGTCGAGGTCGGTGAACCGGGGCCGGGACAGGCTCGCGTTCGACATAGCTACATCGCGGTCAATTTCATCGACATCTACCACCGCACTGGCTATTACCCTTCTCAACTGCCGGGCGGCCTCGGTTCGGACGCTGTCGGTGTCGTCGAAGCGGTAGGGCCGGGTGTGACCGATATCAAGGTCGGAGACCGGGTCGGTTATCTGATGGGGCCGCAAGGTGCCTATTCCGACGTGCGTTTGATTCCCGCCGAGGTGCTGATTCCGTTGCCAGACGGGATATCGGATCGCACAGCGTCGACGCTCATCATGAAGGGCCTGACGGCGCAATATCTTTTCCGTCAGGTTTATCCGTTGAAGGGTGGCGAGACGATTCTCTACCACGCGGCTGCCGGTGGCGTCGGCCTGATCGCTTGCCAATGGGCGCGTGCGCTTGGGGTCACGATGATCGGCACCGTCAGCAGTGACGAAAAGGCGGAAATCGCCAAGGCCAACGGTTGCACGCATACGATCGTCACCTCTCGCGAGAACATCGCAGAGCGTGTGCGCGAACTGACGGATGGCCAAGGTGTACCCGTCGTCTATGACTCTGTTGGCAAGGACACCCTGCAGGCTTCGCTGGACAGCCTGCAAGTGCGTGGCACCCTCGTCAGCAACGGCACGAGTTCCGGCCCCGTCAATGTCGATGCGCTGACGCTTGCCCTGAAGGGATCAATTTGGTTCACGCGTCCGGCGATGGTGCATTACATCAAGCCTCGCTCGCACATGCTCTCCATGGCCAAGGAGCTGTTCGACCTGGTGCTTGCCGGGAAAATTTCGAGCGAGCCGAAACAGATCTTCGCGCTCGCCGAGGCCGCCGACGCGCATCGCATGCTGGAGTCGCGAAAGACGATCGGGGCGACTGTGCTGGTTCCGTGACGTCAAGGAAGAATCAGGAGACTTTGCGTAATGCACATAAAACAACAAACCTGTGCGCTGGGCGCCGAACTGGTGGGCGTGAAGCTGGCGGATGCCATTCACGATGACGATTTGTTCGCCGAGATCCGCGGGGCAATGCTCAAGTATCGTGTCCTGTTCCTGAGGAATCAGGACATCAGCAGCGCAGAACACGTAGCGTTTGCGCGGCGCTTTGGTGATCTCGAGGATCACCCGGTCGCGGGCAGTGATCCGGATTATCCAGGCCTGGTCCGTATCTACAAGACACCGGATCAATCACCCGACCGATACGAAAATGCTTGGCACTCCGATGCCACCTGGCGGGAAGCACCACCCTTCGGAGCAGTGTTGCGGTGCGTTGAATGCCCTCCAGTTGGCGGAGACACGATGTGGGCAAACATGGCGCTGGCTTATGAAAACCTGCCTGCCCATATCAAGGACAAGATTGCCAACTTGAGGGCTCGCCACAGTATCGAGGCCACCTTTGGCGCATCGATGCCGATGGATAAGCGTCTGGCACTCAAAGCCCGATTTCCGGACGCAGAGCATCCAGTCGTGCGAACGCATCCGCAAACTGGCGAGAAGGTGTTGTACGTGAATGTCTTTACCACGCACTTCACCAATTTTCACACCAGTGAGCATGTCCGCTACGGGCAGGACGCGAACCCCGGTGCCGGGGAATTGCTGCGTTATCTGCTAAGTCAGGCATACATCCCGGAGTACCAGGTGCGTTGGCGCTGGGAGCCCAACAGTGTCGCCATCTGGGACAACAGCGCTACGCAACACTATGCAGTAATGGATTATCCGGCGTGCCATCGAAAGATGGACCGAGCCGGAATCATAGGCACCAAGCCCTATTAGATATTTCTTCCTGTCGACTGACAAAAACGCGTCACCCAACAATACGTCCTCGGAGATACCCATGAATTTCATTGACGGTTCGCTGTACCCCGAAAACCAGGAAAAACTGGTCATCACTGTGGCTCCCTATGGCCCTCAGTTCGAGGTCAGTGACTTCCCGGAAGACATTCCGGTCACCATGGATGAGCAAGTTCAGAAGGCTGTCGACTGCTATGAAGCCGGTGCCACTGTGCTGCACCTGCATGTGCGCGAACTCGACGGCAAAGGCTCAAAACGCTTGTCCAAGTTCAACGAACTGATCGCCGGAGTACGTGAAGCTGTACCGGATATGATCATTCAGGTGGGTGGCTCGATTTCATTTGCGCCCGAATCGGAAGGCGAGGTCGCGAAATGGCTGTCTGACGACACACGCCACATGCTGGCCGAGCTGACACCGAAGCCGGATCAGGTGACCCTGGCTATCAACTCGAACCAGTTCAACATCATCGAGGCGCTGTCCGAGGTCGATCTCGCCGGAACTTCGTTCGCTGATCCGGTGAAGCAGCTCGCCTACCGCGAAATGACCATTCCGGCCGGCCCCGGGTGGGTGGAAGAGCACGTCAAGCGCCTGAGCGCGAATGGCATCCAGGTGCAGTTCCAGATGGGCAACATCAACTCACTGGAAACCGTCGAACGCATGATGCGCCGCGGCGTTTGCAACGTGCCTTTGATTCTGACCTGGATTCCCATCGGTGGCGGCGCTGACGCGATGACGCCGTACAACATGACCAATTTCATGCGCGCAGTGCCGGACGGTGCAGTGCTGACATTCGAGGGCCAGATGAACAACGTGCTGCCGCTTAACATGATGGCCATTGCGATGGGCCTGCATGTGCGCTGTGGTATCGAAGACACGATCTGGACGCCTGATCGTTCGCGCAAGATGAGCAGCGTGGAGCAGATCCAGCAACTGGTGCGCATCGCCAATGAATGTGCACGACCGGTTGCCAATGGCAAGGAGGCGCGCGAAATCTACAAGATCGGCACGTTCTACAAGGACGCGGATGAAACCCTGGCCGCGAACGGATTCACACCGAATCGCAAGCCGCATCAGTAACGGATCTACCCTCACCCAAGACCTGTGCTATCGATGGCCAGCCAGACTGGCCAGGGCAGGGGACGCTTAACGTTCCCTGCCGTCTAACCTAATAACAACAAGACACATCGAATCAAGGATCTGCCATGGCTTTCCATCACGCCACCGTCGGTGACGGCGCGGACGTCGCCGTCAGCGTTCCCCGTACGTTTGCCTGGGTTGTGTTCGCACTGACCTTTGGCCTGCTGATTTCCGATTACATGTCACGCCAGGTGCTCAACGCGGTTTTCCCGCTACTGAAGGCCGAATGGGCGCTGAGTGACGCACAGTTGGGGATGCTCAGCAGTATCGTCTCGGTCATGGTCGGTGTGCTGACCATTCCATTGTCGTTGCTCGCGGACCGTTGGGGACGCGTCAAGAGCCTGGTGCTGATGGCCATGTTCTGGAGCCTGGCGACACTGGGGTGCGCCATTGCGGAAAACTTCAATCAGATGTTTGTCGCGCGCTTTCTGGTAGGTGCCGGTGAGGCCGCCTATGGCAGTGTCGGTATTGCCGTGGTGTTATCCGTTTTCCCCAAACACATGCGCGCCTCCCTGTCGGGCGCGTTCATGGCCGGCAGCATGTTCGGTTCGGTGCTGGGCATGGCGTTGGGCGGCGTCATCGCTGCGCACCTGGGGTGGCGTGTCGCGTTCACCAGCATGGCACTGTTCGGGATGTGCCTGGCGGTGATTTACCTGATTGTCGTGCGTGAGCGACGCATTACCGCGCAACGCCCATGCAGTTCGCAGGGCCGGGCCGCAGGAGCCCCCGTTAAACGGCCACTGGCCACACTGTTTGCCAGTCGCTCGGTGATCTGCGCCTACATTGGCAATGGCCTCCAGCTGTTTGTCGTTGGCTCGGTACTCGCCTGGTTTCCGAGCTATTTGAATCGCTACTACCACATGAACACCGACAAGGCCGGCATGCTTTCGGCGTTGATCGTCCTGATCGGCGGTGGCGGCATGATCCTGTGTGGCATGTTGAGTGATCGCCTGTGCCGCAATGCACCAGACCGCAAAATCACCTTGGCCATCGCTTATTGCCTGATCAGCGGATTGTTACTGGGAGTGGCTTTCCATTTGCCGCCCGGTGCCTTGCAACTCACCTTGATCAGCATGGGGATGCTGGTTGCCAGTGGCACTTGCGGGCCGGCCGGTGCCATGGTGGCTAATCTGACCCATCCTTCGGTGCACGCCACGGCATTCGCGGTGCTGGCGTTGGCCAACAATATTTTGGGTCTGGCGCCTGGCCCACTGGTCACCGGCATGCTGGCCGACGCGGTCAGCCTGGACCACGCCTTCCAGATCATCCCGCTGATGGCCGTCGCGTCTGCCCTGGTGTTCTGGTACGGCAAGCGTCACTACCACCGCGATATCGGAAAGTTGCGGGCGCCTGGCTCCGCCCCGGTGGTGGGAGCGGCGCCATGAGATTCATCCGTTGATGTTGCTGCATCCGGGCTTGACCTGAGCACCTTTTATTTCGGCCGCTTCGCTCTGGCCGTCTGCCTGTACCAAGAGAGACTGATATGAACGAGAAACCCATTTTCCAGCCCAGCGCCGAGCGCATCTCCAACACGCGCCTGATGGCTTTCATGCAATTTGCGCAGTCGCGTACCGGGCATGATTTCACTGACTACGACGCATTGTGGCGTTGGTCGGTCGAAGAGATTGAGCAGTTTTGGCCGCTTGTCTGGGAATTTTGTGGCGGCGTCGGCAAACTGGGTGATGTGGTGCTGGAAAACAGTGGCCAGATGCCCGGTGCACGCTGGTTCCCGAATGCGCAATTGAACTACGCGCAGTCGATGCTGGCGCGCCGCGACGACGCAGATGCCTTGGTCTTCTGGGGTGAAGACAAGGTCCGCCGGCGCTTGTCCCGAGCTGAACTCTATAACCAGGTTTCTCGCTTTCGCCAGGGCCTGGAAGCATTGGGCATCGGCAAGGGCGATCGCGTTGCAGCCGTCATGCCAAACATGCCCGAAACCCTGGTTGCCATGCTGGCCACCGCCTCGCTCGGCGCAGTCTGGTCCTCGGCCTCACCCGACTTCGGTGTGCAGGGAGTGCTCGACCGTTTCGGGCAAATCGAGCCCAAGCTGCTGTTGTGCGTAGACGGCTATTGGTACAACGGCAAACGCGTCGATTGCCTGGCGAAAAATGCTGAAGTAGCGGCTCGACTGCCGAGCCTCCTGCGTACCGTAGTCGTGCCGTATGTCGAGGACGTGCCGGATGTTGCCAATATTGTCGGCGGAGTTCGTTTCGCTGACTTTATCGAGCCCTATGCCGCTGTCGAGATCGCGTTTGTCGAGGTGCCTTTCGACCATCCGTTGTTCATCCTGTTTTCCTCCGGGACGACCGGTGTCCCCAAGTGCATCGTTCATGGTCATGGCGGCTCATTGCTGCAACACCTCAAGGAACACCAGTTGCACACCGATGTGCATGCCGATGATCGCCTGTTCTACTTCAGCACTTGCAGCTGGATGATGTGGAATTGGCTGGTGTCCGGCCTGGCGTCCGGGGCAACGGTGCTGCTCTACGACGGATCACCGTTTATCGCAGGCCGTGACGGACGTCCTGGCAGTATTCTTTTCGATTACGCCGACGACGAAGGCATGACCCATTTCGGCACTTCGGCGAAGTTTATCGATGCGTTGCTCAAGCAGGAGCTTTCGCCACGGCACAGCCATTCGTTGACGGCGTTGCGGGCTTTTCTGTCGACCGGCAGCCCACTGGCTCCAGAGGGGTTCGATTACGTCTACCGCGAGATCAAGAGCGACTTGCACCTGGCCTCGGTCGCCGGCGGGACCGACATCCTGTCGGGCTTCGTGGTCGGCGTACCTATCCAGGCTGTGTATCGCGGTGAAATCCAGCGTGCGGGTCTGGGCATGGCGGTGGCGGTTTTCGATGAGCAAGGTGAATCCGTACGCGAAGTCAAAGGTGAGCTGGTGTGCACCCGGCCGTTCCCATGCATGCCGGTAGGTTTCTGGAATGACACTGATGGCTCGCGCTATCACGCGGCCTATTTCGCCCGTTTCAGCAACATCTGGTGCCATGGCGACTTTGCCGAGATCAATGGTCGTGGCGGTTTCGCTATCTATGGGCGCTCCGACGCCACCCTGAATCCCGGAGGCGTACGCATCGGCACTGCGGAGATTTACCGCCAGGTTGAGCTACTGCCGGAAATTGTCGAATCGTTGGTGATCGGGCAGGAATGGGCGGGCGACACCCGCGTCGTTCTGTTCGTGAAGCTGCGTGATGGCCAACAGCTCGACGATGATCTGGTGGCGCGGGTTAAACAGCAGGTGCGCAACAACACCACACCACGTCACGTTCCTGCGAAGGTCCTGCAAGTCGTGGATATACCCCGGACCAAGAGCGGCAAGATCGTTGAGCTGGCTGTTCGTAATGTCGTTCATGGTGAGTCGGTGAAGAACGTCGAGGCACTCGCCAATCCCGAGGCGTTGGAATACTTCCGTGATCGCAGTGAGCTGACTGTCTAAGGGCCGGGGAGAGGCGCATGGGGGCACTGCAATGGTGCCCCCTGGGTGCAAAAACTTCCCGAGCTTGATACTTGTTCTATTCCTGGTAGTCGAGGTTTTGGCGCCGCCAGGCTGTCGGTGTCATGCCGTACTGAGCGGTGAACCAGCGGGTGAATGAACTTGGGGTCGAGTAGCCAAGCAGACCTGCGACCTGGCTGAAGGAGTAACGTGGGTTCGCCATGTAACGGTTCAAAAGTTCGCGTCGTACTTGATCATGCAGTTCGGAGAAACTGACGCCGCTGTCTTCCAGTCTGCGTTGCAAGGTGCGCACATTTACGTCGAGGGATTGGGCGACCAGACTGATCGAGGCCCGATCCATGGGTAGCAGCAGGTAAATGGCCTGGCGTACTTCATTCAGGGTCGAGCCCTTGCTGGCCCCAGGCAATGCTTCGAAAAACTCTCGTGCATAGTTCGCCATTACCGGGTCAGCGGTAGGATTCGCCGTATTCAAATCAGCGACAAGGCAGACAATGCCATTGAACTGGCAGTTGAATTCAACGTTACAGCCAAATACCCGACGGTGGACGTTCAGGTCTGCCGGGGCGTTGTGAGTGAAGCTTACGCTCTGTGGGCGCCAACTCTTGCCGAGCAACGCACTGCAAAGTCGATGCAGCACCCCGATTGCCAGTTCGATACTTTGCCGCTTTGGCGTGGCCGGGTCGATTGTGATTTCCTCACGGATGATCACTATCTTGTCTGTCTCCGAGATATCCATTGCCAGGGATTCGTTGAGCAGGTGCCGGTATTGTCCGATGGTGGTCAAGGCATCGCGCAGGGTTGGCTGGTGGGTGAGCAACAAGCTGATTGCGCCGAAACTCGAAAGCTGTCGTGACTCAGCCATGCGCAGGCCAAACGTTTCGCAACCACTGGCCTTTGCCGACGCTTCAAGCAACTTTGCCACAACTGTCATGGGGATGCGCAATTCCGGATTCTTCAACATCGCCTTGCTGAGTGCGAACTCATTGAGCAGTGGCAGAGGATTGAGAGCCAGTTGCGTGCACAATTCCAGGTAATTCGTCAGGGCAGCTGTACGTGCCATTAGGGCCATGATGTTGACCTCGTTGTTGTGTTTATTGCCCCATCCTGCCCAGTGCAGAAGTGAAAAAATCGTCTGAAGTGGCAAGTGAATATTTCAAAATCAGGCCCTTTATAGAGGTTTGAGCGAGAAATGAAAACCGTCCTGCCTGCATCCTCCAAAGTAATTTTGCAGACCTTAAATGTTGGGGTTTCGGGCGTTGTACTTTTCGGAATTTGTCGTGAAATGGGCAGTGGCTGGCACCAAATGTACAGCATGGAGGTCCGGTAAAACTTACCTTGCCACACCACGGTTCGAAGTGGATAGGGTCCCTGTACTTGCTGTTTAGCGGCGGGAGAACAGTGGGACAACACCTGAAATACGGGAGTGAGAAAAAACACCATGCTGACTACAAAAATAATCAAGCCAGCGCCAGACGCTTATGCCTACCCGCTACTGATCAAGCGCTTGCTGCTGTCGGGGGTACGGTACGAACCAGATCAGGAAATCGTCTATGCGGACAAACTGCGGTACAGCTACCGCATGCTTCATGAGCGAATCCAGCGCCTGGCCAATGCCCTGACGGCGGCGGGCGTCAAGGCTGGGGATACCGTAGCGCTGCTCGACTGGGACAGCCATCGCTATCTGGAGTGTTTTTTTGCGGTCCCGATGATCGGCGCAGTTCTGCACACCGTGAACATCCGACTGTCCGCAGACCAGGTGCGCTACACCATGAATCATGCTGAAGATGATCTGGTGCTGGTCCATGACGATTTTATCCCCCTGATCGAGCAGATTCACGACGGGCTATCGACCGTCAAAGGTTACATCCAACTCTCTGACGACGTTGCAGCCGTTACGGATTTGCCCGTGCTGGGGGAGTATGAGTCTTTGCTGGGCAAGGCCAGTGCAAACTACGACTTCCCGGATTTTGATGAAAACTCGGTGGCGACCCTTTTCTACACAACCGGTACTACGGGTAATCCTAAAGGTGTGTATTTCTCGCACCGCCAATTGGTGCTGCACACCTTGAATGCAGTCGGGACGTTAGGTGCCTATCAAGGCCAACCGTTATTACGTTCCGATGACGTCTACATGCCAATCACTCCCATGTTTCATGTGCATGCCTGGGGCGTGCCTTATGTCGCCACATTGATGGGGGTCAAGCAGGTATATCCCGGTCGATACGAGCCCAATCGCCTGGTCAGTCTCTTTCGCGAAGAGAAGGTCACTTTTTCCCATTGCGTGCCCACAATCCTGCAAATGATCCTGGGATGCGAAGAGGCCACCCGGACTAACCTGTATGGCTGGAAAATGCTCTTGGGCGGAAGCTCCCTGACCATGGGTATCGCGCAGCGAGCGACCAGCCGTGGCATACGTGTGCATGCTGCATATGGGATGTCCGAGACCTGTCCATTGCTCTGCACCACCTACCTGCATGCGCAGGATCTTGAATTACCTGCACAAGCTCAGCTCCCCAGTCGAATCAAGACGGGGATGCCATTACCGATGGTCGATTTGAAAATCATCGATGCGGGCGGCAATGACGTTCCTCATGATGGTGAGTCGCTGGGTGAAGTCGTGGTGCGAACGCCATGGTTGACCCAAGGTTATTTCAAGGATGAGGAACAGAGTGCAGAACTGTGGCACAACGGATGGCTGCACACCGGTGACATGGCTTCGATCGATTCCCGGGGGGTGGTGGAAATCAAGGATCGAATCAAGGATGTGATCAAGACGGGAGGGGAATGGGTCAGTTCGCTTGAACTGGAGAGCCTGATCAGCGAACACTCATCGGTCAGCGCTGTCGCTGTAGTCGGCATCGCCGATGAGCAATGGGGCGAGCGCCCGATAGCCCTGGTAGTCTGCGTACCAGGCAAACACCTCGACCAGGCATTGCTCGAAGCCCATCTACAACCGTTTGTGGCGTCTGGCCGTATCAACAAATGGGCGATTCCGAGACGGTTCAAGTTCGTCACGGAGATTCCTAAAACCAGTGTTGGAAAGATCAACAAGAAACTGATTCGGGAATCTGAGACCAACTGAACACATCATAGGGACACAGACCATCTCAAAAGCGCATACATTGCCCTCCTGGGAGTACGTGAGGTGGTCGGCATGCGAGTCTCTGGCGCATGTAGCTCACGAATTGGGTCGAGCAGCGGGGAGGTAAGCATTCAGCGTAGCAGTCGGATGTTGAAATAGGGGGACTTACAGCCGCCCGCACTCGACTACCTGAGACTACAAACTAAGAACCGATAGTATCCCTGACAGGCCTGTGTGAAAGCTTGCTTAAAAACTGCTACAAAGCTGAATGAGTAAAGCCGATCGGACCGGCGGGCCGGGGACACAGCGGATACCTACATCCAATCCATTATCGGGGCGACGGAGAAACGGCGGGAGAGGGCAGGTGTGGCGTCGACTCGAGCTACCTGAGTAGCTACGTTCATTGTGGCGAGGGGGGCTTGCCCTATTCGTCAGCGTAGTAGTTGTAAAGCACCATTGGTGTAGAAGCCCATTCTTACTCCAATGGTGTTTTGGCAGAAATGGAACAGATTTATTTTTTCGTCCCCTTTTTCCTCTCCGAACCTGTATATGTCTAGTCCTTCAATAGGTTTACACCGGCTTCACCCTTTTATGCACAGGTTTCGCTACTCATGGGTCGGCACTGCGCAAGCGTAGGGCCGACTTTTCATCGTGCTCTTAGCTGGATAAGTTCATGTGTAGTAGTGGAAACGGTCTGCCTTCACCGTCCAAAGGAGAGCGACCTGTTTGAACGAACCCGTAATGGAGATAGAAGCCTACCGCCTGGGGATTTTGCTCGTTTACGTCAACGCTCATCGTATAGCGCGAACTGCGGGCGTGATTCAGTAGCGCACGGCCTATACCTTGGCCGCGAAGATCAGGATCAATGAAGAGCATTTCTACGTGGTTTTGATTGAGTCCAATAAAGCCAAGCGGACAGTGTTTCACGCCTAACGCAATCCATACGTCAACAACGGGTAGATAGATGTCGCGAAGCTGCGGAAGCAGAGCGTCTATGTCGGACTCTTGAAGGAAGTGGTGAGTAGCGCTAACGGATCGCAGCCAAATGTCGAGCAGTTGCGGGTAGTCGGCAGCATTGGCCTGACGAATGATCATGAAATCAACCTTATACACTTGATATCGAAATAGAGGCACGCCAGTAAATAGCGGCCGCGTAAGTGTCGGCATCTGTATGACCGCTTCGCGAGTTAACGCCTGGGCGGTGCACGGCAGAGGTAGCCGAAAAGGAGGGGAGGTGAAAAATACTTTGTGTTTTTCGATGCGTCAAGAAAACGGGCGCTTGAGAAGCGTCAAGTGCGCGCTCAATCAAAACACCCGTCTCACCTGAGATGTTTTCCCTGAGCATCGAATTGTGAGCACAATGCTAAACACGCTTACGCATGATAAACTCTTACGAAGTCAAACAAATAACCAGTAAGAGCTCGAACAGCATGCTGATACTACTTAAAGGGGAAGCCAAAGGTTTAAAGGTTGCACCTCGCTGGCCATCCTCTAAAGTATTAATTGAAGAAAATGTATTTCTTAAGTTGCTTGAAGTCCAGTCAAAACTCCCATCATCCATTAAGCTACTGCTCGTTCGTGGATATGAAAATAAAAGTAGCAGGCTTGGTATGTTCAGGCACATATCAAGATGGCTAGGTATCAAGCTATTTTGCACATGCTACCCCAGGCGAAAGAGCGAGGTGGATGATATATTTGGCTCCAATGGGCATGACGTGGATGGCTCTCATGTAGATGTGTCAATTGTTCTGGATGGAAAAAGACTGCGATTTTTGCCCCTGGGAGTCTTTACATCGTTGAGTCTTCAACATAGTAGAACGGAGGAGCACCTTACTGTTATTAAACTCGTCAAAGGAGCACTTGAGCAGTGCGACTTCAGTATCCACCACAACCAAACAGAGAGCATGCAAATCCATTGTGACTATAATGGGTGACTACAGTGACGAAGACGGCCTGTTTGTTGGGCACATCGTGGATATCAAGGATGTCGTGGGTTTTCATGGCGAGTCGGTCAGTGAGCTCCGAGTGGCATTTGAAGAGGCCGTCACCGATTACCTGGCGACCTGCACCAAACTCGGACGCGCACCGTAGAAACCCTACTCGGGTAACCTGAGCTTGTGCCTGGCGCAGAGCCCAATGAATACGAGCGGAGCAACGATCATGGAATACGACGAAAAACTGATTGAAGACGCCGTGCTTGCCCTGTTGGCAACCTTCAGTTCGGACGACGGCAATGCCTGGAAAGGGTTCGACTTCGAGATCATGAACCGATTGCATGAGCACGGTTTCATCAGTAATCCGGTGAACAAGAACAAATCGATCTGGTTGACGCAGGAAGGGCTGGAGCGAGGTCGGCAGATAGCCGATCGATTGTTTGGGGTAGCTCCAGGGGAGCCTGCATCCGACTCGCGTTCCTGAGTGCCACATGAGAACAAGTCAGCGGTAACGCCACCATCGGCCAGGTGGTTTTTTGGATTGCATACGGATGAACAGGAGGTGTTGGGAAGGCGCAGTCCTCTACCTTCACCACTTGGTGCGGGGCGTTGTCGAGTGTGAAAGACACCGAGGATTTGAAGGCGATCGCCGCGCACGCGATAAGGAATTAGATAGGACCAGTTTGGTACTGCCCATTCGCGCGTCTGTTTGACTCGCCCTTCACGGCCCATGGCCGGAAACTGAGCCAATTTATCTACACTGGCGAAAATTGCATCGGAAAAGTCGTCAGCGGCCTTGGGATTTTCAAGAGCAATATAGTTGGCTTCGTCTTCCAGGTTTTTGAGTGTTTTTTCCAGCCACTCAACCCGCATTCCGACTCCAGCGCCGAGCGCGCATCGCCGCCACTTGGTCTTCGCTGGCGAAATTGCCTTGGTCAGCTTCCTTTACCGCCAATTCGATCTGTGCGGTCAAGGTCCTTTCGTGCTCGATGTAGTCGCGCAGAACATCCATCGCCAGGTAGCTTGCAGTTTGGCCGTTTGTCTTGGCCAGTTCGACGAGAGAATTCGACAAGTCTTCCGGCAGGTCCAGGGATATCCCAGTCATGGCAGCCTCGATGATGGACGTTTGTCGGGCATCTTACACCGTCAAGCGCCCGCTTGAATCAACAGGCTGTCGCGAGGTGTGTCTCGACATAAATCATTTTCTTTTCTGCACAGATTTAGCCGGTTGCTGGAGATGATAGAGGCTTAAAGGAGCGCTGGCTAAACAAGGTCATCTTCGTCGTCTTTCAGGTGGCGATACCAACCATACAACGCCAAGGCAAGGATGGCGAAGATGATGACTATGAGGAGGATGGCTATGTAACGCATTTTACTCAGTGCCTTCGGCGTGAGTGTCTGTTTGGAATGCGTCCTTGCCGGTGAGCGAATGTAAGCTCCCGGCAAACAGCTGTCTTTAATACATAAGTTTGGGGGAAGGGTAGCGGTTGGACCGACGCCGGGAGAGTTGTGCGCAAACCACCGATCCTGAACGAACCCTGTCACTCATCCAGGTTTCATTATAGGCGACGGGTCAGCGGCCTAGAATGAAGGCGTCGGCTCAAATCACCGCGCCTCCCCACAGGAATCCGAAAATGATCTCAACCCAAATCAAAGTCGCGCTAATCGCCAGCGCTTTGCTGTTGAGCGCCTGTTCGGGGACGAGTACCCACAGCTGTTATTCCGAAGACTGCCAGCCGTCTGCTGGCTTTACCCCAAGTCACAGCAACAACCCCGGCAAACTGAATTTCCAGGGCAGTGCGCTTGGCAGCAGTTTCAGTGAATACAGCTCAGGTTTGCTGCAGGGCGACTGATTCGTCGCGAATTTCAGAACGGCCTTCTTGATCTGACGATCAAGCCTCAACGCTGGGCAAACGTATCCGCCCGACTCCCCGACACCTTCCGGCAATGCACCAGCGCATCGCGAATCATGAAGTTCACCAGCGTCGGTGACACGCCCAACTCCTTGGCGATGTCCTTCTGCGGCACGCCATGCAAGCGGTACATCTCGAAGGCATAACGCGTGCGGCTTGGCAGTTCGGTCAGGGCGTCGGCGATGTTTTCCAGGGTGGAGAAGTTGATGTGCGAGGTTTCTGGTGAGGCGCCCTGGATGACCACGTTTAGGCCTTCTTCTTCAGGGCCGGAGTATTTCTGCTCCAGGGCCTGCTTGCGGTAGTGGTCGATGGCCAGGTTGCGCACGATCTGGAACAGGTAGCTGAGCTGCGCCTTGAACGAGGAGGTGATGTTCGGCGCCGATTGCAGGCGGAAGAACGCGTCCTGCACCACATCTTCAGCGCGCGAGCGGCAGCCGGTGATGCGGGCTGCAATCTTGACCAGTATCAGTCGATTGTCGACGAATGCCTGAAGTAGCGGCGAATCGCACCTGCTTGTGGACGCTTGTTCCGTCATGGAGATCACCTTGCTGCCAATAGGTTAGTGGGACGACAAGAAGGCCGGGGCCGCCCTACACATCGAGCGACAAATTATGTTGAATGATAATGATTGTCAATTGAGAAAGAGAACTAATGCTCCTCAAAGGTGCAGAGTGAGAACTGCGACACGCTGTCGCGCCTTGGTCTGGTTGGCTAGCAGGGCAGTCGACTAATTATTTGCCAAGGTCATCCGTTCTCATTGGTGAATGGCTTCGGGCTGCAGCCCCGGACACCACAGCATTGCCAATGCCTTGCGCGGTCGGCGAAGACCGCGTCCTGCATGCCCCCCCAATGGGGCGTGACGTTACGACACCGATTCCAATTGCAAGCCGAATTCAGGCAGGAAACCTCATGACCGACGCGTTCGAACTCCCCAGCACACTGGTCCAAGCCCTCCAGCGCCGCGCGGCCCTGACGCCGGATCGGGTGGCCTTGCGTTTTCTCGCCGAAACCCAGGACCAGGCTGTGGTGCTCAGTTATCGCGAGCTGGATCAGCGGGCGCGCACCATAGCCGGCGCGCTGCAGGCCGAGGCCGGTTTTGGCGATCGCGCGGTGTTGCTGTTTCCCAGTGGGGCGGATTACGTCGCGGCGTTTTTCGGTTGCCTGTATGCCGGGGTGATCGCGGTGCCGGCCTATCCGCCGGAATCGGCGCGCCGGCATCACCAGGAGCGTCTGCTGTCGATCATCGGCGATGCCGAGCCGCGCCTGTTGCTGACCAGCGCCGGGCTGCGCGATTCTTTGCTGCAGATTGAAGGCGCGCCGCCGCTGCTGTGTGTCGATACCCTCGACAGCGTCCACGCCGAACGCTGGGTCGCGCCGGACCTGGCAGACGATGACATCGCCTTCCTGCAATACACCTCCGGTTCGACCGCATTGCCCAAAGGTGTGCAGGTTAGCCACGGCAATCTGGTGGCGAATGAATTGCTGATCCGCCACGGTTTCGGCATCGACCTGAACCCCGACGACGTGATCGTCAGCTGGCTGCCGCTGTACCACGACATGGGTCTGATCGGCGGCCTGTTGCAGCCGATTTTCAGTGGCGTGCCGTGCGTGTTGATGTCGCCGGCGTACTTCCTCGGTCGGCCGCTGCGCTGGCTCGAAGCGATCAGCGAATACGGCGGCACCATCAGCGGCGGGCCGGATTTTGCCTATCGCCTGTGCAGCGAACGGGTCAGTGAGTCGGCCCTGGAGCGCCTCGACCTGAGCGGCTGGCGCGTGGCCTATTCCGGGTCGGAACCGATTCGTCTCGACACCCTCGAGCGCTTCGCCGAGAAGTTCGCCAGCTGCGGTTTCAGCGAAGCCAGTTTCATGGCTTCCTACGGTCTGGCCGAAGCGACGTTGTTCGTCGCCGGTACTGCGCGTGGCCAAGGCATCGGCAATCTGCGGGTGGACGACGTGGCCCTGGCGCAAAACCGTGCCAAAGCCGGCGAGGGCAGCGCGATCATGAGCTGCGGCATCAGCCAGCCGGAGCATGCGGTGTTGATCATCGACCCGGCGTCGCTCAGCGAACTGGCGGACAACGCGGTCGGTGAAGTCTGGGCCAGCGGCCCGAGCATCGCCCATGGCTACTGGCGCAACCCCGAGGCCTCGGCAAAAACCTTCGTCCAGCATGCCGGCAAAACCTGGCTGCGCACCGGTGACCTGGGCTTCATCCGCGAGGGTGAACTGTTCATCACCGGGCGCCTGAAAGACATGCTGATCGTGCGTGGGCACAACCTTTATCCACAGGACATCGAGCAGACGGTCGAGCGTGAAGTGGAGGTGGTGCGCAAGGGTCGCGTCGCCGCCTTTGCGGTGAATATCGACGGTGAGGAAGGCATCGGCATCGCCGCGGAAATCAGCCGCAGCGTGCAGAAAATCCTGCCGCCCGACGGCTTGATCAAAGCCATCCGCCAGGCCGTGGCCGAGGCCTATCAGCAAGCACCGAGCGTAGTGGTGCTGCTCAATCCGGGCGCCTTGCCCAAGACCTCCAGTGGCAAACTGCAACGCTCGGCGTGCCGAAATCGCCTGGTGGATGGCAGCCTCGACAGTTATGCGCTGTTCCCTTCGGTGGTCAGCGAAAATGCAACCAACAGCGAATCCGGCTCGGAATTGCAAAGCCTGATTGGGCAGATCTGGTGCGAGCAATTGCAGGTCCAGCAGGTTGCTGCTGACGATCACTTCTTCCTGCTGGGCGGTAACTCCATCGCGGCCACGCAGGTGGTGGCGCGTCTGCGCGAACAACTCGGCCTGGAGCTGAACCTGCGCCTGCTGTTCGAAGCGCCGACCCTGGGCGCGTTCGCCGAAGCGGTGGCCCGGCAGCAACAGGACGGTGGCCTCGCCCAAGGCGCGATCACCTCGCTGTCGCGCACCGAGGCCATGCCACAATCCCTGGCGCAAAATCGCCTGTGGATCACCTGGCAACTCGATCCGCAGAGCAGCGCCTACAACATTCCCGGTGCCTTGCGCCTGCGCGGCGAACTCGACGAAGACGCGCTGCGCAGCAGTTTCCAGCAGTTGATCGAGCGCCACGAATCCCTGCGCACGCGTTTCTTCGAGCGTGATGGTGTGGCGTTGCAGCAGGTCGATGCGGCGGCTGAATTCAATCTGCAATGCATCGACATCAGCGATCTGCCGATGGCCGAACGTGAAGCCCGGGCCCGACAAATCCGCGAGGACGAAGCGCGCACCCAGTTCGACCTGGAGAAAGGTCCGTTGCTCTGGGTGACGCTGGTGCGCCTCGACGACGAAGATCACCAGCTGCTGGTGACGATGCACCACATCATCGCTGACGGCTGGTCGATGAATGTGTTGATCGACGAATTTTCCCGGCTGTACGCGGCGGCAACCCAAGGGCAACAGGCCACGCTCGCGCCGCTGCCGACCCAGTACGCCGACTACGGCAGCTGGCAGCGCCAATGGCTGGCGCAAGGGGAGGGCGAGCGCCAACTGGCTTACTGGAAGGCGCAGTTGGGCGATGAGCATCCAACCCTGAACCTGGCCACCGACCACCCGCGCTCGGCGCAACAGCTGCACAGCGCCGCCCGCCACACCGTGCGCCTGGACGCGGCGCTGAGCGATGCCATTCGCCGCACCGCCCATGCCCACGAAGCCACGCCGTACATGCTGTTGCTCGCCGCGTTCCAGACCCTGTTGCATCGCTACAGCGGACTGCGCGACATCCGCATCGGCGTGCCGAATGCCAACCGTCCGCGCCTGGAAACCCAAGGTCTGATCGGCTTCTTCATCAACACCCAGGTGCTGCGCGCCGAGGTGGACTCGCGTCTGCCATTCATTGAGTTGCTGGCGCAAACCCGCCAGGCCGCGTTGGGTGCACAGGCGCATCAGGACCTGCCGTTCGAGCAACTACTTGAAGCCTTCCCCCAGGCCCGTGAACAAGGCCTGTTCCAGGTCATGTTCAACCATCAGCAGCGCGATCTCAGCGCCTTGAAGCGTCTGCCCGGGCTGCTCGCCGAAGAGCTGCCGTGGCACAGCCGCGAGGCCAAGTTCGACCTGCAGTTGCATAGCGAAGAAGACCGCAACGGTCGCTTGAGCCTGTCCTTCGACTACGCCAGCGAGCTGTTCGATGCAGCGACCATCGAGCGTCTGGCGGAGCATTACAGCCACCTGTTGCGCGCCATCGGTGAGCAACCGGAAACCGCCATCGGCGACCTGCCTCTGCTGACCGGACCTGAGATTAATCAACAAGCCGAGTGGGCCGTTGCACCTTGCCCGCCCGCCAGCCAATGGCTACCGGAACTGCTCAACCATCAAGCTCGCCAGACCCCGGAGCGCACCGCGCTGATGTGGGACGGCGGCAGCCTCGATTTCGCCGAGCTGCACACCCAGGCTAATCGCCTGGCCCACTACCTGCGCGACAAAGGCGTCGGTCCGGATGTCTGCGTGGCCATTGCTTGCGAGCGTTCGCCGCAACTGCTGATCGGCCTGCTGGCGATCATCAAGGCCGGTGGCGCCTACGTGCCGCTCGATCCGGATTACCCGGCCGAGCGCCTGGCCTACATGCTCAGCGACAGCAAGGTCGATTTGCTGCTGACGCAAACACCGTTGCTCGATCGCCTGCCGGCCAGCGAAGGCGTCAGCGTCATTGCCATGGATGCCCTGCATCTGGAAAGTTGGCCGAGCCATGCGCCGGGCCTGCATTTGCACGGCGACAACCTGGCCTATGTGATCTACACCTCCGGCTCGACCGGCCAACCGAAAGGCGTCGGCAACACCCACGCGGCCCTCGCCGAACGCCTGCAATGGATGCAGGACACTTACCGCTTGAATGAAACCGATGTGCTGATGCAGAAAGCGCCGATCAGTTTCGACGTGTCGGTGTGGGAGTGCTTCTGGCCGTTGATCACTGGAGCCCGGCTGCTGCTTGCCGGCCCGGGTGAACACCGCGATCCGCAGCGCATCGCGCAGCTGGTCCAAGCGTACGGGGTGACCACGCTGCACTTCGTGCCGGCGCTGCTGGCGGTGTTCATCGACGAGTCGCTCAGCGCCGAATGCACCAGCCTGCGCCGGCTGTTCTGCGGGGGCGAAGCGCTGCCCGCCGAACTGCGCAACCGCGTGCTGGAACAGCTGCCAGCGGTGCAATTGCACAACCGCTACGGCCCGACCGAAACCGCGATCAACGTGACCCATTGGCACTGCACCGCCGCCGATGGCGAGCGCTCGCCGATCGGTCGACCGTTGGGCAACGTCGTCTGCCGTGTCCTCGACAGCGTCCTCAACCCGGTGCCGGCCGGTGTGCCGGGGGAACTGTGCATCAGCGGTATCGGCCTGGCCCGCGGTTACCTGGGGCGTCCGGGCCTGACCGCCGAGCGTTTTGTGGTCGATCCACTGGGCGAGCAGGGCGCGCGTCTGTACCGCACCGGTGACCGTGCGCGCTGGACCGCCGATGGCGTGATCGAGTACCTCGGACGTCTCGATCAGCAGGTCAAGCTGCGCGGCTTCCGTGTCGAGCCGGAGGAAATCGAAGCGCGGCTGTTGGCGCAAGTCGGCGTCACCCAGGCGGTGGTGCTGGTGCGCGAAACGTCAGCCGGCGGTCAGTTGATCGGTTACTACACCGCCGATTCCAGTGAAGCCGAAGAAGCCCAAAGCACCCGCCTGAAAACCGCTCTGGCAGCCGAACTGCCGGAATACATGGTCCCGGCGCACCTGATGCGCCTGGAGCAAATGCCCCTCAGCCCGAGCGGCAAACTCGACCGTCGGGCCTTGCCGGAACCCCAGTGGCAGGTGCGTGAACACGTCGCGCCTGTGACTGCGCTGGAACAGCAGATCGCCGGCATCTGGCGTGAAGTGCTGGGCCTTGCACAAGTCGGCCTGTGCGATGACTTCTTCGCCCTCGGCGGCCATTCGCTGCTGGCCACGCAAATCATTTCCCGCACCCGCCAGGCCTGCGACGTCGAGTTGCCGCTGCGCGCGCTGTTTGAACACAGTGAGCTGGGCACCTTTGCCGAACAGGTGCGTTTGATCCAGGCCAGCGGCCGCACCAACGAACAGCCGCCGATCGCCAGGGTCGACCGCAGCCAACCGGTGCCGCTGTCCTATTCCCAGCAGCGCATGTGGTTCCTCTGGCAGATGGAACCGGACAGCCCGGCCTACAACGTCGGCGGCATGGCGCGCTTGCGCGGGGTGCTGGATGTCGAGCGTTTCGAGGCCGCGTTGCAGGCCTTGATCCAGCGTCACGAAACCCTGCGCACCACTTTCCCGAGCGTCGATGGCGTCGCGCGCCAGCAGGTGCATGCCGAGACTGGCGTGCGCCTGGACCGCAAGGACTTCACCGCGCTGGATGCCGATGGCCGCGAGTGGCAAGTGCAGCAACTGGCCGACGATGAGGCGCACCAACCCTTCGACCTGGAGACCGGGCCGCTGCTGCGCGCCTGCCTGGTCAAGACCGCCGAGCAGGAACACTACCTGGTGCTGACCCTGCACCACATCGTCACCGAAGGCTGGGCGATGGACATCTTTGCCCGGGAACTCAGCGCGCTCTACGAAGCCTTCGTCGACGACCGCGAATCGCCGCTGGCGCCGTTGCCGGTGCAGTACCTGGATTACAGTGTCTGGCAGCGTCAATGGCTGGAGTCCGGTGAACGCCAGCGCCAGCTCGACTACTGGACGGCGCAACTGGGCCGTGAGCATCCGCTGCTGGAATTGCCGGCCGACCGTCCGCGTCCGCCGGTGCAAAGTCACCAGGGTGAGTTGTACCGTTTCGACCTGAGCGATGAGCTGGCGGCACGGGTCCGCGCCTTCAACGCGCAAAATGGCCTGACCCTGTTCATGACCATGACCGCCGCCCTCGCCACGCTGCTGTACCGCTACAGCGGCCAGACCGACCTGCGCATCGGCGCGCCGGTGGCCAACCGCATTCGCCCGGAAAGCGAAGGGCTGATCGGCGCGTTCCTCAACACCCAGGTGTTGCGTTGCCAACTGGACGGGCAGATGTCCGTCGGCGAGTTGTTCGAGCAGGTGCGCCATACCGTGATCGAAGGCCAGTCCCATCAGGACCTGCCGTTCGATCATCTGGTGGAAGCCTTGCAGCCACCGCGCAGCGCCGCCTACAACCCGCTGTTCCAGGTGATGTGCAACGTGCAGCGCTGGGAGTTCCAGCAGAGCCGCCGCCTCGCCGGCATGACCGTTGAGTACCTGGCCAACGATGCCCGCGCGACCAAGTTCGACCTCAACCTGGAAGTCACCGATCTCGATCATCGCCTCGGTTGCTGCCTGACCTACAGCACCGACCTCTTCGACGAGCCGCGCATTGCGCGCATGGCCGCCCATTGGCGCAACCTGCTGGAGGCGCTGATTGCCGATCCGCAACAGCGCCTCAGTGAATTGCCGTTGCTCGACGCCGGCGAACAACAGCAGTTGCTCGATAGCCTTGGCGTCGAGCCGGGCGAGCATCGACTCGACCAGTGCATCCATCAGTTGTTCAGCGAACAGGCCCAAGCACGTCCCGATGCGCCGGCCTTGACCTTCGCCGGGCAGACCTTGAGTTACGCCGAACTCGACAGCCGCGCCAATCGCCAGGCCTGGATGCTGCGCGAGCGCGGCGTCGGCCCGCAGGTGCGCGTGGGCCTGGCGCTCGAGCGTTCGCTGGAGATGGTCGTCGGCCTGCTGGCGATCCTCAAGGCCGGTGGCGCCTACGTGCCGCTGGACCCGGAATATCCGCTGGATCGCCTGCACTACATGATCGAAGACAGCGGCGTCGGCCTACTGCTCAGTGACGCGGCGATGTTCCAGTCCCTTGGTGAACTGCCCGCGGGCGTTGGCCGCTGGTGCCTGGAAGAAGACAGCGCGGCGCTGGCCAACTACCCGGTCACCGAACTGCCAAACATCAACCTGCCGCAACACCAGGCCTACCTGATCTACACCTCGGGCTCCACCGGCAAACCGAAAGGCGTGGTGGTGTCCCACGGCGAAATCGCCATGCATTGCCGCGCCGTGATCGAACGTTTCGCCATGCGCCCCGACGACTGCGAGCTGCACTTCTATTCGATCAACTTCGACGCCGCCACCGAGCGTCTGCTGGTGCCGCTGTTGAGCGGTGCCCAGGTGGTGCTGCGTGCCCAGGGCCAATGGGACGCGGAAGAAATCTGTGGCCTGATCCGTCGCCACCCCATCAACATCCTCGGTTTCACCCCGAGCTACGGCAGCCAGTTGGCGCAGTGGCTGGCAACCCAAAACGCAACCCTGCCGGTGCGCATGATCATCACCGGCGGCGAAGCGCTGACCGGTGAACACCTGGCGCGGATTCGTGCAGCGTTCAATCCCAAGCTGTTCTTCAACGCCTACGGCCCGACGGAAACCGTGGTCATGCCACTGGCCAGCCTCGCGCCCCAGGTGTTGGAAGAAGGCGCCGGCAGTGTGCCGATCGGCAGCGTGATCGGTGACCGCGTGGCCTACATTCTCGATGCCGACCTGGCGTTGGTGCCGCAGGGTGCGACCGGCGAGTTGTACGTCGGTGGTGCCGGCCTGGCCCAGGGTTATCACCAGCGTGCGGGCATGACCGCGGAACGTTTTGTGGCTGATCCTTTTGCCGGCAACGGCGGGCGTATCTATCGCACCGGCGACCTGGTGCGCCAGCGCGCCGATGGCCTGGTGGAATACCTCGGGCGTATCGACCATCAAGTGAAGATTCGCGGTTTCCGCATCGAGCTGGGTGAGATCGAAACCCGTCTGCTGGAGCATGAATCGGTGCGCGAAGCGGTGGTGCTGGCGCTCGATGCGCCGAGCGGCAAACAACTGGTGGGTTATCTGGTCTGCGACGTCGCCGAACAGGACGAGTCCCGACAAAGCGCACTGCGTGAATCGCTCAAGTCGCACCTCAAATCCCAGCTGCCGGATTACATGGTGCCCACGCACCTGGTCCTGCTGGCGAGCATGCCGCTGACCGCCAACGGCAAACTCGACCGCCGCGCACTGCCGGCGCCAGACCCGGAGTTGAACCGCCAGCAGTATGTGGCACCGAGCAACGAGCTGGAGCTGGCGTTGGCGCAGATCTGGTGCGAAGTGCTGAACGTCGAACAGGTCGGGCTCAACGATAACTTCTTCGAGCTCGGTGGCGACTCGATCCTGTCGATCCAGGTGGTCAGCCGCGCGCGGCAGCAGGGCATTCACTTCAGCCCCCGCGACCTGTTCCAGCACCAGACGGTGCAGACCCTCGCCGCCGTGGCCACCCGCACCGAGCAGGTCACCGCCGAGCAAGGCTTGATCAGCGGCGAGTCGCGCCTGACGCCGATCCAGCACTGGTTCTTCGACACCGCCATTCCCCAGCGTCAACACTGGAACCAGGCGTTGCTGCTGCAACCGAGCGTAACTCTCGAACCCCATCGCCTGGAGCAAGCGCTGCTGGCGGTGATTGAACAGCACGATGCGTTGCGCTTGCGCTTCAACCAGGTGGGCAGTCAATGGCAAGCCCGGCACCAGGCGATGTCCGATATGCCGGTACTGTGGCAAGTGCGCGTCACGTCCATGGACCAATGCGCCGCCCTGTTCGCCGATGCCCAGCGCAGCCTCGATCTTGCAGAAGGGCCGATGCTGCGTGTGCTGCTGGTCGATGGTCCCGAAGGCCAGCAACGCCTGTTCATCGCGATTCACCACCTGGTGATCGATGGCGTTTCCTGGCGTGTGCTGCTGGACGATCTGCAGAACGTCTATCGCCAGCTCGACGCACAACAGCCGGTGAAACTGCCGGCCAAAACCAGCGCCTTCAAGGACTGGGCCGCGCGCTTGCAGGCCTATGCCGGCAGCGAATCCCTGCGTGAAGAACTGGGCTGGTGGCAGACGCAATTGGCCGGGCCGAGCGCCGAGCTGCCCTGCGATCATCCGCAAGGTGGCCGTCAGCATCGCCATGCGCAAACCGTCAGCGTGCGCCTCGACAGCGAGCGCACCCGGCAATTGCTGCAGCAGGCGCCGAGTGCTTATCGCACCCAGGTCAACGACCTGCTGCTGACCGCGTTGGCCCGAGTATTGTGCCGTTGGAGCGGCAACGATTCGGCGCTGATCCAACTCGAAGGCCATGGCCGCGAGGCGCTGTTCGACGAGATCGACCTGACCCGCACCGTCGGCTGGTTCACCAGCGCCTATCCGCTGCGCCTGACACCTTTGAACATCGAAGAGGCGGCCGGGCAGGGCGCTTCGATCAAGGCGATCAAGGAGCAACTGCGTGCCGTGCCGCACAAGGGGCTGGGCTATGGCGTGCTGCGTTATCTGGCGGATGAGCCAAGTCGTCAGCGCATGGCCGAGCTGCCGGCGGCACCGATCACCTTCAACTACCTGGGGCAGTTCGACCAGAGCTTTGCCGCCGATGCGCTGTTCCATCCGCTGGATGAAACCATCGGCGCGGCCCACGATGCCCGGGCGCCGCTGCCCAATGAATTGAGCGTCGACAGTCAGGTCTATGGCGGCGAGCTGGTGCTGCGCTGGACCTTCAGCGCCGAACGTTACGAGCCACAGACCATCAGCGAATTGGCCGATGCTTACCTGGGCGAACTGAGCAGCTTGATCGAGCACTGCCTGGGCGCTGACGCGGGCGGTCTGACGCCGTCGGACTTCCCGCTGGCGAAACTGACCCAGGCGCAACTGGATGCGCTGCCGATTGCCGCGGCAGTGATTGAGGACGTCTACCCGCTGACGCCGATGCAGGAAGGCATGCTGCTGCACACCCTGCTGGAACCGGGCACGGGCCTGTACTACATGCAGGATCGCTACCGCATCAACAGCGAGCTCGATCCCCAGCGTTTCGCCCAGGCCTGGCAAGCGGTGATCGCCCGCCACGAAGCCCTGCGCGCCTCGTTCTGCTGGAATGTCGGCGAAGACATGCTGCAGGTGATCCACAAGCCGGGCAGCACGCCGATCGAATATCTGGACTGGAGCGACATCGTCGACGCCGAGCAGGAGCCAAAGCTGCAGGCCTTGCTCAAGTCTGAGCGCGAGGCCGGGTTCGATCTGCTCAATCAGGCACCCTTCCACCTGCGCCTGATCCGGGTGGGCGCGGCGCGTTACTGGTTCATGATGAGCAACCACCACATCCTGATCGATGCCTGGTGCCGTTCGTTGCTGATGAACGACTTCTTCGAGATCTACACCGCCCTCGGCGAAGGCCGGGAAGCGCAGTTGGCCGTGCCGCCGCGTTACCGCGACTATATCGCCTGGCTGCAACACCAGAGCCTGGCCGAAGCGCGGAATTGGTGGAAAACCAACCTGCAAGGCTTCGAGCGAACCACGCCGATCCCGAGCGACCGGCCGTTCCTGCGCGAACATGCCGGCGACAGCGGCGGCATGATCGTCGGCGATCGCTACACCCGCCTCGATGCCCGCGACGGTGCACGCCTGCGTGAACTGGCCCAGGCCCATCAGCTGACCATCAACACCTTTGCCCAGGCGGCGTGGGCCCTGGTATTGCGCCGCTTGAGCGGTGATCGCGACGTGCTGTTCGGTGTCACCGTGGCCGGGCGTCCGGTGCAGATGCCGGAGATGCAACGCACCGTCGGCCTGTTCATCAACAGCATCGCACTGCGGGTGAAAATGCCCGAAGACCATCAGCGTTGCAGCGTGCGCCAATGGCTGAGCGGTCTGCTCGACAGCAACATGCAGCTGCGTGAGTACGAATACCTGCCGCTGGTGAGCATCCAGGAAAATAGCGAACTGCCCAAGGGCCAGCCGCTGTTCGACAGCCTGTTCGTGTTCGAGAACGCCCCGGTGGAGGTCTCGGTACTGGACCGTGCGCAAAGCCTGAACGCGACCTCGGACTCGGGCCGCACCCACACCAACTTCCCGCTGACGGCGGTGTGTTATCCGGGGGATGACCTGGGCTTGCACCTGTCCTATGACCAGCGTTATTTCGACGAGTCCACGGTCGAGCGCATACTAGGCGAGTTCAAGCGCCTGCTGTTGGCGTTGGTCGAAGGCTTCCATGGCGACATGGCGGACCTGCCGCTGCTGGGTGCCGAAGAGCAGGACTTCCTGATCCACGGCTGCAACCAGAGCGAACACGCATACCCGCTGGAGCAGAGCTACGTTGCATTGTTTGAAGCACAGGTGGCCGCGCATCCGCAGCGGGTCGCCGCCAGTTGCCTGGATCGGCAATACAGCTACCTGGAGCTGAACCAGCGCAGCAACCGCCTCGGTCATGCACTGATGGCGGCGGGCGTCGGGCTGGATCAGCCGGTGGCGCTGCTGGCCGAACGCAGCCTCGACCTGCTCGGCATGATCATCGGCAGCTTCAAGGCGGGTGCGGGTTACCTGCCGCTGGACCCGGGGCTGCCGAGCCAGCGCCTGGGCCGCATCATTGACCTGAGTCGCACGCCGCTGCTGGTTTGCACTCGGGCCTGTCACGAACAAGCGCTGGCGTTGCTGGATGAGTTTGGTTGCGCCAGTCGGCCGCGGTTGCTGGTCTGGGAAGAAGTGCAGGCGAGCGATGTATCGGTGGCCAATCCGGGCATCCACAGCGGGCCGGATAACCTGGCCTACGTGATCTACACCTCCGGCTCCACCGGTTTGCCCAAGGGCGTGATGGTCGAACAGCGCGGCATGCTCAACAACCAGTTGAGCAAGGTGCCGTACCTGGAGCTGAGCGCGGCCGACGTGATTGCCCAGACCGCTTCGCAAAGCTTCGATATTTCCGTGTGGCAGTTCCTCGCCGCGCCATTGTTCGGCGCGCGGGTGGACATCGTGCCGAACGCCATCGCCCACGACCCGCAAGGCTTGCTCGCCCATGTGCAGAGCCAGGGCATCACCGTGCTGGAAAGCGTGCCGTCGCTGATCCAGGGCATGCTCGCCCAGGAGCGCATGAGCCTCGACGGCCTGCGCTGGATGCTGCCGACAGGGGAGGCGATGCCGCCGGAGCTGGCCCATCAATGGCTGCTGCGCTACCCGCAGATCGGCCTGGTGAATGCCTATGGCCCGGCGGAATGCTCGGATGACGTGGCGTTCTTCCGCGTCGACCTGGCCTCCACCCGCGGCAGCTACTTGCCGATCGGTACGCCGACCGACAACAACCGCCTGTACCTGCTCGACGGTGCGCTGGAACTGGTGCCGCTGGGTGCGGTGGGCGAGTTGTGCGTCGCGGGCACCGGCGTCGGGCGCGGCTACGTCAGCGATCCGCTGCGCACCGCCCAGGTGTTCGTGCCGAACCCGTTCGGCGCACCGGGCGAGCGTCTGTATCGCACCGGCGACCTGGCCCGCCGTCGCACTGACGGCGTGCTGGAATACGTCGGGCGGATCGACCATCAGGTGAAGATTCGCGGCTACCGCATCGAACTGGGTGAAATCGAAGCGCGCCTGCATGAACAACCGCAAGTCCGCGACGCGGCGGTCGGTGTGCAGGAGGGGGTCAATGGCAAGCATCTGGTGGGCTATCTGGTGGCGGCGGATTCGACACTCACTCCGCCTGAACGCCTGGAGCGCATCAAGCAACGCCTGCGCGCCGAGCTGCCGGAATACATGGTGCCGCTGCACTGGCTGTGGCTCGACAAGCTGCCCCTCAACGCCAACGGCAAACTGGACCGCAAGGCCCTGCCGGCGCTGGAGATCGGCCAGCTGCAAAGCCAGGACTACCAGGCGCCGCGCAACGACCTGGAGCAGACTTTGGCGGACATCTGGGCCGAGGTGCTGAAGGTGGAGAAAGTCGGCATCCGCGACAATTTCTTCGAATTGGGCGGGCATTCGCTGCTGGCCACGCAGATCGCCTCGCGGGTGCAGAAAACCCTGCAGCGCGATGTGCCGCTGCGGGCGATGTTCGAATGCAGCACGGTGGAGGAGCTTTCTGCGTACATCGATGGGTTGGCGGCCAGTGAGATCACCGAGGAGAAGGTGGATCGGTTGAATGATCTGATGGCGGAGTTGGAGGGCCTTTGATTCTCTAGCGCCTGTGAATCCCTCATCGCCAGCAGGCTGGCTCCCACAGTCGATCGCGTTCAACTGTGGGAGCCAGCCTGCTGGCGATGAGGTTGTACGTATGCATACATTCGTGTGATTGACTACAGACCCTCATCCGCTCAGTCTTCCTGCTCCCTTTCCACCGGCGGAGCCACTCGATGCCCTTCGTAACGATAGACGGCCAACCCCTCCACTACCTCGATCAAGGCACCGGCCCGGCAGTCCTGCTGGCGGGCAGTTACCTGTGGGACCAGGCCATGTGGGCCCCGCAGATTGCCACGTTGTCGCAACAGTATCGGGTGATCGCCCTGGACCTGTGGGGCCACGGTGAATCCGGGCCGCTGCCTGCCGGCACAACGTCGCTGGATGACATCGCACACCAGGCCCTGGCGCTGCTCGATCACCTGGACATCGATCGCGTGACCCTGGTCGGCCTGTCGGTGGGTGGCATGTGGGGTGTGCGCCTGGCGTTGGCGGCGCCGCAACGGCTCAACGGGCTGGTGTTGATGGACACTTACGTCGGTGTCGAACCGGAACCGACCCGGCAATACTATTTTTCGCTGTTCAAGATGATTGAAGAAACCGGCGTCATCTCGCCGCAATTACTGGATATCGTGGTGCCGATCTTTTTCCGTCCGGGCATCGATCCGCAGTCGGCGCTGTATCAGGACTTCCGCAGCAAACTCGCCGCGCTGCCGCCTGAGCGTTTGCGTGAAAGCATCGTGCCGATGGGGCGGATTACCTTTGGCCGGGATGACCTGTTGCCGCGTCTGGGGCAATTGAACGCAGCGACCACGCTGGTGATGTGTGGCGATCAGGACAAACCACGTCCGCCGAGTGAAACGCAGGAAATGGCCGGGTTGATTGGTTGCCCGTATGTGCTGGTGCCGGAGGCGGGGCATATTTCCAATCTGGAGAATCCGGGGTTTGTCACTCAAGCGTTGCTGCAGTTTCTAAACGAGAGAACCCGAGCGACCGCGTAATCGTTCTTCGCGAGCAAGCCCGCTCCCACAGTAGATCCCGGTCAAAATGTGGGAGCGGGCTTGCTCGCGAGGGCGTCGGTGAGTTCACCACCGAATCTTCGGAAAACTACTTCGGCCCAAGAATCTGCGCCAACTTATCCGGCGAAGGCGCCCCTTGCTGTTGCTGCAACTCGCCCTTGTCATCCATATAGAAAATCGCCGGAGTGGCCTGCAGCTCCAGGTCTTCCATCAATTGCATATTGGCCGCGAGCTTGGCCTGGATCGCCGGTGGCACTTCTTTCAAGGCCTTGAGCGAGCTGCCCTTGCCAGCCGCTTCGTGGTCCGCCAGGGCTTTTTGCGGGTCCTTCGCAGCCAGCAGCGCGGCGGATTTGCCCGGGCTGTCCTCGCGAATGATCCCGACCATGATGTGCCGCAACTGCACCTTGCCGGCCTTGACCCACGGCCGCGCCTGTTCCCAGAACATGTTGCAGTAGGGGCAGTTCGGGTCGCTGAACATGTAGACAATGCGTGGCGCATCCTTCTTGCCGTCGGCGATCCAGTTGCTCGTTTCCATCTTGGCCCAGACTTCCTTGGACATTGGCGCGTACACCAGTTTCTGCAACGGCGCGCTGCTCAGGTCATTGCCTTTCTCGTCGTACAGGTTGCCCAGCAATACATGCTTGCCATCGGGCGTCAGGTACAGCGCCATACCGCGGTTCTGGTATTGCGCCGCGTACCCGCGCAGGCCGTCGGGGGCGTCGAATTGACCGACGATTTTCGCGCCCTTGGCCTCGATCTTCTTGATCGCCTCGGGCAGCTCTTCGGCCTGCACCGATGGCAGGTGCAGCAGGGCGGCACCCAGGCTCAGGGTTAGCAGGTGGCGGAGGCGGGGCATGGCAGTTTCCTTGCAGAAGTGGCAGGTACGGAATCGAAGTTTTCCAGGGCGCGGGCCAGGCTGGCTTGCGACAGCTCGCCCAGGTGGCTGCCCAGCAGGCGGCCGTCGGGACTATAGAACAGCGTAGTCGGCAAGGCCATTGAGCCGACAGCCTGGCCCAGGCGACCGCTGCCGTCGAACAGCACATTGGACAGGCTCAGGCCCTGGGTCTCCAGGAAGGTGCTGACACTTTGCATGCTTTCGGCCTGGTTGACGAACAGGAAGGTCAGGTCCGGGCGTTGCATCTGGGCGTCTTCCAGCACCGGCATTTCCCGGCGGCAGGGCGGGCACCAGGTGGCCCACAAATTGATCACCAGCGGGCCACCCTTGTAGTCCGCCAGTTGCACGGTTTCACCGGCGGAATTGCGCAGGGTGATCTCCGGCAGGCGCGTGCCCTGTTCATAAATGGTCAGCGAGAAGGTCGCCAGCAACCAGAACGCCAGGCCGCTGGCCACGCCGAAGCCCAGCGGACGGCGCAGGCCCGGGCGACGCCAGCCCCGGTACAGCGCGGCGAGCACCAGCGCGATGACCCCTGGCCAGGCGAGGAACCCGCCATCGCGCAGGTCGATGACCTGCCACGGATCGCTGCGATAGTGGGCCCAGTAAACGGCGACGAAACCGATCCGCGCCGCGAGCATGCCGATCAGGAAAAGGCTAAACAGCACCGACTCGGGGTTCTCGCCACCGCGCTTGGCCACCCGCCAACCGACGAACGTCGCCAGCACCAATGCACTGATCAGCAGCAAATGGTTGAGCGCGATGGCAAAGGTGCCGAGAGTAAAGGTCAGCATTAACGGGCGTCTCGGGTGGTGGTCCAGCGTTGCAGGAAGGTGTCGGCATCGACCTCGCCGGTGATGCGCTGGCTGCGTCGCTCGAGGCCGTCGGCACCTATCCACAGCAAGCTCGGTGGGCCTGGCACTTTGTAACGGCCGAGCAGTTCACGGCTGGCGGCATTGTCGGCGGTGACGTCCAGTCGGAGCAAGCGCACGTCGCTCAGGGCTTGCATTACCTTCGCTTTGCCGAAAACCTGTTTTTCCATGACCTTGCACGACACGCACCAGTCGGCGTAGTAGTCCAGCAGCACCCACTGGCCTTGCGCCTGCGCCGCGTCGAGTTCGCGCTGCAAGGCCGCAGGGTCCTTGATGGTGGTAAAGGCGTCGTGGCCGCTGGGCACGGCGGCGACGGCCGAGCCGGAAGTGCGGAACACCTGCAATGGCTTGAACAGGTCATCACTGCCTCCCGCCGCGCCGATCATCAACAGGCTGCCCCACAAACCCAGCAGGAGCGAGGTGGCGCCGAACAGATGGGCGATGCGCCCAAATCCGTCCGACTGCTTCCAGGCGCTGTAGGCCGCGACCAGCAGCAATGCACCACACAAGCCGACCCACAGCGACTCATCCAGCACCGGGCGCAGCATCAGCAATGCCGTGGCGAGGAACAGGAAGCCGAAGATGCCCTTGAGCAGGTTCATCCAGGCGCCAGGCTTGGGCAGGAAACGATTGCCCACCGTCACCAGCAGCAACAACGGCACACCGATGCCGATGCCCATTGCAAACAGGATCAATCCACCGTGCAGCGCGTTGCCGCTCTGCGCGATATAAAGCAGCGCGCCGGCCAGCGGCGCGGTCATGCACGGGCCGACCAGCAGGCCGGACAACGCGCCCAAGGCACCTGCGCCGACCAGGCTGCCACCGCGCTGGTTGCGCGAGACGTTTTCCAGGCGATCACGCACCGCCACCGGCAGTTGCAGCTCGAAGAAACCGAACATCGGCAAGGCCAGCAGCACGAAAATCGCCGCGAAACTGCCCAGCAACCAAGGGTTTTGTAGCCAGGCTTGCAGGTTCGCCCCGAGGGATGCGGCCAGCACACCCATCGCCGCGTACACCAGCGCCATGCTCACCACATAACTGCCGGCCAGGGCCACGCCACGCTTGGGCGTCGCGCCGCTGCCGACGATCAGCCCGGCCAGAATCGGCAGCATTGGCAGCGAGCAGGGGGTGAACGCCAGCAGCAGGCCCAGGCCGAAGAACACCAGCAGGCTCCAGCCCAGGGCGCGTTGCTGCAGATTGCTGGCCAGGGCCTGGTCCGGCGCTTCATTGGCCGTGCCCAGGGCGTTAGAGTTGCCCAGGTCCACGACCCGGGTTTGCGGTGGATAACACAGCCCGGCATCGGCGCAGCCCTGGTAACTGACCTTGACCTGACCGCTGGCGCCCGCCGGGAGCTTCAGCTCCAGGCCTTGACGATAAACCTGCTGTTCACCGAAAAACTCGTCGCTGTGGGCTTCGCCTTCCGGCAGCGCGGGATGCTGCTCGACAGCCAGACCGTCGAATTTCAAGCGTTTCTGATACAGGTAATAACCGTCGGCAATCTGCCAGAACAGCTGGGTTTCGCCGGACTCAAGGCGCTCGGAGGTGAAAACGAACGCTTTGTCGACGGGCAGGAAGTCGGGTTTGGTCTCGAACGGATTGCCGCCCGCCTGGGTCAGGCCGGAGAACAGCAGGGCGACGAGTAGAAACAGCTGACGCATGGAAAAGCCTTATCCTTTAGCAAGTGAGCTGCACAATGGGTGGTGTCGATTAACCGATGATTAACCCCGGTCGCCGGGTTTCAGCGGCAGTTGCGGCATAATGTCCGCTTAATCGGTCGATGGCCTAATCAGCGTTATTTACACGAGGCTCTCCATGCACGTACTGGTTTGCGAAGACGATGAGTTGATTGCCAGCGGCATCGTCGCCGGCCTGACGGCCCAGGGCCTGACCGTGGAACATGTCGCCACCGCGTCGGCGGCCCGGGCGATGCTCAAGGTCGCCGAATTTGATGTCATGGTGCTCGACCTCGGGCTGCCGGACGAAGACGGTCTGAAACTCCTGCAGCAACTGCGTCACAACGGCCTGGAGTTGCCGGTGCTGATTCTCACGGCCCGCGACTCGGTCACCGATCGGGTCGACGGCTTGCAGGCCGGTGCCGACGATTATCTGCTCAAGCCGTTCGACCTGCGCGAACTCGCCGCGCGGCTGCACACGCTGTTGCGGCGGGTGGCCGGTCGCAGCGTCAACCTGATCGAGCACGGCGCCCTGACCTACGACCCGAGCAGCCGCGAAACCACCCTGGCCGGCCAGCCGGTGGACCTGTCGCGCCGCGAGCAGTCGCTGTTGCAGGCGCTACTGCATAACCGCGGCCGGGTGCTGTCGACCGAGCAGCTCAAGGACAGCGTCTACGGTTTTAACGACGAACTGGAGAGCAATGCCCTCAACGTCCATATCCATCACCTGCGGCGCAAGCTCGGCAACGGCATCGTCGAGACCGTGCGCGGCCTGGGCTATCGCCTGGGGCCGGCCGATGGCGGAGATCAATCGAAGTGATGAGCCTGCGTTTGCGCCTGAGCCTGACGCTCGGCGGCGCCTTTGCCCTGATCTGGGCGCTGGCCGCGGCCTGGATGCTCAGCGACCTGCGCAATCAGATGATGTTTTCCCTCGACCAGCGCCTGGTGGCCTCGGCGCGCATGGTCGCCGGGCTCATGGAGCAATTACCGGCGTTGCCAAGCAAGGGCGAGGGCACCCATTTCAGCGCTGAACAACTGAACATTCCCGGTGGCATGGCGTGTCAGGTCAGTTCGTTGCGCGGGGAAATCCTCGCCCGCAGCCACAGCGATCCGGGGCAAACCCTGGAAGCCGAGAAAATGGGCTTCCACGACCAGATCATCGACGGCGCGCCGTGGCGCAGTTTCACCCTGGCTCGTGGCGATTTGCGGATCACCACGGCCGATCGGCAGATTGAACGCGAGGCGCTGAACATGTCGATCCTGCTGGCCGCTTCGGTGCCGGTGGGCGTGGCGCTGCTCGGCTGCCTGTGCCTGCTCTGGCTCGGCATCGGCCAGGGGCTGGCGCCGCTCAACCGCATGCGCGACGCCTTGATGCGCCGCAGCCCTGACTCCCTGGAGCCTTTGCAGGTCCAGCCATTGCCCAGCGAACTGCAACCGCTGCTCGACACACAGAACCAGTTGTTCCAGCGCATCGGCAAGACCATCGAACGGGAACGGCGGCTGACCGGTGACGCCGCCCATGAATTGCGCAGCCCCCTGACCGCGATCAAGACCCACCTGCAAGTGGCGCGCATGACCGACGGCGCGGCCCGGGATCAATCCCTGGCCCGGGCCGAAGAGGGTGCTGACCGTCTGCACCGAACCCTTGAGCAACTGCTGTTGCTGGCGCGGGTCGAGGGCAGCCTGTCGTTCGACGATGGCGTGCAGTGCAGTGCCGAGCAGGTGGCGAAACTGGCGATCCAGGATGCAGCCGGGGGTGATCGTCAGCGCATCAAGCTCCATCTGCCAACAAGGGCTTCTCCCGCCCCGGTGAAAATGCCCGCGGTGCTGTCGATTGCGGCGCTGCGCAACCTCCTGGACAACGCCTTGCGCCACACACCTGGTAACGGGCCGGTGGAGTTGAGTCTGGAAACCACCGGCAACCGCGTGCAGTTCGTGGTTCGCGACCATGGCCCGGGCATTGCCGAAGACGACCTGCAACACTTGACCCAACGCTTCTGGCGCAACGGCCAGAGCAACGGCTGTGGGCTCGGCCTGGCGATTGTCCAGGCGATCGTCCAGCGCTGCGGCTGTACCTTGCGTTTCGACAGTCGGCCGGATGGATTGCGGGTGGAGCTGACGATGCCGTTGCAACCCCTCTGACGTACATGAGATGTAACTTCTCGACATTGGCCGCCTGGACCTTCCACAACTATCGTTTTGCTCACTCTCAACGGATTGAGGTGACAGCACCATGGAAGCATCGATACGCACCTGCCAGGCAACCCCGGCCGACGCCGGCATCATCAGCCGCATCATCGAGCGCTCCATCCGGGTCGGTTGCGCGCTCGACCATCGCAACGATCCGCACATCGTTGCCACCTGGACCCACAACAAGACCATCCAGCACATCCAGCCGTGGCTGACCGATCAGCGGTTGTACCTGAGCATCGCCCTGCTGCAGGACAAGCCGGTAGGCGTCGCCATGGCCGCAACCACCGGCACGCTCGCGTTCTGTTACGTGCAGCCGGAATCGTTCCGGCGAGGGGCGGGGCTGGCGCTGGTGCAAGACCTCGAAGGCTGGTTGGTCGCCCGGGGCCTGAACCAGGCGCGACTCTATAGCACCAAGACCAGCGAAGCGTTTTATCGGCGCCTGGGCTACCAGCGGTGTGCCCGATCCTTCATGGTCGCGGGGCTTCACGCCATCCCCATGCATAAAGGCCTGGCGTCACCTTCATGGAAAGACGATCAAGGGTCTAAATCCCCGGCGCCCTGATGCGTTTCCAGAACAGGAAAACCTTATTGAGGGGTCGAGAGATGTCAGTCGCTACCAGGCTTATGGAAGACCAGTCGGCCCGGATCACTCCGGTGCCGGCCGAGACGCTTTATCAGTTCAACGAATCGCCGTTGCTGGCGCGTCAAAGCCAGCAGGAGTCCAATGCCCGCAGTTACCCGCGACGCATTCCGCTGGCACTCAAACGCGCCAAGGGCCTGTATGTCGAAGACGTCGAAGGCCGCACCTTCATCGATTGCCTGGCGGGCGCCGGGACGCTGGCCCTGGGGCACAACCACCCGGTGGTGATCGAAGCGATCCAGCGCGTGCTGGCGGACGAACTGCCGCTGCACACCCTGGACCTGACCACGCCGGTCAAGGATCAGTTCGTCCAGGACCTGTTCGGCTTGTTACCGCCGGCCCTGGCCGCTGAAGCGAAGATCCAGTTCTGCGGTCCTACCGGTACCGACGCGGTGGAAGCCGCCTTGAAACTGGTTCGCACCGCCACCGGCCGCAGCACCGTGCTGTCGTTCCAGGGCGGCTACCACGGCATGAGCCAGGGCGCGCTGAGCCTGATGGGCAGCCTTGGGCCGAAAAAGCCCTTGGGTGCCTTGCTCAGCAGTGGCGTGCAGTTCATGCCGTACCCCTACGATTACCGTTGCCCGTTTGGCCTGGGCGGTGCGCAGGGGGTGAAGGCCAACCTCAACTACCTGGAAAACCTGATGAACGATCCAGAGGCCGGCGTGCAACTGCCCGCGGCGGTGATCGTCGAGGTGGTGCAGGGGGAGGGCGGGGTCATCCCGGCCGATCTCGACTGGTTGCGCGGCTTGCGCCGGATCACCGAAAAAGCTGGCGTGGCGCTGATCGTCGACGAGATCCAGAGTGGCTTCGCGCGCACCGGCAAGATGTTTGCTTTCGAGCACGCCGGGATCATTCCGGACGTGGTGGTGATGTCGAAAGCCATCGGTGGCAGCTTGCCATTGGCCGTGGTGGTCTATCGCGACTGGCTCGACACCTGGCTGCCGGGCGCCCATGCCGGGACCTTCCGCGGCAATCAAATGGCGATGGCCGCCGGTTCTGCGGTGATGCGTTACCTGGTGGAGCACAAGGTCTGCGAACACGCCGCCGCCATGGGCGAACGCCTGACCGAGCACCTGCGCATCCTGCAGCGCGACTTTCCGCAGCTGGGCGATATTCGGGGTCGAGGCCTGATGCTCGGGGTGGAGCTGGTCGATCCGACCGGCGCGCCCGATGCCCTGGGTCACCCACCGTCGTTTGCGCGACTGGCGCCGCTGGTGCAGCGCGAATGCCTCAAGCGCGGCTTGATTCTTGAACTGGGCGGGCGACATGGCGCGGTGGTGCGTTTCCTGCCACCGCTGGTGATCACCTCCGCGGAAATCGATCGAGTGGCCGAGATTTTCGGCAGGGCCTTGGCCGCAGCCACCGCCAACCTCTAAATTTTCCCGGCCCTGCAACGTTCCTTCTACATAGCGGCTGCACACAGCGTACAGCCCACCCTACAGCGATGGAGAGACAGCATGACGTCAGTATTCGACCGTGAAGACATCCTCTTTCAGGTCGTGGTCAACCATGAAGAGCAATACTCGATCTGGCCCGACTACAAAGCCGTGCCCGAGGGCTGGCGTACCGTGGGCAAGAGCGGGCTGAAAAAGGAATGCCTGGCCTACATCGAAGAGACCTGGACCGATATGCGTCCGCTGAGCCTGCGCCAGAAGATGGACGAGCAGGCGGCAGTGGCGCACTAAGCCATCTCGCATGAAAAGGCCCGCTGAACCGGTCAGGTCAGCGGGCTTTTTTGTATCTGGGGGCGACATGCCCTTGTAGGAGCCCGGCTTGCCGGCGAAGGCGTCCTCGAGGGCCTCTTCGCTGGCAAGCCAGCTCCTACAATGTTTTGCGCCGCACGTGAATCGGTGGCCGCCGCGGACCTGTAGGAGCCCGGCTTGCCGGCGAAGGCGTCCTTGCGGGCCTCTTCGCTGGCAAGCCAGCTCCTACAATGTTTTGCGCCGCACGTGAATCGGTGGCCGCCGCGGACCTGTAGGAGCCCGGCTTGCCGGCGAAGGCGTCATCGAGGGCCTCTTCGCTGGCAAGCCAGCTCCTACAATGGGTTGTGCAGCGCGTGAGTCGATGGCCGCCGCGGACCTGTAGGAGCCCGGCTTGCCGGCGAAGGCGTCCTTGCGGGCCTCTTCGCTGGCAAGCCAGCTCCTACAATGTTTTGCGCCGCACGTGAATCGGTGGCCGCCGCGGACCTGTAGGAGCCCGGCTTGCCGGCGAAGGCGTCCTCCTACAGTTAGGCGCCGCTCAATCCCTTGATCACCAGATCCACATCCCCTTCCAGTTCGGCCACCGGATCAGCAGCATCGACACTCAACACCACCAACCGACTTCCACCCTCGGTGACCGCCGCTTTCACCGCGTCCGACGGCTGCCGATGATGCAACACCACCGCCACGTCGTTGTCCTTGAGCGTCGCCGTCAAGGTCTTCAGTGCCTCAGGTGTCCACTCGGCATCCGGTCGTGCATCCAGCCCTACCAACTCCAGATTGAGCCCGCCAATCAGGTAGCCAAAGTGATCGCTCAAACTCATCACGCTGAGGTTGTCGGCGGCCGCTAGGCGCGCTTCGCTGGCGGCGCTGAGCTTGAGCAAACGCTGTTTCAGCGCCGCCAGGTTCGCCTCGATCGCAGGCTTGGCCGTGGGGGCCAGGCGCACCAGGTCCGCCGCCAAAACGTCGGCCATGCGTCCCATGTTGTTGCTGGCCAGCCACGGCTGACTGTTCAAGCCATCGACCTGATTGCCCGGCTGCACGGCAATGCCGGGCAGGGCACCATCCACCGGTCGGGCGGCGTCGACTTCGATGATGCGGATGTTGCTGCGCCGGGAGATCGGGTACAGCGGATCGTCCGGCCACAGTGAACGCAAGCCGATCACCGCATCGGCGTCGGTCGCCAATTTAGCCAGCGCCGGGGCACCACGGCCGGTGAAGTAGGCGGTCTGGCGACTGCCCGGCAGGTTGGCGGGCGCCGCGCGTTCAAGGCTGACGTCAGTGCCTTTGAGCAACACTTCGCCCAGGCCGTAGGTGATGGGCAACGAGGCCAGCACCCGCAGCGGTTTGCTGCCGTCAGCGCCGAAGGTTGTGGTGGCGAGCCCGCACAGGGCGAGGGCCAGGGTCAGTTGTCGCAGAGAAAATGACATTTATCCAAGGTTCCCTTTGAGGCTGGGGACGACGCCGCGCGCGATGGCGGCCAGGGCGAAGGCGATACCGGCCACGAGGATGATCGCGGCACCGGACGGGATCGGCAGGTCGAAGACGATCGGCGCGAGAATCCCGCACAGCGTGCTCACCGTGGCGATCAGCACCGAGCACCAGAAGAAGCCCTTGAGTGACTGGCTGAGCAAGCGTGCGGCCGCGGCCGGTATCACCAACAGCGCGCCGACCAGGATGGCGCCAATGACTTTCACGGCGGCGACGGTGATCAGCGTCACCAGGATCACGAACAGGTAATCCAGGGACTTCACCGCCACCCCGCGCACCGCCGCCAGTTGCGGATTGAAGCTGGCGAGCATGATGCGGTTGTACAGCGGCAAGGCCAGGGCCATGACCAGCGAACCGACGATGGCCAGCACCAGCAGGTCATTGCCGTTGACCGTCAGCACCGAACCGAACAGCACGTTTTCGAGGATGTGCACGTTGATCTTGCCGGCCAGGATCAGCAGCAAACTGGCACCCAGCGCCAACGACACCGACAGGAACACGCCGATCAAGGTATCCGGCGCCAGGCCCGTGCGGTTGCGCAGGTAGTTGAGCAGGATGCCGAACAACAGGCAGTAGCCGAACAGGCTGCCGTAAGGCCCGGTGTAGGGTTCGCCCAGCAGGATGCCGATGGCCACGCCGGTCAGCGCCGCGTGACCCACCGCTTCGGAGAAAAACGCGAAGCGCTTGACCACCACCAGGGTGCCCAAACCACCCAGCACCGGGCCGATCAGCAAGCCGGCGAGCAGCGCGTTGACCACAAATCCATAGGCCAGCGCCTCAGGCAGATAACCCGACGAGGCCCAGCCCTGGACCATCAAGCGAAAGGCTTCGTAACTCATCAGGCAAGGCTCCGTGGATGGGTCGAAAACAGCGTCAGCAGGCGATCCGGGGTCAGCGCCTGTTGCGGCGTGGCGTCGAACAGCACCCGGCGGTTGAGCCCGGTGACGTGATCGGCCAGGCGCCCGACCGCTTCCAGGTCGTGCTCGATCCACAGCACGGTGATGCCCGCCGCCCGCCAGTCGCCCAGCAAACGTTCGAATACGCGGATGCCGGCTTCATCGAGGGCTGACATCGGTTCGTCCAGCACCAACAGCTGCGGCGCTGGAATCAACCCTTGCGCCAACAACACCCGCTGACGTTCGCCGCCCGACAGCGCACCCATGCGCCGCTTGCGCTTGTCCTGCATGCCGACCCGCTCCAGCGCCTCACCAATCGCCGTTGCGTAATGCTTGCTCAAACCGAGGAACGCCGGACGCCGCTGGCACATCGCAGCCATGAAATCGTCCACGGTCATCGGCAGGCCACGATCGAATTCCAGCGCCTGGGGCACGTAGCCGATCGTCCCCGGCTCGCCCGGCCATTGCAGGCTCAAACGGCCCTGGTGCGGCATCTGCCCGAGCAGGGTCTTGATCAGCGAACTCTTGCCGCCACCGTTGGGGCCGACCAGCGCATGCACGCTACCGGGGCGGACCTGAAAGGTGACTGTGTCGAGGATCGTCGTGCGCCCGAGGGTCAGGCTGACGTCGGCGAAATCCAGGGTCGGCCCCGAAACCTGTGGGAGCGAGCCTGCTCGCGATTGCGCTGTGTCATTCAATGAAGATGTCGCCAGACTGGACGCCTTCGCGAGCAGGCTCGCTCCCACAGGGGATTGCGCATCGGCCAGGAGGGTTTCTTTCGATGTCATGCCCCGGACTCCTGAATCGCCCTCACCACGGTGTTGAGGTTGCCGGTCATTTCCTTTTCATACTTGTCGGCGGTGTATTCGCCGTAGGAAATGTGCGACAGCGGGTACAGCTTCACCCCGGATTCGCGCTGGATGGTGTCGACGTAGGTGGAAGGGAAGTCCATCTCCGAGAAGATCACCTTCACGTCCAGCTCACGCAGCTGGTCGATGGTCTTTTTCAGCTGGCTCGGGCTCGGTTCGATGCCGTGTGCCGGCTCAACCACCGCCGTCACCTCCAGGCCGAATTCGCGTAGCAGGTAATCGTAGGCGGCGTGAACCGTGGCCACGCGCAATTCGGCGTTCGGCGCCTCGGTCAACTTGGCCAGGGCGTCGGCGCGCATCTTGCGCAGGCGCTTGCCGTAGGCTCGGGCGTTCTCGGTGTAGGTCTTGGCATTGGCCGGGTCGAGTTTTCCCAGTTCCCGGGCAATATTGTTGACCTGGGCAATCGAGGCGCTGATCGACAGGAAGGTGTGCGGGTTGACCACCTTGCCGGCGCCGCGTGCGGCAACGCCGGTAGCGGCCAGCAGCGGCACGTTTTCGTTGGCCTCGATCACCGGCACGTTCGGCGTTTCACTGGCAGCGATCATGCGGTCGGCGAAATCGTCATGGCCGACGCCATTGAGCACGATCACGTCGAGCCCGCTGATGCGCTTGATGTCCTCGGCCCGTGGTTCGTAGGCGTGGGGGTTGAAGCCGGCGGGAATCAGCGGCACCACTTCGGCCTTGTCGCCGACGATGTTGGCCACGTAGCTGTAATAAGGGTGCAGGGTGATGCCGATGCGCAGGCGCTTGGCCTGGTCGGCGCTGGCCAGGGGTGTCAGCAGGCAGGCCAGCAGGCCGACCAGTGACAGGCGCAGGAAAGAACGTAGCGATGAAGTAGGCATGGGAAAGCGGTCTTCTCTCGGAGGAAGGCGAGGGTTCAGTGTCGGTGCTGGCGGGTCACGCCGGCATCGAATTGCGCGACGATCTGCTGCCAGCCGGCGCCTTCGAGCGTGGCATCGCTGAGGTCGGCGGGGGCCTTGAGGTCGGTGGCGCGGTTGAGCCAGATGTCCGGCGCGTCGTCGTCAGCGCTCAGGCGCATCAGGAACGAGCCGGCCACTGTGGTGCTCTGGCTCTGTCCGAAGTACGCCCTGGCGTCGAGCAACTGCCAGGCATGACCACCGCGGCTGACCGAACTGGCGTCTTGGGCAAAGGGGGCAAAGCCTTCATCGGCGAGGGTTTCAGGTGTCGGCAGGGTCTGTTGTTCCTGGCGCAGCAAGTGAATCTCGTCGAGGGTCACGCGCAGATCGGCATAGATGCCTTGTTCGGAGGCGCTCAGGTCGCGGCGGGCATCCAGTTGATGACTGTTGACGCTGCTCACCTGCTGCGACTCACCACGCCAGGCGACCACGGAACCTGCCACCGCCAGGATCATCAGGCACAACAGCAATACGTAGAGGGTTTCGTGGCCGGCACCGGCCGGGCGGACGACTTGGGTGGTTGGCGTACTCATGGGCTTTCGATGTCCGCCTGGTCGATTTCGACCACATGGCCCGGGCCCGCGTCGAACAGCACATAGAACTCGGCCCCGGGTTTCTTGAAGGTCAGGGTCGAGTCGGCCCCGAGCTTGCCTGGCACCAGAATGGTTTCGTCGTAGCCGATCACGTCCAGGGTCACGCCCGGTGCGCCACTGCCGTCGGAAAAACCGCCGGTGCACTTGATCTGCTCGGCATCGATGGCCTTGCATTCGCACATCGGGTTGTGGGCCAGGGCGCTTGCGCTGAAGCCGGCGCAGAGCACCAGCAGCGCGGCGCGCAAAGGACGAAGAGGGTTGATCATGGTTTGCCTCCTTGGGTGGACAGCCAGGCGAGGGTGGCGGGGGAAGCCTGGCTCAGAGGAATGGATGCCTGGTGCATGGAGCCGTCCCAGCCTTCCATGGTGATCCACAGTTCGGCGTCGGCTTTGGTTTTTTCCGGGATCGGCAGCATGGCGCCCATGCGGTACGGGGTGCCGAAGAAAATCACCCCGGCGGCGCGCAGGCTGCGTGGCTTGCCGATGCGCAGGTATGTCGCCTTGACCTGCTCGCGGCAGCTGTCGCACAGCGCGGCATTGAAGCTTTTCATGTGGCCGGCCGGGCCATCGGGCCGTGGTGCTTCGTTGCGCAGTTCGGCCAGGCGCAGGCTCCAGGGTCCGACCTGGACTTCGCCAATTTCCCGCTCGCCCAGACCCGTGTCACCGCGAAACAGCGCAGCATCGGCGAAGTATTTGGGCATGAAGCCCAGCGGCACCAGCAACAGCAGGACGTTGATGTGGAAGCGCCATTTGTGCCAGAGGCGGCTCAGGGTCGAACGGGGTGCTTGAGTGGCGACCTGGCTCATGGGCTGACCTCCGTGGTTTCACGGCTGTTGGCCGTAGCAGGCTCGTTGCGCGGGCGTTTGTTGCTGCGCTTGAGGGCGTTGGCCGTGGCCAGGGCGGTGCGTTTGGTCCAGATCAGCAGGCCGCTGAGCACCATCATGCTCAACAGCAGGCCGAAGAAGCACCAGATCAGCTTGATCCAGATACCACCGAAATCACCGGTGTGCAGCGGACGCATGGATTCGGTGACGAACTCCAGGCCTGAGCGGTCCGACAGCAGGCGCGTGGCGGCGACTTCGCCGGTGTAGGGGTTGATGTCAGCGGTCTGGAACATCAGCGGGTACCAACTGCGCCCACCCACCGACAGGTAGCTGTAGGCATTGGCCGGCATGCTGATGAAACTCTCGTCGAGCCCCGGGATACGTGCCTTGGCCTCGCGGATCGCCGCTTCCAGGCTGATCATCGGCGTGGGCGACCCATCGGCGGTGAGCGGCACGCTTTCCCGCGGGACCACGGCAGCCACCGGCGCGGTGGAGATGGAAATCTGGTTGTCGAACATGAACGCCTCGATCAGGAACCAGGTACTGGTGACGGAAATCACCGCGATGAACCAGATCGACCAGATGCCGCTGAGACGGTGGAAATCCCCCCAGAAAATCCGCGCGCCATGGCGAATGCGCAGGGTCGGACGCAAAAAACCCTTCCAGAACCGCTTGTACACCACCAGCCCGGTCACCAGGGACGCCAGCATCGGCAGGCTGAGAAACGACACCAGGTACCAGCCCCAGCTGTAGCCGTTGGTGAACGGCACCAGCCACCAGCCATGCAGGGCACGGGTGAAGGCCTGGAAGTTGAACTGCGGCGCGGGGCCCTGGATGGCACCGGTGTAGGGGTTGACGTACACCGTCAGCGCCCGCCCGTCGGGGTAGGTGACGCCGACGTCCAGGGCGAAGTGCGATTCGTCGGGGCGGCTGATGCTGTCGACGATGATGTCGGGCTCGGCCTGCCTGATCGCGGCGACGATCTGGTCGTAATTGAGCCGCGGCGCATCGTCCGCAGGGGCGCTAGCGCGCATTTGCGGGTTGGCCAGCCAGACGATCTCCTGGCTGACCACCGCGAGAGTGCCGGTCACGCAGACGATCAGGACGAAAAACCAGATCGGCAGCGCCAGCCAGCTATGGACCAGGAACCAGAGTTTGGAGCGGGATTTCTTCGACATGATCAGGGCGTCTTATATCGATGAAAGGCCTCTGCTACGGGCTTCGCAGCGATGAGGTCAATGGAAGGTCCGGTCGTGGCTTTTGCCTACGCGACAGGACTGCATCTATATAGGACGGATGAGCACCCTAAATCAGGAAGGGAGATATGAAAGAAAATGTTTCGTGTTTCGCCAGGCCATCGTCGCCAGGAGCAAACCCACTCCCACCGGTTCACAGAAGATCCCCTGTGGGAGCGAGCTTGCTCGCGAAGAGGGCCGCTCAGGCACCGCATATTTCATCCTTGCTGGAACATCTCCTTCGCCCGCTGCTCGATCTGCTCCTGGGTCAGGTCCTCTTTACGCGTGGCCAGGAACCACATATGCCCATAGGGATCCTTCAAGGTCCCGGAGCGGTCACCGTAAAACTGATCCTTGACCTCGGAAACCACGGTGCCGCCAGCGTCGATCGCCTGTTTGTAGGACTTGTCCACATCGGTCACGTACAGGTGCAGGCCCACCGACGGCGAGTTGTCGGGATTGCTCAGCGGCCCTTGATCGCACGGAGTGCCGAGCATGATCGGGCAATCGCCAATGCGCAGTTCGGCGTGGCCGATGCCGCCGTCGGGCATGGACAGGCGCATGACCTCGATGGCGCCGAAGGCCTTTTTGTAGAAATCGATGGCTTCGGCTGCTTTTTGAATGCCCAGGTACGGGGTGATGCTGTGATAACCCTCTGGAATCGGTTTAACGCTCATGATGGGTTCTCCCTTTTCTTGTTGTGGATTGAAGATCGCTCTCCAGCCGAACAATTGTAGGAGCTGCAGGAGGCTGCGATCCTTTGATTTTGATCTTCGGAATGTTTCAAGTTCACAAAAAGATGCTCGCGATGGCCGCGCCGCTATCTCGGCTCAACCCCCGATTCCAGCAACTGCGCCCCTGGCCCACGCTCCCCCAGCACATCGCCAAAATTACGCAACGGACACGCCTCCATCGACAAACACCCGCAACCAATGCAGCCATTCAACTTGTCCCGCAACAAGGTCAACTGATTGATCCGCTCATCCAGCTCCCGGCTCCACTGCGCCGACATCACCTGCCAGTCCGCCGCCGTCGGTGCGCGATTGTCCGGCAGGGTCTTGAGCGCCTCGCCGATCTCCGCCAACGGAATGCCCAGGCGCTGGGCCACCTTGATCAACGCCACCCGCCGCAACACCTCCCGTGGATAACGGCGCTGGTTGCCCTGGTTGCGGTTGCTCTTGATCAATCCCTTGGTTTCATAAAAGTGCAGCGCCGTGACCGCGACGCCGCTGCGGGCCGCCAGTTGGCCGACGCTGAGCTCCTTATGGGAGTTTTGCGAGGTAATCATTTAAAAAATGCCCCTTGACCTTGACTTAACTGGAGGTTTTACCCTGCACGTCTTCGGATCGCAAGATTCGCTTTGCACCTGAGTGGGGACTATCCATGAACGCGCCAGCCAAACATCGCAGCTTCACCCAACTGATCGAATTCGAAATCGAACCGCATCAACAATTGGCGCTGGTGTCGGCGCTGTCGCAGCAGACCGAGCGTCTGGCCCAGCATCACAGCGGCTTTCTAAGTGCCAGCATCCAGGCCAGCGAGGACGGTCGGCGGGTGCTCAATTACCTGCAATGGCAAACCCGTGAGGCGGGGGAGGCGGCGTTTCAGGCGTTTGAAAGCGGCGAACAGGATTTCTGGCAGCTGATCCGCGCCCATCAGGCGAAGGCCGTGACCTTCGGCTCGTTCCAGGTGCTGCGCAGCCTGGAACGCAGCCACGATCAGGCGCTGCACTGCAATCTGCCGGGTTAGATCGACAGTTGCTCGGCTAATTGCGCCAGCAGAGCCTGGGTCAGCACCAGGGTGCGCGAAGGGCGCCAGGTACCGCCGGAGAGGGCAATGACTTTCAATGGACGCTACATCATATGAAGCCTGCATTGGAAAATCCCGATAGCCACTATCGAGAGCGTTGATTTCTGCTCGGATAAAGGCGCGAGTAGCCTGTGTTCATTGCCCCGAACCTGATGCCAGGACGCCGAAAATGAAACCTCTAATCGCCACTTTCTTGCTGCTCGCGGTCTCCGTACTCGCTGGATGTGCCAGCCATGTTTCCCCGGAATTGCGCCCCTACACCGCTGAAGAAACCCGGGAACTGGCGCTGGAGGCGCTGAATCGTCGCGGCTTGTCCTTCGACGAATACCACGCGAAGAAAGCCGAACTGCTCGGCCAGCCACAGAAGACATTTGGCTTCGACAAACAGGGCGAGATGAACGCCGAGCGAGCTGTACAGCTGCACGGTCGCCCGAGCTGAGCCAAGACTGTACTGCTCGAACTTTCGCCTAACTGTCCATGGGTTTCCCCCAAGGTTCGCGATAGGGTCAATACCTGACTGACCCCGATGGACTGCCACCCATGACACTCTCGTTCGATCTGCTGCTGGGCTTTGCCCTGTTTGCCCTCGTCACCTCGATCACGCCCGGTCCGAACAACACCATGTTGCTGGCCTCCGGGGTGAACTTCGGCTTTCAACGGACCATTCCCCACATGCTGGGCATCACCTGCGGATTCTTCGTGCTGGTCGTGGCAGTAGGGTTCGGGCTGGGCGCGGTGTTCCAGGCTTATCCCGTGCTGTACACGGTGCTGCGTTACGTCGGTGCGGCATACTTGCTGTACCTGGCGTGGAAAATCGCCCATTCCGGCCCCGTCTCCGACAGCGCGAAAGGCGAGGCCAAGCCGATCAGCTACCTGGGCGCCGCCGCTTTCCAGTGGGTCAACCCAAAGGCCTGGATCATGGCGATCGGTGCCATCAGCACCTACACACCCATGCAGGGCTACTTCACCAACGTGATCGTGATTGCGGCGGTGTTCGCCCTGATCAACCTGCCGAGCGTCGGCGTCTGGGCCGCTTGCGGCACGCTGTTGCGCAACGTGCTCAAGGATCGGCGCTGGTTGCGCCTGTTCAACTGGGGCATGGCCGCGCTGCTGGTGGCGTCGCTGTATCCGATCTTGCTCGAAAGCTTTAGCTGACGCATTGCTTCAACCGCTTGCCCGATGCCTGTTAAGCTGGCTTTTCAGGAGCGTTCCGACGCATTTTTAAATGAAGTTGTTCTTCTTTAACGGCATCCGATCAGGTATTGGTAACCTTCTGAAAACCGCACGCAGCTCATGAGGCTGCGTCTTGCCGTTTGCAGTCATGAGCTTCCTGATCCCGGAACACGCTCTGCGAGTCTTTTATGAATAAACGTCCGCTGTATTTCGACTACGCCGCCACCACGCCGGTGGATGAGCGCGTCATCAAGATCATGGTCGAGTGCCTGGGCTTTGAAGGCAACTTCGGCAATCCGGCCTCCAGCTCCCATGCTTTTGGCCAACAGGCCCGGCAAACGGTCGAGCAGGCGCGGCGCCAGGTCGCCGAACTGGTTGGCGCCACGCCCGAACAGATCGTCTGGACCTCGGGCGCCACCGAATCCAACAACCTGGCCCTCAAGGGTGTTGCCCAGGCCCGCGGCGTATCCGGCGGCCACATCATCACCAGCCAGATCGAACACAAGGCCATCCTCGACACCGCGAAACAGTTGCAGGACAGCGGGGTGGCGGTGACGTACCTGGTGCCGGACGCCGATGGCCTGATCAGCGCGCAAGCGGTGCGCGAAGCCATGCGCGAGGACACCTTCCTGGTGTCGCTGATGCTGGTCAACAATGAACTGGGCACGGTCAACGACATCCCGGCCATCGGCCAGGTGGTGCGCGGGCGCAATGCGTTGTTTCATGTCGACGCGGCGCAAGGCGCGGGCAAGGTAGCGATCGACCTGGCGCAGTGGCCGGTGGACCTGATGTCCTTCTCGGCGCACAAGCTCTATGGTCCCAAAGGCATCGGCGCGCTGTATGTCGGCCCGCGTGCGCAGCAGCGCCTGCTGGCGCAGATCCACGGCGGCGGTCACGAAGGCGGCCTGCGTTCCGGTACCCTGGCGACCCACCAGATTGCCGCGATGGGCGCGGCCTTTGCCCTGGCGGCAGCCTCGTTCGATGAAGAAAAAGCCTCGATCGTGCATCTGCGCGAACGCCTGCTCGAGCAATTGCTGAGCATTCCCGGCGTGCGGCTCAATGGCAGCCTGACTCAACGCATCCCGCATACCTTGAGCCTGACCTTCAGTGAAGGCGAGTTCAACTCGGCGGTGTTGCTCGCCTCGATGGCGTTCTCCGCGACCTCGGCCTGTAATTCCGCGAGCAATGCGCCCTCCCATGTGCTGCTGGCCCTGGGGCATGATGCCCGTACGGCGAGTCGCACCATTCGCTTGAGCCTGGGGCGTTTCACCACCGAACAGGATATCGACCAAGCGGTACAGCTGATTAGAACCGCCTGCGCCAGTGCTCCGGCCTTCTGGCAATAGGGTAACAAAGTGCCGACCTTGATCGGCACCGAACAATAATGACGAGTGGTTAGCAGGAGTCACGATGAATACGCAGTTTACGATCACCGGGTCAGTGCCCCAGCGCCTGGCGCAAACCCGCGAGCTGATGAGCCGGGAGGGCATCCATGCCCTGCTGGTGCCGTCCGCCGATCCCCACCTGTCCGAATACCTGCCGGGTTACTGGCAAGGGCGCCAATGGTTGTCGGGTTTCCACGGTTCGGTCGGCACCCTGATCGTTACCGCGGATTTCGCCGGCGTCTGGGCCGACAGCCGTTATTGGGAACAGGCGAGCAAGGAACTCAAGGGCAGCGGCATCGAGCTGGTCAAGCTGCAACCGGGACAACCCGGGCCGCTGGATTGGCTGGCCGAGCAGACCCCGCAAGGCGGCGTGGTCGCGGTCGATGGCGCGGTGATGGCGGTGGCTTCCGCGCGCACATTGGGCAGCAAGCTGGAAGAGCGGGGCGCACGCCTGCGCACCGACATCGACCTGTTGAGCGAAGTCTGGAGCGACCGCCCGAGCCTGCCGAACGAGCCGATCTATCAGCACTTGCCGCCACAGGCTACCGTCAGCCGTGGCGAAAAACTCGCCAAGCTGCGCGAAACCCTGCAGGCACGGGGTGCCGACTGGCATTTCATCGCCACTCTCGATGACATTGCCTGGCTGTTCAACCTGCGCGGCGGCGATGTGTCGTTCAACCCGGTGTTCGTTTCCTTCGCCTTGATCAGCCAGCAGCAGGCAACACTGTTCGTGGCGCTGAGCAAGGTCGATGCGCCGTTGCGTGCGGCCCTGGAACAGGACGGCGTGACCTTGCGCGATTACAGCGAAGTGGCCGAGGCCCTGCGCGCTGTGCCGGCGGGGGCGAGCCTGCTGGTCGACCCGGCGCGGGTCACGGCTGGCCTGCTGGGTAACCTCGACAGCGCTGTCAAACTGCTCGAAGGCCTGAATCCGACCACCCTGGCCAAGTCCCAGAAGAGCCTGGCCGACGCCGAACACATCCGCCAGGCCATGGAGCAGGACGGCGCGGCGCTGTGCGAATTCTTCACCTGGCTCGAATCGGCCTGGGGCCGTGAGCGGATTACCGAACTGACTATCGACGAAAAACTCACCGCTGCGCGCGAACGCCGGCCGGGTTACGTTTCGCTGAGCTTCAACACCATTGCCGCCTTCAACGCGAACGGCGCCATGCCGCATTACCACGCCACCGAAGAAGAGCACGCGGTGATCGAAGGTGACGGCTTGTTGCTGATCGATTCCGGCGGCCAGTACCTGGGTGGTACCACCGACATCACGCGCATGGTCGCGGTCGGCACGCCGACGCAGGAACAGAAACGCGATTGCACTCGGGTGCTCAAGGGCGTGATCGCGCTGTCCCGTGCGCGGTTCCCCAAAGGCATCCTGTCGCCACTGCTGGACGCCATCGCCCGGGCACCGATCTGGGCGGAAAACGTCGACTATGGCCACGGCACCGGTCACGGCGTCGGCTACTTCCTCAACGTTCACGAAGGTCCGCAGGTGATTGCCTACCAGGCTGCACCCGCGCCGCAAACCGCGATGCTGCCAGGCATGATCACCTCGATCGAACCCGGCACCTATCGTCCAGGCCGCTGGGGTGTGCGCATCGAGAACCTGGCGATGAACCGCGAGGCAGGCACCAGCGAATTCGGCGAATTCCTCAGTTTCGAAACCCTGACGCTGTGCCCGATTGACACACGCTGCCTGGAAACCTCGTTGCTGAGCGAGGAAGAAAAGCAGTGGTTCAACGCTTACCACGCCGAAGTGCGCGAGCGTTTGAGCCCGTTGCTCGACGGCGCTGCGCTGGAGTGGTTGAACACCCGTACTGCGACCATCTGATTGACTTGAGCTCGGGCGCCGTCTCCAGCGCCCGGGCCTCGGGTTTTAACTCAGGGCTTCGATGACAAAATCCAACCGATCCTGGCCAAAAAACAGCTGATCACCGACAAACATGCTCGGTGCGCCGAACACGCCGCGTTGCACGGCTTTTTCAGTGGTTTCCTTGAGGGCATTCTTGACCTCTTCGTCAGCGCTCAGGGCCAGGATTTCTTCCGGGTCGAAACCGTTTTCGCTCAATACTGCCCCGACAGTGGCCGGATCATTGAGGTTGCGACCATCGATCCACAGTGCCTTGAAGAGGCAATCGATGAACGCGGCAAAGCGCTCGGTTTGGCGCAACTGCACACCTGTCACGGCACGCATGAGCACCAGTGTGTTGATCGGGAAGTGCGGGTTGATTTTCAATGGCACGCCATAGCGATTGGCGTAACGATCCAGGTCTATGAACATGTAGCGACCCTTGGCAGGTATGGTCGCCGGGGAAGCGTTGCCGGTGGCTTTGAACACACCGCCGAGCAGGATGGGCACGTAGATCAGCTGGCTGTCGGTCTGCTCACAGATCTTCGGTAGTTGGGTGTACGCCAGGTAGGTGGCGGGGCTGCCCAGGTCGAAATAGAACTCCACGATCTTGCTCATGGTCGATGCACTCTTTTTGTTGTTGTAGGGGAGGGGTTACCAGCGTTCGCTCCAGGGGCGCAGGTCCATTTCGAAGGTCCAGGCGTCGCGGGGCTGGCTGTGCAGGTACCAATAGTTCTCTGCGATGTGTTCGGGGTCGAGAATGCCGTCCTGATCCTTGGTCGCGTACTTCTCGGGGAAACTGTCACGGATGAAATCGGTATCGATGGCGCCGTCGACGACGACGTGGGCGACATGAATATTCATCGGCCCCAGTTCGCGCGCCATGCTTTGTGCCAGCGCACGGATCCCGTGCTTGGCGCCGGCAAACGCCGCAAAACCTGCGGCGCCGCGCAAACCGGCGGTGGCGCCGGTGAACAGGATCGTGCCCCGTTGCCGCGTGGCCATGCGCTTGGCCACTTCCCGGCCATTGAGAAAGCCTGAGAAGCAGGCCATTTCCCAGATCTTGAAATACTTGCGGGCGGTTTCTTCGAGGATGCTGCAAGGCACGTTGGCGCCGATATTGAACACGAACGCTTCGATCGGGCCGATCTCGCTTTCGATCTGCTCGACCAGTGCAACCACATCGTCTTCCTTGCGGGCATCGCAGGCGAAGCCGTGGGCTTCACAGCCGGCTGCATTGATGGCATCGACCAGAGGCTGGAGCTTGTCCGCGCTGCGCCGGGTCACGCAGGCAACAAATCCCTCCTGTGCAAAGCGTTTGGCAATGGCGCCACCCGTGGCGTCCCCCGCGCCGACAACCAGTACGACCTTCTTGTTATTCATTGCCTGGACCTCTTTAGTAAACGATCGTTAACTAAACGAACGTTATGCTACGATTCGACAGGCGTCAAGATGATCGAACCAGAGGTAAGGACAATGCGTTATTCAGCCAGTCACAAGCTGGAAACCCGAGAGAAACTGCTGCAAAGCAGCGCGGTGTCGGCCAAGCAATCGGGTTTTTCCACGGTAGGTGTCGATGGTTTGATGAAGGCCATCGGTTTGAGTGGCGGGGCGTTCTATAGTCACTTCGCGTCCAAGGACGAGTTGTTCGCATCCATTGTCGAGCGTGAGCTGCGGCAAAGCCTGGAGCGGCTGGGGGCGGACAAGGATCGCGAAAAATTCGAGCGTTGCCTCAAGCTCTACCTGAGCATGTCCCACGTCGAGCACCCGGAAACCGGTTGTGCATTACCGGCGTTGGGAGCCGAAATTGCCCGCTCGGATCTACTGATCAGGCAGCAGGCCGAGCACTGGATCTGCCAGCTTCAGGAGCGTTGGGCGCAGGTGCTGGAGAGCGACAGCCTGGCCTGGGCGATTCTGTCGCAATGCGTCGGTGCACTGGTGGTGGCGCGAATGCTCGCCACGCCGGAGCTGCAGCGCAAGGTGCTGAAGTCCAGTCATGAGGAGATTGGCCGCCAGCTGGCAGGCCCGAGGGCCTGACAGGATGGCTGCAGATTATTTGCAGATGACGATCATGCTGCGGCTGGTGTAGCCCGCGGGGTTGATCCCGAACAGATAATCACCCGGTTCTTCAACGGCGTCGCCGGATTTGGCAATGACCTTGTAGCTCTTGGGGGCGCACGAGTGGGCGGCGCTGGAGTAGCACTGGTCCCATGAGGACGACAGCCCCGAACAGTTGATATGGATTCCTTTCTTGCCGTGTTTGGTCTGGGGTTTGGCGGTCGCCGCGCAGCCCGCAACTGCAAGAACGGCGATCAGTATCAAAATTCGTTTCATTGCTATCCTTGTAGCGTTCCCGGATCTATCGCCCGGTCTGGCAGTGTTCGCTTTACGCATGAAGCGTTTTGAGGCCCCTGTCCTGAAAAAATCCATTTCTGGCACTGGGTTGCGGGCCTAAACATGGCCTAATTGCGCGGCAATTACCAGAGTCTATGCAAATCCGCCCCTCAATCGGCTGCAACGGCGGGCTTGGCGTTACTGCCCATGGTCATGGTGGCGCCCACGGAAGCCAGGATGATGCACAAGATGGCCATCCACTGTGACAGAGACAGGAATTCCTGCAGGAACAACAGACCGGACAAGGCACCCACCGCCGGCTCGATGCTCATCAATGTGCCGAAGGTCCTGGCCGGCATGCGGGTGAGGGCGACCATTTCCAGCGTATAGGGGAGGGCCGTGGACAGCACGGCAACCCCGAGGGCGATCGGAATCAATGCCGGGGTCAACAGCGCCGCGCCGGCATGCACAATGCCGATCGGGGCGACAAACAGTGCGGCAATCACAACGCCCAGGGCGGCGGTCTGCACGCCGTTGTCGGCACCGGCCTTTTGCCCAAAAAGAATGTACAGCGCCCAGCAGGCACCTGCCCCCAATGCGTAACCAGCCCCCAGCAGATCAATGCCTTGCGCCGTTGCGCCCGTCGGTATCAACAGCAGCAGGCCGACAGCGGCCAGGGCGATCCACAGGAAGTCGATGGCGCGGCGTGAAGCGTAGATGGCAACGGCCAATGGCCCGGTGAACTCCAGCGCGACCGCGATACCCAGGGGAACCGAGCGCAGGGACATATAGAAGAGGAAGTTCATCCCGCCCAGTGCCATGCCATAGACAATCACGGTGCGCAGTGATTTTGCGGTGAGCCTGGCCCGCCATGGGCGCAGCAGCAACACCATGATCACGCTGGCGAAGGTCAAGCGCAGGGTGGTGGTGCCCTGGGCGCCGATAATGGGGAACATGCTTTTGGCCAGTGAGGCTCCCGACTGAATCGATGCCATGGCTATTAATAGCAGGCCGACCGAAAACAGGGTCGAGGCAAGGCTGCGCGGCTGATCGTTCATTGAGAGGCACCGTCCGAGGTATGGAGCTGAAGTGTTATATTTTGTGTTGAGCAATATACTGCGCAAACGCTGCCGGCGCATCTATATATAAGCAGTGTTTTTGTTCCTCACGATAGATAAAGCAAATCAGTGCTTGACGGCAGATTCTGGAAGCCTATAATTCGCCCCACTTCCGGCGCAGTCGAAACGGAAAACTCCTTGGTAAACAATGAGTTACGTGGTTTTGACAGCAGGTTGCTTCAGTTCATCGAGGCCAAGAGGAAGTTGAAAAAG
>NZ_CATKQQ010000056.1:0-822 GCF_949767605.1 Pseudomonas sp. IT-P218
TTTGGCGGTGATCTCGATTCTTTGTAGGAGCCGGCTTGCTGGCGATGGCGTCGGTGAGGTCGGCGCTTGGCTTGAGGGCCGATCGCTGGCAAGCCAGCTCCTACAGGTTCGTTGGTGGTTCTCGATTATTTGTAGGAGCCGGCTTGCTGGCGATGGCGTCGGTGAGATCGGTGCAGGGTTTTAGGGCCAATCGCTGGCAAGCCAGCTCCTACAGGTTTGGCGGTGATCTCGATTCTTTGTAGGAGCCGGCTTGCTGGCGATGGCGTCGGTGAGGTCGGCGCAGGGCTTTAGGGCCGATCGCTGGCAAGCCAGCTCCTACAGGTTTGGCGGTGAACTCGATTATTTGTAGGAGCTGGCTTGCTGGCGATGGCGTCGGTGAGTTTGGCGCTCGGCTTGAGGGCCGATCGCTGGCAAGCCAGCTCCTACAGGTTTGGCGGTGAACTCGATTCTTTGTAGGGGCCGGCTTGCTGGCGATGGCGTCGGTGAGGTTGGCGCTCGGCTTGAGGGCCGATCGCTGGCAAGCCAGCTCCTACAGGTTTGGCGGTGATCTCGATTCTTTGTAGGAGCCGGCTTGCTGGCGATGGCGTCGGTGCAGGGCTTTAGGGCCGATCGCTGGCAAGCCAGCTCCTACAGGTTTGGCGGTGATCTCGATTCTTTGTAGGAGCCGGCTTGCTGGCGATGGCGTCGGTGAGGTCGGCGCTTGGCTTGAGGGCCGATCGCTGGCAAGCCAGCTCCTACAGGTTTGGCGGTGATCTCGATTCTTTGTAGGAGCCGGCTTGCTGGCGATGGCGTCGGTGAGGTTGGCGCTCGGCTTGAGGGCCG
>NZ_CATKQQ010000057.1:0-796 GCF_949767605.1 Pseudomonas sp. IT-P218
TTGGCGCAAGGCGATGTTGCGATCAGCCAGAAAATTCCGCGGGTGCTGGAAGATGCTACCCAGCCGGTGCCGGCCCTGCTGCGTGAACTGATCGACGAACTGCTGGCCGAGTGGCGCCATTTGGGCGAGCGCATCAGCGTACTGACGGGACGCCTGGAAGTGGCCGCCAACGCCGACATGACGGCGAAGCGACTGATGACTGTGCGCGGCATCGGCCCAGTCACAGCCACGGCCCTGGTGGCCAAGGAAACCAAGCCTGAGCGATTTCCCAATGCCCGCAAGTTTGCCGCGTACTTTGGCATGGTGCCTGACCAGCACAGCAGCGGGGAAAAGATCCGGCTGGGGGACATGACCAAGCGAGGTGATGCTTATTTACGCAGCCTGATGATCCAAGGAGCCCACGCGGTGCTGCAACAACTACGACCTGATTCCCAGCAACCCGATGACCGCCGCTTGTTGCACTGGATGAGCCGGTTGGGTCGTAAGGAAGCTGCGATCAGGCTAGCCAACCGCAACCTGCGAATCGTCTGGGTGCTTCTACAGAATGACCAGACTTATCGTCGCCACGCCGGAGATGGCCAGCAGGCAACGATGAGCCACTGAGCGACAGAGTTCTGCCACCGAGGTACCAACTGTCCGACCCTTTGCTGAAAAAAATTGACCCCAGGTAAGACCGGCGTGGATTGATGCCTAAGCTCCTACTGGCCTTCGAGGCCTGAATGTAATCGGCATACCACGAGCTTTTCCAATTTTGGCCAGAAGCCGAAGACGGCTTCCACGAATAGGCCTTATACAT
>NZ_CATKQQ010000058.1:0-752 GCF_949767605.1 Pseudomonas sp. IT-P218
AGGCTGGGTCGCCAACCGTTTTTACTATCAGGTGAACATCCCGCTGAAGGACGCGGCAATCCTGGCCAACTGCCCGGACCGCGAGATCCGCCGCGAGTGGATTCAACGCCTGCTGGACCACGACGGCGCCCCCGGCGAAGACGGCGGCATCGAAGCCTGGCTGCGCCTGGGCCAGGCCGTCGGCCTCGACCCGGACCAATTGCGCTCCCAGGAACTGGTGCTGCCCGGCGTGCGCTTTGCCGTCGACGCCTACGTCAACTTCGCCCGCCGGGCCAGTTGGCAGGAGGCCGCCAGCAGCTCGCTGACGGAACTGTTCGCGCCGCAGATCCATCAGTCGCGCCTGGACAGCTGGCCGCAGCATTACCCATGGATCGACCCCGCCGGCTACGAATATTTCCGCACGCGCCTGGGTCAGGCGCGGCGCGATGTCGAGCACGGCCTGGCCATCACCCTCGAGCACTACAAGACCCGGGAAGGCCAGGAACGCATGCTGGAAATTCTCCAGTTCAAACTGGACATTCTTTGGAGCATGCTCGATGCCATGAGCATGGCCTACGAACTCAATCGCCCGCCGTATCACAGCGTGACCGGGGAACGGGTCTGGCATAAAGGAATCATCCTATGAGCTTCGATCGCAGCAAGACCCCGACCTGGCGCCCTGGCTACCGATTCCAGTACGAACCGGCACAGAAAGGCCATGTGCTGCTGTATCCCGAAGGCATGATCAAGCTCAATGAAAGCGCCGCGCTGAT
>NZ_CATKQQ010000059.1:0-736 GCF_949767605.1 Pseudomonas sp. IT-P218
ACGTATGGGTTCGTCGCAGGGGATCCCGTTAGCCTCAGTGATCCGACTGGGCATTCGCCTGTTCCTTTAGTGCTTTTCGGCGCTGCCACCCTTGTTGGTGTTTCAAGCGCGATTGGGGCTGTATATACCGAAGGCGAATTGCAGGTGGGGCTCGCGGTTGTTGCTGCTGTTGCGGGTGTTGTTGCGATTGGTAGTTTTAACTCGCACTACAACAGAGGCCGTCAGTTGAACAGGACCTTGTCTGTGACTGTTCAGCCATCGCCCCCCAGCGCTGCGCGTAGGAATCGGGCACCATTAGTCAATACTTCGCAATCAGATGCGCCGCCGGCTTATGACACAATTGTATCGGGTTCTCATTACGAGGGCAGGGGCTATCCTCCTCCATACTCGTTGGAGGATCCGAATCGCATTCTAGGATCATTGAACAATCAAAGCGCCAGGCCTACTCAGTCACCAGGAAGCTCCCGGAGTGGCCCAAACGTACCGTCTTCGTCATCGACCAATGCGGCGGTTTCAGCTATTCGCAATGGAAGTCGATAGCGGTTCAGTCGGGCGTCGGCAACCACAACCGGAACTGTGCCCCACCCCCGCGCCACCAGCGCTCGGCGGCTGATTGCCTGCCCCAGTCGCCAATGCGCCCCGCTGACTGCGAGGGAACAATGAAACGCTCAAACGGCCAGGGTGGCTACTGTCAGGTTTTACAGTTCTACCGATGTTAAATGCGTAAAGGAGTCTG
>NZ_CATKQQ010000060.1:0-661 GCF_949767605.1 Pseudomonas sp. IT-P218
ACTGATCAGCGAGTCGGCCAACGCCTGGGTGCGTGTGCCGGCCTGCCCCTGATAAGCCAGAGTGTTCATCAGGGCGATCAGCGGCGACTGGCGCACGTCGCTCATCAGGGTCAACTGGTCGATCACCTCGCCCAGGCTGTTGGCCGGCTGCCAGCGCACGCGGTTGAGGAACTTCAGCCAGGCGCTGGCGTAGTCCTGAAAGTAGCGCCGGGTCAGGCGTTCGCGCAGCATGTCCGGGGTCAGCTCGGCGGCGATGTCACCGGGCTGGTCGCTGAGCACCCAGTCGATCTCCTCGCGCCGCGCCTCGGCGATGGCGTCGATGGCCGGGCGCACCTGGCCCTCCCAGGCCTGACGGGTGAATACACCTGGCACGCTGGCCTGGCTGACGAACAGCGCCCGTGCTTCGGTGTCGCCGACCATCTGTTGCAGGTTCAACGCCGGGTAATGGTTGGCGGCCTCATCGAGGACGGTTTTATACAGGCTGGCTTCGGCATTGCGCTGACCCAACTGGCCGAGCAGCAGCTGACGAACCTGGGCCACCAGCTTGGGGTCGGCCGCAATGCGCCAGTCCGGGTGGGAAGCCAGTTGCTCGCCATAGAACTGCCAGAGCGTCGGCGACAGGCCGTGCCACAGCCCCGGCGAAACCCCGGCGCCGCTCGGT
>NZ_CATKQQ010000061.1:0-661 GCF_949767605.1 Pseudomonas sp. IT-P218
GCTGATCAGCGAATCGGCCAACGCCTGGGTCCGAGTGCCGGCTTGCCCCTGATAAGCCAGAGTGTTCATCAGGGCGATCAGCGGCGACTGGCGCACGTCGCTCATCAGGGTCAACTGGTCGATCACCTCCCCCAGGCTGTTGGCCGGCTGCCAGCGCACGCGGTTGAGGAACTTCAGCCAAGCACTGGCGTAGTCCTGGAAGTAGCGCCGGGTCAGGCGTTCGCGCAGCATGTCCGGGGTCAGCTCGGCGGCGATGTCGCCGGGCTGGTCGCTGAGCACCCAGTCGATTTCCTCACGCCGCCCCTCGGCGATGGCGTCGATCGCCGGGCGCACCTGGCCCTCCCAGGCCTGGCGGGTGAACACCCCCGGCACGTTGGCCGTGCTGACGAACAGCGCCCGTGCCTCGGTGTCGCCAACCATCTGTTGCAGGTTCAACGCTGGGTAATGGTTGGCGGCCTCATCGAGGACGGTTTTATACAGGCTGGCTTCGGCATTGCGCTGGCCCAACTGGCCGAGCAGCAGCTGACGAAGCTGGGCCACCAGCTTGGGGTCGGCCGCAATGCGCCAGTCCGGGTGGGAAGCCAGTTGCTCGCCATAGAACTGCCAGAGCGTCGGCGACAGGCCGTGCCACAGCCCTGGCGAGACCCCGGCGCCGCTCGGC
>NZ_CATKQQ010000062.1:0-658 GCF_949767605.1 Pseudomonas sp. IT-P218
CAGGGGATCCGGTTAACCTCAGTGATCCGACTGGGCATGTGCCTGTCAGGCTGGTTGTGACCGCCATTTCATTGGGTATAAGTACTGCATCCGGGATTGCGGCTGGATTTACTGAAGGTGACTTGAGAGTAGCTATGCTGACACTTTCTGCGGCTACGCTTTTCACTGCGGGAATGTTCGGGGGTTTAGCTTTTTTGGACAGGAAGAACGGCCCCAGAGCCACTCGGTATCCACTAGCTTTGGATCCTGAGAGCGTGAACGCTTTCAACAGTCGAGCTTTCGCTATAAGTCTCGGTAATTCGCAACCAGCCCAGAGTCGTGGGGGTCGGTTTAGTAGCCTCTTAGAAATATTCCCTCCTGAACAGCGACATGAAATGGGCATGCATTTTACTTTACGTAGTTATCCGCCAGACGGAGCAAGCGTAACTGATATCCGTTCACGCTTTGGATTTCTTCCGCCAACGCGAAGCACACGAAGTAACGCAAGTACATCGCCGCCGCTATCGACCAATGAAGTGGCTTCAAATATTCGCTGGCGTATCTAGCTCCCAATCAGGCGGGCATCGGCAATCACAACCGGAACAGAGCCCCGCCCAGTGGCGAGGCCTGGACCGTCAACAGCGCCTACTGCGCTCGGCGGCTGATTGCCAGCCCCAGT
>NZ_CATKQQ010000063.1:0-629 GCF_949767605.1 Pseudomonas sp. IT-P218
GGTTTTTTAAAAGCGGGTAGACAGTGGGGGCGAGTCCATACATAGGAGCTGGCTTGCCAGCAATGGCGGCGTCAGCTTCACCATCGCATCGCCAGCAAGCCGGCTCCTACAGATCAGTGTCACGCCACAAATTCAACATACCCCGCAAACCCTGTAGGAGCTGGCTTGCCAGCGATGGCGGCGTCAGCTTCACCATCGCATCGCCAGTTCAAGCCGGCTCCTACAGATCGGTGTCACGCCACAAATTCAACTTATCTGCGCGAAACCTGTAGGAGCTGGCTTGCCAGCGATGGCGGCATAACGGCCACCATCGCATCGCCAGCAAGCCGGCTCCTACGGATTTGCGTGACGCCACCAATTCAACTTACCTGCGCAAAACCTGTAGGAGCTGGCTTGCCAGCGAAGGCGGCATCACGGCCACCATCGCATCGCCAGCAAGCCGGCTCCTACGGATTTGCGTGACGCCACCAATTCAACTTACCTGCGCAAACCCTGTAGGAGCTGGCTTGCCAGCGAAGGCGGCGTCACGGCCACCATCGCATCGCCAGCAAGCCGGCTCCTACGGATTTGCGTGACGCCACCAATTCAACTTACCTGCGCAAAACCTGTAGGAGCTGGCTTGCCAGCGA
>NZ_CATKQQ010000064.1:0-608 GCF_949767605.1 Pseudomonas sp. IT-P218
GGCAATCCAAGCGAATGGTCCAGTGACTGGCTCCTTTCAACATTTAGCGGGTGCCCGGCAGCGCTCATTGCAATGCTCACCTGGCACAAATGATCGGAAGGCACTTGTGTCTGCCAGGCAAACAGCGGCGAGTTGTCTTCCTGAACGCGACCCCAAAGGAGTACGTCCTGTAAGGACTCGGCCTGCCCGGTCATGGAAACCGGTCGGTGTACCCAAGATGCCGGCGCAAGGTTTTCCCTGGCGCACCATTCAGGTTGTGCAAGCAACAGGACAAAAACAGACTCGGCCTGTTCGGCGGTAGGCTGTTGAAAAAAATTGAGCTCAAGCGACAGCATCAACGGACACGGCGAGGGGTCGTCGAGCCAGGTATCCAGCCAAAGCAAACCGTCGTCCTGGTTCGCCAACCACACATGTTCCACAACCAGCACCTCACCTAGGCATTCACGCCAAAGCGACAAGATCCTTTCGTCGCTAACTTCCTGGTTATGCCTTATACGAACGCAAACTGGTGTAGTACCCGCAAAACGCTGCAAGTCCTCATCAAGGCCGCGCATGACCTGATGAACATAAGCCGTTAAACGCTCCGTGTACTCTTGTTCCGTATAAAA
>NZ_CATKQQ010000065.1:0-575 GCF_949767605.1 Pseudomonas sp. IT-P218
ACTGGGGCTGGCAATCAGCCGCCGAGCGCAGTAGGCGCTGTTGACGGTCCAGGCCTCGCCCCTGGGCGGGGCTCGGTTCCGGTTGTGGTTGCCAATGCCCGCCTGAATGGCGGCTAGGGACGGCGGCGAATACTTGAAGCCACTTCATTGGTCGATAGCGGCGACGATGTACTTGCGTTACTTCGAACTCCAAACTGTGAATGGATACCAGTTACGCTTGCTCCGTCTGTCGGCAAACTACGATAACTAAAAAACGTGCTGACTTCTTCTTGCAGTTCAAGAGGGAATGTTTGTAAGAGGCTATCAAGTCGACCCCCACGACTCTGGGCTGGTTGCGAATTACCGAGAGTCATAGCGAAAGCTTGACTGTTGAAAGCGTCCGGGCTCGCAGGATTCGAAGCTAGTGCATACCGAGTGGCTCTGGGACCGTTCTTCCTGTCCAGAAAAGCTAAACTCCCAGTTGCTCCCGCGAACAAAAGCGAAACCGCAGAAACAAAAACCATACTTGTTTGCACTCCATTTTCAGTAAATCCGGCCGCAATCCCGGATGCAGTACTTATACCCAATGAAATGGC